>JACTND010000176.1 GCA_014584305.1 Planctomycetota bacterium | reverse complement strand
TTTCTGGCGGTGGATCAATCCATCTGTAGCCGGTGGTTTAGGGCATTACCGGCGGCCGGGCGGCGTTCCGGTCAATTGTGCTACGCAGCGAGTTTTTGCAGGAGATTGACTCATGTTACTGAAGTACTTTTATGACACGGCTCTGGCGCATGCGTCGTATATGGTGGGGTGCCAGCGTACCGGTGAGGCCGTTGTGGTCGATCCCGGGCGGGACGTCGGGCCGTATTTGGCGGCTGCCAAGGCCGAGGGAATGCGGATCGTGGCCGTCGCCGAAACGCATATCCATGCCGATTACGTTTCGGGCGCGCGCGAGCTGGCCGATCAACATGGGGCAAAATTGTATGTCTCCGACGAAGGCCCCGCCGCTTGGAAATACGAGTTCGCTAAGGACTACCCGCATCAATTGCTCAAGGATGGGGACACGTTCCACATCGGCAACATCGAATTCAAGACACTCCATACGCCAGGTCACACGCCAGAGAGCGTCAGTTTTCTGCTGACCGACCAGGGAGGTGGTGCCGACAAGCCGATGGGTTTGTTCACGGGTGATTTCATTTTTGTGGGCTCGATTGGACGACCCGACTTGCTCGAAAAGGCAGCGGCCATGGCCGGAACGGCAGAGGCCGGTGCGCGAGCTCTGTTCCAATCTGTCCATAGTTTCAAACAACTCCCCGACTATTTGCAGATCTGGCCCGCTCACGGTGCCGGGAGTGCCTGCGGGAAAGGGCTGGGGGCAATCCCATCCAGCACCGTGGGCTACGAGAAAATGTTCAATCCGGGTCTGCAGATTGACGACGAGCAAAAGTTCGTGGACTACATCCTGGCCGATCAGCCAGAGGCTCCCAAGTATTTTGCCGTCATGAAGCGAGTGAACAAGATTGGCCCTGACGTGATCGGCAATCGGCCGCTGCCCGCCAAGTTGGATGCGGCAAAAGTCACCAAAGCGAGCCAAACTCAGATGGTGATCGATATCGGTTCCGACGCAGCATTCGCCGCCGGACATGTGAAGGGGACGATCAACATTCCGCTGAAGTACCTGGCGGCCTGGGCTGGCTGGCTGGTGGATTACGAGAAACCAGTGAGTCTGATTTCCAGTGAAAAGGACTTGCCCGAAGCCGTTCGCATCCTCCGCAAGATCGGCATCGACCAGATCGACGGCTATTTCGACTGGCAAGAGGTTGTGGACGCCGGGTTGCGAACGGAAAGTTACGCCGAGGTAACTCCAAAAGAAATTGCCGCACAGGTTCAAGAGGGCAAGGTCACGCTGATCGATGTGCGCGGTGATAGCGAATGGAGGGAACGTCACATCGAGCAGGCTCAACGCTGTTTTCTGGCCAATTTGCCCGAGATGGTTGCCAAGTTCTCTGGCGATTGCACGTTGGTCTTCCAGTGCCGCAGCGGAGGACGCTCGGCCATCGCCGCCAGCATCGCCAAGGCAGCGGGCGTTAAGAACGTCAGCAATCTCAAGGGCGGGATCAATGCCTGGGCCAGCGATGGGTTGCCTGTCGTGGAACAGTCCGTTGTGTGCGGGCCAAATTCGGTGGCCTGAACCCACGAGGCATCCAACCAAGGACAGGCTGTGTTCTGGAATGCTCAATGCCCCGTGGCTTGAGGGACGAACCGTCGTTTCTGAATTCTTGTTTTTTAGATTGAGGAACCTAAACAATGATTGATGTTTTGATGCAGCCGTGGCCGTGGTGGTTTTCCGGCATACTGGTCGGACTGACGGTACCGTTGTTGTTCATTCTTTCGGGAAAGGCTTTTGGGATCTCGACCAGTTTGCAGCAGATCGGTGCGATGTGCTCGCCGGGTTGCAAAGCGGCTTACTTGCGCGATTACGATTGGCGAGATGGCTTATGGACATTGGTCTTCGTGTTGGGAATTGGACTGGGGGGGTATGCAGCGGCTCATTGGTTGTCGGCACAGCCCGTTGAATTTCTACCGGCCTCGTATCAAAGCATCGGCGGCATGGTGCGACTGCTCATTGGCGGTTTTCTAATCGGGTTCGGGGCACGCTATGCAGGCGGTTGTACTTCGGGTCACTCGATTACTGGAATCGCCAACCTCAGTTGGCCCAGTTTAGTGGCGACGATCTTCTTTTTCGTCGGCGGTTTGGCCGTCACCTGGGGATTGGGCAGTTTGATTTTTGGATAAGGATCGAGTGAAAAACAACTTCGGTTTTTATCGTTTAACCGCGTTTAGCCGTTATCCATAGGCGTACGCGAATCGCAGCACGATGCCTCAGCTAATGCGTACGCCTACGGCTGACGGTTAAAAGAGACATGAGCGTGTGAACGGGTACGAAATATTATTTTCTTGAAACTTATTCATTCAAAGGAGTCGGCTTTATGGCCACCAACGTTCAAACAACAACCGAAAATTCTGGAACAACTGCCAAATCGAACAATCAGAGTTCGTCGATTGCTGGTATGACACTGGCAGCTTATTTGCGAGTGCTACTCGTCGGCACCTTCTTTGGGATCGTGTTAGTCAAATCGGAAGTCGTCCGCTGGCAGAGAGTTCACGATATGTTTCTGTTTCGCGAGGCGCACATGTACTTGATTATCACCACCGGCATCGTTGTGGCCGCCGTGATGATGCAACTGATAAAACGTTTGGGAATTAAAACCATCGACGGCCAACCGATTGTGTACAAACCCAAGCCGTTTCACAAAGGAGTCATTTTCGGAGGGATTCTGTTTGGCGCAGGCTGGGCAATCACCGGAGCTTGTCCCGGGCCGATCTACGCGCAGATTGGCGCTGGGGCCTGGATGGCGTTGGCCACATTGGGCGGAGCCTTGCTGGGAATGTTCGCCTACGCATACGCTAAGCCGAAGTTGCCACACTAGACAATTGTTCTTGATTTTGGCATTCAATACAGGAAACCCCTAACGTGTGGACAATCATCGGAGCATTGCTCATCGGCCTTTCGCTTGGCTTGCTGGGATCGGGCGGGTCAATTTTGACCGTGCCAGTCCTGGTCTATCTGCTGGGCCATGAAGGCAAATCGGCCATCGCCGAATCGTTGGGCATCGTGGGAGCCATTGCATTGGTAGGGGCAATCCCTTATGGGCTGGCTCGCCTGATCGATTGGCGAAGCGCGGTTTTTTTCGGACTGCCCGGCATGTTGGGAACCTATGGTGGGGCGTGGCTGGCCCAATACGTTCCGAATGCCGTTCAACTGGTGTTGTTTGCCATTGTGATGCTGCTGGCGGCTTGGATGATGTTTCGTCAACAGGCACCGCAAGAGGATACCTCCTCGAACGTTCCTGCTCATCGCCATCCTCTTTGGAAGATTGTCTTGGAGGGCACTGTGGTGGGAATTCTCACCGGGCTGGTTGGTGTCGGTGGTGGTTTTTTGATTATTCCCGCTTTGGTGCTGCTGGGCGGACTGCCGATGCGGCTCGCCGTTGGCACCAGCTTAATCATCATCGCGGCCAAATCGCTCACCGGTTTCTTCAAGTATCTGGATGTACTGGCAGAATTGGGCGGTGTTCTGCATTGGGAGACGATTGGTTGGTTTGTGTTGATTGGGATTGTGGGAACCTATCTGGGAAAAATGTTGAGCACCCAAATGAATCAAAAGGCTTTGCAGACCACGTTTGCCGTATTCCTGGTATTGATGGGCGGGTTTGTCTTGAGTCAGGAAATCCCAAAAGTTCTCAAATCACAGCCCAATCGCACCGGTGAAAGCCAACACGCAAATTTGGAAAGCGGCGCATTGCACTTTCCCATTGTTGCAGTTGAAAGGACGGGCTTAAATGACAGTGGCCATGAGTTTAACTTGGAAAGCTGAGCAATGAGTAACAGAATGCGATCGCGAGAGTTTTCTTTTCCAGTCCGGTTGTTACTGGCATTGGTTGCCGTGTTTCTAACCGTGTGGGGCTGCTCGTTTCGAGAGGATCAATCAACGGCCACCAAACCGACCAAGCCGATTCGACTTGACGAGCTGCCGGAGGATACTCACGCAAGCATCATGGCCGCCAAAGACGATTTGTTTGGCCGACTGTCAGGGCGGTTAATGGAAGTGCTACAAACCGAAGGCCCAGCAGCCGCAATTCGTGTTTGCAGTCAAGAAGCTCCTGAAATCGCCCGGCAAGTGAGTAACGAACACAACCTGCAAATCGGTCGCACGTCGCTCAAGCTCCGCAACCCAAATAACGTGGCACCTGCTTGGGCAGCACCAGCCATTCAACGTCAACCGAATGAACCGCAATTTTTCGATTTGGGTGACAGTCTGATTGGTGCGCTGGTGCCAATCAAGCTGCAGTCCACGTGTATTCTCTGCCATGGCCCTCAAGACGAGATTTTGGAGGAGGTAAAATCAGAACTGGCCGAATTCTATCCACAGGACGCGGCTACAGGTTACCAGGAGGGCGATTTGCGCGGCTGGTTTTGGATCGAACACTCATCGAGGGTTTCGGCACAACCACTGGTTACGCCCGAAGGCAAACCCACGAAACGTTTGCATACCAACGGTGCCTGACTAAAACTCACGGCCAGTTATCAACCTGTTGTGAATTAAGCTCCCCTGTGGCGATCGATTAAACTGATCGTAATCAAACTGCCAAACGTGAAATGTAGCCCGCCGTGTTGTACCCGTTTACGCTATCATAAAACGTTATCATGGACGTTTAACCGTCAGCCGTAGGCGTACGCCAATCGAAGTACGATACCCTCACTAACGCGTACGCCTACGGCTGACGGTTAAACGATCCGATTTCGCGCTAATTCATGGGCTAGGTCTGTGGCACTGTGAACGGATACGCCGTTTTTTAGCGTCGAGCGGCGTGTTTTGTTTGGCTATAGAAGTCCGAGGAAGACCAGGAATTTGCGTGTGGAACAACTAGCCGTGACGAGTGTATCGCTTTTCGAACTGTTTCTCATTGCGGACGTTTCCGAGAACCTGTTACCGGCTCGGTTGCAGATGGCGTTCACCCTCGGCTTTCATATCATCCTGGCATGTTTTGGCGTCGGTCTTCCTGTCTTGATGCTCGCTGCTGAATGGCTTTGGCTGCGAACGGGTGATGAGCTGTGGCGAACGCTGGCGCGGCGATGGTCGCGGGCGTTTCTTGTCATGTTCGCCGTCGGTGCTGTAACTGGAACGGTACTATCGTTCGAACTGGGCCTGCTGTGGCCCGAGTTCATGGGACGCTGGGGAGCTGTGATTGGACTCCCCTTCACGATGGAAGGCTTTGCCTTTTTTCTGGAAGCGATTTTCGCCGGCATCTATTTGTACGGCTGGGATCGATTGCCGCCGCGCATCCACTGGTTGACCGGCTGGCCCATCGCAATCGCTGGGTTCTTTTCGGCATTCTTTGTCGTGATGGCCAACGCCTGGATGAACACTCCCGCCGGGTTTCGCATCGAAGATGGTCAAATCGTGGAGATCGATCCGGTGGCGGCGATGTTCAATGAGGCAGCCGGAGCGCAAGTCGCCCACATGATCCTGGCCGCTTATCTGGTCACTGGTTTTGGCGTCGCTGCGTTCTACGCCTGGCGCATTCTGGCCAGCCACTCAACCGCCAGCCACCCAACGGACTCCCAAACGATTTATAACCGCCGCGCGATGACGCTGGGGTTGCTGTTGGCTCTTCCGTTGGCTCCGGTGCAAGCGTTGGTTGGCGATTGGGCTGCCAAAATGGTTGCGCGGTCACAGCCAGTCAAATTCGCCGCGATGGAGGGGCACTTTGTCACGCAAACGCGAGCCCCGTTGCACATCGGCGGCGTTCCCGACTCCCAAGCGCGAGAGACACGCTACTCGATCCCGGTACCGGGCGCGCTTTCGTTTCTGGCGCACGGCGATTGGACAGCCGAAGTTGTCGGCTTAAACGATTTTCCTCGCGAGGATTGGCCGCCGGTGCCGATCGTCCACTACTCCTTTCAGATTATGGTAGCGATTGGTGTGCTGATGATCGCGGTCGGGCTGTGGGCAGCCATCCATTGGATTCGCAAGCGTGATTGGCCCCCTGGCAAATGGTTTTTGCGGATGGTGGTACTGCTCGGGCCGCTGTCGGTGATCGCTCTGCAAACGGGCTGGATCGTTACCGAAGTCGGACGCCAGCCGTGGATCGTCCAGGGTTACATGCGGACGCACGAGGCCGTCACGGAATCGCCAGGTGTCTGGAATGTTTTCTACGTGACGCTGGTCGTTTATTTTTTGATTGGGTTGGTGACTGTGGCGCTGCTGGTGCGAATGTCGCGCATCCCGTTTGAACCAGATGGTTCCAAAATGCAGGAGCAATCGCATGGCTCCTGATGACCTGATGTTGCTGGTGGCCTTAACCGCATTGACGATTTATGCGATTTTCGGCGGTGCGGACTTTGGAGCGGGAGTGTGGGAGTTTTCAACTGCCTTTCAAGCGACTCCCCGGGAACGCGCTCACCTGTACAAGGCGATTGGACCAGTCTGGGAAGCCAATCACGTATGGCTGATATTCGTAATCGTCATTTTGTTTAACGCCTATCCGCCTGTGTTTGCCGGTTTGAGCCGTGCCTTGTGGGTTCCCCTGTTGCTGGTTGTCATGGGGATCGTGTTTCGCGGGGCCAGCTATGCCTTTCGCGGAGCCAGCAAGGATCGGCCTGTGGAGAAAAGCGGTTGGGAAATCCTGTTCGCCGTGGCTTCGACCGCCACTCCTTTTTTCCTGGGGACCAGTCTAGGGGCGATCGTTTCGGGACAATTGGCGATCACTAGCCGCGGTGAGTTTCACGGCGATGTGCTCCGCGACTGGCTTTCGCCTTTTTCGATGTTCTTTGGCTTCTACACCGTGGTCATGTGTAGTTTTCTGGCCGCAGTGCTGTTGTATCGCGAATCGGTACTGATGGGCGATCGAGAACTCGACGATCTGTGGCGACGCCGCACACTGTCGACGGGGCTGTGGATGGGACTGCTATCGAGTGTTGGATTGATCATGGTTTGGCGGGAGGCACCTGAGCTAAGCACCGCGCTGTGGCGAACTGCGTGGCCGCTGATCGCCCTGAGCATCATTTCCGGTGCGAGTGCGTGGATCGCTACTTGGATGCAACGAGCGACATGGGCCGTTGGCTGTGCAGCGATAGCGGTAGCCTCCGTGATATGGGGCTGGGGTGTTGCCCAGTATCCCGTGCTCATTCCGCCAGATATCACTAGTGCCGCAGTACGCGCACCGGATAAAGTATTGTGGATGATGCTGGCGGTAATCGGCATCGGGGCGACTTTGTTGCTTCCGGCTTTAGCCTACCTGTTCGCTCTATTCAAGCACCGCTGAGCGATGACCGCGAAGAGGACCATTTCGACCTCAGCTCGCAGCTCCAATCCGCTTCATGTCGTCAAATGCAGAATTGCCTCGCGTTGAAATTTCCAT
>JACTND010000203.1 GCA_014584305.1 Planctomycetota bacterium | reverse complement strand
TCGATTTTAGCCAGCCAATCCGGTAACGCGCCGCGTCAGGCGCTCGATCTGCGCCGCCTGTTTGACGATGATTACGCGACGTTCTTCGATGAGTGCGTCTCGACTGTGCATGCCCAGACAGAATCAACAATCCCAAACCAACGCACTTCCAATTCTCCAGCCTCGAAGATCAACGCTCGATGTTTTCGAAAGTCTTGACATTGGGGGGGGGTAAAATGCTTGACCGACCCGATGGCGACCCTCATACTCGACGGGGTGGGTCAGGGCGGTTACTTTAAAAAGACGTCTCGGAAGCCCACCAAACCCGTGAACGGTTACGTTCCACCGCATGTACTTAAATTCGACATGCAACTGATTCGAGGGATCGACAAGGCAGCTTGCTCGCGGCAAGAGTTGTTGGCAACTCTCGTGCGAATAGCGCAGGATCTCGGAGCAACACCGCTGGCCGAGGGAGTTGAAACGCAGGGTGAACACGCGACCTGTTGCCAGCTTGGATTTCAACTTGGACAAGGCTACCATTACAGCCGCCCGCATCCATTATTCAATGCAGTTCGGAGTTAGCAATCTTTAGGCAACCGGACATAGGGTTCAATCCGGGGTGAGGTTCAGGGGAAGTCTCTGGGAGGAGGGGCTCTGGCTCGTCGTACCACACAACTTTTGTGTTTTTGAATTTTGGATCCGGGACCGATGGCTTGGTAGGCGGTCGCCAAGTCGTGCATTCGCGGGAGACCGATCCAGAGCGTTTGGTAACCGGGTTCAGTCTACTTACGATTGACGTAACCGCCGAGCGACGAAACCTTGCGATTGAACTCGTTGCGCGTTGGCGGTTTTTGGGGAACCTTGCCATCGACCACAATGCAGATCGACATCCATTCGGACTCTTCAAACAACACATCACAATCCAGATGAGGCACTCCGCGCCCTAGATGTACCAACAACTGGATTCGCCTCGCTGCGATCCGTTAGACGGCAATTGCGTTGAGTTCCCGGTCAAGCGTCTCGAACGGACGCTCTTCAACGCGACCAACGGATGCAGATAAGCGCCGCGACGCGAATCAGCTGACAACGGACCCGCGCCTGCAACTTGTTGTTCGGGCCGAGTCAATTCAATCTCGGTAGTGTCTTGCACCAGCAGACAAACTTTCTGCTGCCTGATCCGCTTGAGTGACCGCTCTCGATGCGTGGATGGAATTCGTTCGGGGGTCACCTCGGAGTGGTCACCAGAACGATAAACGGCTTGTATTTCGGCACCGCGTTCCATCGATGCCGGGATGCTCAAGCTGGGCCTTTCCCCAAATTTCGTTCCCATGTTCGTGGGACGTCTCGTCAAACGCTCATCTTCAAAGTTACAACCGGAATACTCCAACTCAAGCGACACTTCAAGAATCATTGGCTCCTTTTAGAAAACTGGAGCCAATACGATTCAACTAGACAAAAGTTCTATCGCTAGCCAATGCCTAAACTTTGCGTGGTACGATGAGTTGGCGCCCCGGCTCAACTGATTGCGCACGCTTGCGGTCCGGGTTGGTTGTCCTCCACGCTTCAGCCACTCACTTGGCGGCGGAAGCGGAAGGAAGCTGCACCAAAGGTCGCGGCAAACAGCAGGCTGAGGCTCCCAGGTTCGGGAACTGCGGTGGTGTAACCGACGCGAATGTTGTCGAAGGAGACGAAAGAACCGGCAGTTCCTGAGCTGGCCAAGCGGATCGAGAGATTTTGTCCGACGCCACCGCCCAAGCTGGGTGTCAGATAATTTAGCGTAAATTCCTGAAGGCTATTGGGATTGGGCTGATCCGTTTGCGTCAGCGTCAGACTGCTCAACAATGTTCCGCCTACCACGATTCCCGCATTGACATTGCCACCCGACCAGAACTCGACCGTCAGTTCAGGCACGTTAGAACCTGTACCTCCATATCCTCCGAATAAGAAATCCATCGTATAGATAGAATTGGCAACGATGACATGCTGCAAGTCCTGAGCAAACGAATTGTTTTCCCACGCAAAACCCACCTGATTCAGATGTCTGCCCGTGAAACTTGGGTTGTGCCAAACTCCCCGATCAAATCCGCCAGTGGCTGTGGTCGACCAGCCAGGAACCGGGCCTGAATTGGACCATACGGCAGCTCCTACCGCGAGTGCAGGTTCCTCGAAACTATGGTTGGCCACGGAAATAAAGTCGGCCTGAGTCGCGTTGTGTCCTGTCGATAGAGCGACACACAGGCCGCACAATCCCGCGATGGCAAGCGGTGAAAACATGGATTGTTTTTTGAGCATTTTGTCCTCGATGAATTTGAGTTTGATGGATGTCGCGGTTGATTTCACTAAGCGCTCTGTTCACCCAGCCACGGATTTGAAAAAATGATTTCTGTCCCTCTTCTGTTCTATTGCCAACCAGTTTGCGGTTCTGTTTTGAAAATCTGGGAATTTTTCCGAGAAAGCTGCCACGAGGTCTGCGAAAAATCCGGGAAATTCAGAAACTTCTCGCTGAACGCCACCTATCGCTTGGCAAATCCCGCAGGCTTGTCCTGCGGATTGTTGGGTTTCCAGCTAAATGTGCGGATATAAACCCGAAGGCGAAGCGTTGGACTTCCCGCAGCCGAGCAACTCCACGGCTCGGCTGCGGGAAGTCCAACGCTTCGCCCGGAATTGGAGGGAGATCGGTGTGTGTAGCGAAAAACCTAACAATCCGCAGGACAAGCCTGCGGGATTCGATCGTGTAAAATTGGTGGCGTTCAGCGAGAAGTGTCGAAATTCACTTCCCTAATGGATATTTAGAAATCAGAATGTAGTGATTAGCCACAATGATTCATTAAGCTCAGGCCAGCATGACTGCAGCCGATACCAGTTCGAGCCTTTTGATCCGGATTCGCGACCCCCAGGACTCGACTTCATGGGGATTGTTCGTCGATGTCTATACTCCCGTGGTCTATCGATACCTTGTCAATCGAGGGCTTCAGGACGCGGATGCCAGGGACTTGACGCAGGAAACCCTGATCGAGGTGGCTCGCGGCATCCAGAAATTCGAGTACCGACCTGAATCAGGCCGGTTCCGCGATTGGCTGGCGGTGGTTGTGCGCCGGCGGTTGTATCGGTTTTGGAGCCAGCGTCGCGCAGAACCAACGGACGAACTGGAATTGCAAGCCAATGGAGATAACGGGGAATGGGTCGAGGTCTTTCAAAGCGAGCTGCTGCGGTCCGCCATCACCCGAGTGCGGGCCGAGGTCGAAGAAAAAACCTGGCTGGCTTTTTCGATGACATGGCTGGAAGATCGTCCCGCCAGCGAGGTCAGTCAACTGCTCGAAATGCCCATCGATTTGGTTTACAGCGCCAAGGCCCGATTTCTGCGACGGCTGGAGTCCGAAGTTCGCATGTTGGGAGAAGACTGTGGCTGGCTTGAGAACCCCTAACCCCTCTGACTGTCCGTCCGTAGAAGCCTTGAAGGCTTTGCTGCACCTCGACGTCTCCGATCCGTCTTCGTCCGGTTTACGTTTGCACATTCGCACCTGCCAGACCTGTCAGCAAACCCTCGATGAACTGACTTCCCGTTCTTCTCTCGGAGCGCTGCGCAAAGCTCTCGCGGAAGTGCCATCCGAGTTGGCAGATTTGACCAAGATCAAGCAGCAGATCCGCCAGATGTTGATCGATGCCATGCCGGATGAGCGTGTCAAAATCGATTCGCGTTTTGAGATTAGCGGTTCCACTGTAAATCAACCAACCAACAGTATCATTGCCAAAGCAGAATTGGCCAACGTTGAGTTTTCGAGGACGGAACGGGATACGGCGTCGGCCATCCCGTCGCTCGATACGGTAATCGATGCCCTTGTAAACCGCGAGACGACCGGCGAATTACCGTCCAGCATCGGACGCTTCTGCATTCTCTCCGTTCTCGGATCGGGAGGCATGGGAACGGTCTTTCTGGCATTCGATCCGACGGTCAATCGCAAGGTTGCGATTAAAACAATCAACGGTCAGCGGTCGGAACTTCGTCAACGCCTCGAGCGCGAGGCTGAAGCGATTGGCCGAATCGACAGCGAGCGCGTCGTGCGGCTGTTTTCGCTGGAGTTCGATGAGCGAGGAAACCGTTTTATCGTGATGGAATATGTGGACGGTGAAACGCTGTCCGCACGTCTCGCGCGGGTGGGAAAACTGAACCCGAATGACGCTGCAGCGATCGCGATGATGGCTGCGCGAGGCGTGGCGGACGCCCATGCCTGTGGAGTGCTTCATCGGGATATCAAACCGGGAAATGTTCTGATCGACCAGAATGGCCGAATCAAAGTTGCGGATTTTGGGTTGGCAACCTTTACGGAACTCTCGCCGCGTTTGACACGGCAAGACAATCTGCCGGGAACAGCGCCCTATTTCAGCCCCGAACTGGTTCGCGGAGGTCAGCACAGCGTCGCTAGTGACGTGTACAGTCTGGGCTGTGTCCTGCAGGAGTGTTTGACCGGCAAACCAGCCCTGACCGGCACACCGATGGAGATCATCAACCGCCTGGCTAGCGATCAAATTCCAGCCCTCGATGCCCACGGCCAGATTCCGCGCCCCCTGTGCTACATTCGCGACCGGGCGATGGCGGTCGATCCTCGCCAGCGATACGCGACAGCAACAGAATTGGCCGACGATCTACAACGCTGGCTGCGCGGAGAGCCGATCTGGGCTCAACCCGAATCATCGCTTCAGCAGGTTCTCCGCAGTCTCCGGCGCCGGCCGCGTCAAACCGCGTTGGTCGGATTGCTTTCGGCACTGGTTGCCGCGATTGCGATCTATGCTGCTTGGGCGACCTGGCAAAGTCGCTCCCATGTCCAGCGGGCCGCGAGCGCCCATCGCGAAGCGGTGGAAAGCACAGCGGAAGCGGATCGGCAGCGAGAACTGGCCCTGAAACAACTGCAGCAAACTGTCTTCGAAACACAAGACATGCTAAAGGATCGCTCCGGAACATTGGAACTGCGCAAATCATTGCTGGCCTCGGCGATTGCAGGGTTGGAGCAGGTAGCGCCGGCCGGTGGTTCGCCACCGATCGACCGCAGCACAGCCTTGGCACATCTGCGATTGGGGCAAATTCAATTAGCTCTGGGTGATGTCGAGGCAGGGCGAGGTTCCCTGAAACGAGCCGAGGAAATCATGACGGTCAAGCATCTGGCATCGGAACCCGACGCGCAGTCCTGTCGCGATCTTGCCGCCATTCTAAACTCGCTGGGTGAGACCGAATTTTCTCAGCGCAATCATGCCGGCGCTCAAAGCTATTTTGAGCAGGCGCTGGAATTGCGCGAGATTGCCTTTGAGCTTGATCCAGGCCTTCCCGCAGATTCAACCGCCTATTCCATGAACTTGATTCGTTTGGGGGATGTTGCCAACGCGACGGGAGATGGCACTCGCGCGGATGACTACTATCAGCGCGTCTTATCCGAATTGGCCGCGAGGTACTCGGATGGTTTCGTTATTCCCGAGACCAAACGGAATTTTTCGGTCGCCCTCAATCGCTTGTTTGTTCGAGCCATGAGTCGCGGCGATATCAACAAGGCGCGCGAACTCATCGTACAATGCAGTCAGATTACTGCCGAACTCCTACAAGCCGCACCGCACAACCTGGAATACCAGAATGATCACGCACTAGCACTTGCTCAAACGGCGCGGCTATCTCTGATGCAAGATGACTTCGACGCTGCAACTCGTTTCGCAAATCAAGCGACTGAAGCCTATCGGGCAATGGCGCAAGCGGAGCCGGAAAGCGCGTCGGCTCAATCGCGATGGGCGATAGCCCTCCATCAGGAAGCCGATGCCTGGAATTCGGCAGGCGACTCTCGAAAGGCGCGAGATCAGTGGGCCGAAGCAGCCGGGATTCACGATGAACTGTTTTCGCGAAACCCCTCCAATACTCGTTTTGCCTTGCTCGGTGGCGAGTCGTGGTTGTGGTTGGGGATTACCGAACTCGGCCGCGGTGAGATAGACTCAGGTTTGAAGGCACTGGATAAAGCCGTGTTCTCGTTCAAAAAGGCTGAAGCGGGAGCGAATAACGATCCGCAGGTCGTGCAACCGGTTGAAGCCATTCGCCAGTTGGTGGAACAACTCACGGCGTCAGCACATCTACTCGATGAAGAGATTGCCCACTGGCTGGATTCCGATCCAACGATTTCGATAATGTGCGGATTTCTCCTCTCCCGAACGGATCGAATCGACGAGGCGCTGGCGGTTGCGGAACATTGGCGGGATTTTGAATCGGACGATACCGCCGTGATGGTCAATGTGCATTCGCAGCGAGCGGCCATTTACGCAAAGGCCCTGGACAATGCTGAGCAGCACCTTCGTGGACACTATCGAGAAGAGGCGATCTCCAGTCTGCAAAAGTCATTAGAGGCACAACCCAAGTGGCTGGCGATTATGCGCAAATCGCCCGACTACCGAGTGCTGCGATCTGACCCGGCGTATCAAAATCTGCTGCTCGGATCGACTCTGCGTTAGCTCAAGACTGGCGAACACCTTCGAATCTCCGGCAACCGGGGGACAAACACCACTCAAGCATCGACCGCAGGCTGTTCGCGTCGCGTGACACGGCTTTCGACTTGGCGTTGGATGGGAGACGCGGGGAATCTCGAACAACCGATGGCGATCGTACTGTTCCAGCGATTCGCTATCGACACCCGTATTGGGCACTTCATAGGCGTTGACCGATCGCAACAAGTCGCGCAATCCATCGCGAATCGTCAAACCTTGATCGGGTCATGCCGACATGGCCGTGAGTCGATCGTCGAGCAATGTCCGCCAAGTTGCCGCCGTTTTGGCCGGGAGTTTGCGCCGTGCGGTGGACGTCGGCAGCGGAAACGTGGCGGCCACTTCCCACAAGGCGGAAAGACAATCCAGACATTGCAGCCGATCGAGAATCCGATCCCCTTCGGCCGTCAACTCAGCGTCCAACTGGGTGTCGGGGTCAAATACGGAACCCTCGAACCCGTCATCGGACTCCGATTGAAAAATCATTTCATCGTAGGCCTCGAGTGGATCCAATGCTTCCACCGACAGGACCTCGTGCGCCGCGAACTGTCGCCACCAATGAGCGCTCTCTAAAAACTTCTCGCTAATTGTAGCGCATAAATCCGTGCGATCGGGCGCCGCGCGAGACAATATAGTTCATCATGTCCACCAGATCATCGAAGCGGTGGTCGCGAATACTGTCTACTCGATCGGCCGGCGGGTTCGAGTACGAGTACCATTTCATTGAGTACGAGTACGATTCCACGAATTTGCACTGGCGAACAGCCAGAAGTGGTCTTCTATGTCGATCGTCGGTAGGCGCACTCTCGAAAAGATGGCTTAACCCAGCAAGCTTGGGGCGGGCTCTCCAGCCAGCTTGGCGGGGATA
>JACTND010000286.1 GCA_014584305.1 Planctomycetota bacterium | reverse complement strand
CGAAGATTGGCACCAAGATACTGGCCATTTGGCCCTAAAGAAAAAACGTGCATTTTCACTGTCTTAACTAAAAATAGCTACCAGCAGCCATTATTAGGTAGGTGGCACTTAATCCTTCCGCACTTAATCCTTCCCAATCGTTTCCCTCTCCAAGTTCAACGAAGTTCGAATCGCCGCAATCAAGGTTATAAAACGTTTCCATTTCAGATACCACACTGCTCCCGCATTCTCGCCAACTGCTCAAGAATCTCATCGGCGCTCGCATTTGGATTCCCCTTGAAATAGTCCTTCCAAACCTTGTTGCAGTTGCCGCCACCAATCGTATGAATGCCATCTGGCTTCAACCGGTGTTTGGCAACATCAAGCGGAATCCTAAAATCCTCGATGTTCACACCTGCTCGTTCAAAGAACGGCTTCAATGCCTTTGACTTAGGCAGCAAATGGTGCATCTCGATTGCACTGTTTGGGGCATTAAGTCACGCGGCTACATTTACACCTCCTTGGAAAAATCAGTGGTAATTAGTTGTCTCGCACACGAGTACCACAACGTACAAAAGCAATACTTCGCGTGAATCACTCCGGAGTCGATTCTGGATACTCCGCCAATTGCCACAACAACCCGAAAGCAACTCCCAAATCCAACGTCAAATCGTTGTTCCACAAAGGCTTTGGAAACCAATTCATAATCACATTCTGCCGGAATCGTAATCATACCGGAGTCGAGTTCGACGTGTGCGCCAGAACCCGTGTGAATTAGGTTTTTCAGATCAGTGATTACGACTGCATCCGGTAGCCATTGTTCAAGTACGGAAGATTGCGGTGTCGTCGTAGTCATCAATGCAACCCTCCCCGAACGAACTTGTCAAAAATCAATACCCCGTTTTCGTCGATGTAGCCGAGTAACCGCTGAGCACTGCCGCCGATCTTGAGCTCGTGGGTATATTTGCCGACGGGGTTAGCGAATATCTTGATTCCACTTTCTCCGGTTGGCCCGACGACGCCCTTCTTCAGTGCAGCAAGAAACTTGTTGAAGTCAGCCTGCCCCACCAACCCGCGAAGCTGGTTATACAAGTCATGCTTGATCCAAGCGTGATTAAAAATCTGTCCGCGAGCAGCTGCTCCGATACCGGGCGAAAGGTACTCTACACTGTTTGGGGCATTTATTCGCCCATCGATCAGAAGTGCTTAGTGAAATTTGGGAATCGGTTGCTGATCCACTTTCCCACGCCAGGGCCGAATTTGCCTAATAATCCGCCGGTGGCGCCGCCTAACAGCGCGCCAAAACTAGCGTCGATGGCGATTTGAGTTAAATCATTTCCTTCCAATGCGCTGTGCACGCCAGCATCGGTCCCTCCAGCGGCCGCACCGCCGACTGCCAAAATAAAGGGTGTGCTGCCGGTAAATGCTCCTCCTGCCGCTCCACCTACAAACCCACTGATTCCGCCTACGATGATTCCGCGCGCCGGGTCTCGGCCCGTTAGGTAAGAGCTCCAACCGCCAAACCCCGCGCCGAAAACCCCTCCCGTCACGGCTGATCGACCGACTTGAGATCCTCCCAATACCCCAAACGAGCCCGATCTCAGCCACATGCCTCCCATGAACGTCCCTTCCTCCCATGAACGTCCCTTGCAGCAAAGCGGCCCCTTCACCGACTTTCCAGAATGCACTGGCTTGATTCTGATCGTGAATGTTTCCGTAAGCCCAACTGCTGAACCGTGACGAAATGCCCAAGCTAAACACATGCGCGTAGCCGCCCCAAAACGCCGCATGGCCGTCAAGGTACTTATTCCCTAACCACATAATCCAATTCGACGCCGTGTAGCCGTACCACCAGTTCCTATGAGTCTCCAATACATCCTGCGGGATCAGCTCCGCGTCCAACAGGTCCATGCCTCCGCCGCCAACCCCGATCCCCGGCATGACGGCGTCGTCGTCGAGCAAACCACTTCCAGATCCACCAATGGTCGGAATCAGCGCAAACCGAGATCCATAGATCCCCAGCGAATCGCCGCCGTCAAACAGACCTCCCCCGTTCGGGGCGATCGCAAAGCCGCGAAACAGATGACTCAGGTAGCCATCGGGATGGAAACCCCAGGCTTCCGACATCGAATCGACATCGTTGTCGTAGGTGTCCGAGATCAGGAAACTCGTCGAATAAGGAGGCAAGACGTCTTCGTAACCGCCGTTGTTGTAGTAGCGATCATGGCCCGCACGAAGTTCCAAGTAATCGAGCCCACCCCTAACGTGATTCTCAAAGCTCACCGAACGCTGGGTTGCGTAACGGACATCGGCCGCGTCGTCAGGGTCGGGCTCGGCCAACACCGAAATCACCAGGTTCAACACGCCTTCGGCGTGGTCTTCGGATTGGCGCGTGTAGCTGGCCGCATCGACTCGATCGATCCAGGCGGCGGCGCTTTGAGGAATCTCGGCCACACTGCCTTGGCCATCCCATCCCATGAATTGCGATCCATCGAGTGCGCCGGGAACAAGCGAAGGCGTGCTGTAATGCCGCCGCACCGCTTTGCCATCGCCCCAAGCCACGGCGTCGGCCACCGCATCAATTTGGAGATTCCAACTCCCCTCGTTCTCATAAACATACGGCGCCGGCGGATTTTCGCCCACCGCCGGCAAACGTCGGAAGATCAGCGTTCCACCGCCACTCATGAACGAATGCACGACGTGGCTCACGGAGTATTCGTGCGATTCGTCGTACACGTCGTAGACGCCACCCCCCCACGTACGATCCGGGCGAATAGCTGACGGCGTAGTTTTGCGAATTCCCCCAATACTCGTATTCCCA
>JACTND010000163.1 GCA_014584305.1 Planctomycetota bacterium | reverse complement strand
GGCGATCTGGCCGTTCACGGTCGTAGGGCGGCCGCCGCAGGAAGACACAACGTTTGGCGAGTTAATTCATGAGTTGACGGGTCCGATCTTGCCCACCGTATTGCCCGGCGTCCGCGAGGTTCAGGCCGTCGATGCGGCCGGCGTGCATCCATTGCTCTTGGCCATCGGCAGCGAACGCTATGTCCCTTATCGACCGGCCGATCGTCCGGCAGAACTGCTGACGCAGGCGCACGCAATTCTGGGACAAGGCCAATTGTCCTTGGCCAAATATTTGTGGATTGTGGATGGCGCATGCGATCCAGAATTGCGCGCGCAGTACATTGAGCGATTTTTCCGCGTCGTATTGGAACGGGTCGATTGGCGGCGCGATGTCCATTTTCAAACCAACACGACGATTGACACGTTGGATTATTCCGGGAGCGCCGTGAACGAAGGTTCGAAAGTGGTGATCGCGGCTGCGGGGCCCTGGCGTCGGCATTTGCCGCATCAGGTTCCGGCGGAGATGCGACTGCCCGAAACGTGGCGCGATCCGCGACTGGTCCTGCCCGGCGTCTTGGCCATACGCGGCCCCAAATGTTTCGCCGACCGGAGGAGTGACTCCGCGGTGCGCGACGCCTTGTCCACGATTTCCGCGCACGATCCGCTCAACCAGTTTCCGTTATTAGTGCTCTGTGACGACAGCGATTTCGCGAGTCGCGATCTGCGCAATTGGCTGTGGGTGACCTTCACCCGCAGCAATCCTGCGGTTGACATTTATGGAATCGAGGAGTTCGTCCAAGACAAACATTGGGGATGCCGCGGCAGTCTATTGATCGACGCCCGGTATAAACCGCAGTTAGCTCCGCCCCTGGTCGAAGACCCAGCCATCAGCGCGCGCGTGGACGCGCTGGCGGCGCGCGGTGGGCCGTTGGCCAAATACCTGTGAGCCGACGCCGTTCGACGTGGATTCTGCGCAGCGATACAATGAGGAGAAGAAATACAGCGGTTCGAGCGGTCCCCGGGCCACGATCAGATTGTCGGGGGGCGGGCGCTACGCGGGCAGCTGTGGACAAGTGATGATGAATGCCGAATTACAAGCGCAGGTAACTTTCGACGTCGCATCGATTCGCGCGGACTTTCCCATTTTGGCGCGCACGATTTATCGGCAACGACCGTTAGTTTATTTTGACAATGCTTCGACGACGCAACACCCCCAAACGGTGCTCGCTGCGATGGAGCGGATGTACCGCGAACGGTACGCCAATGTGCATCGCGGTATTCACTACCTCAGCGAACAGGCGTCGGCGGCCTACGAAGCGGCCCGGGAAACCGTCCGGGCGCTGATCGGCGCCGAGCGGGCCCACGAAATCATCTTCACGTCGGGGACCACCGCGAGTATCAACCTGGTCGCCCGTTCCTGGGGTGACGCCAATGTCGGCCCCGGCGATGAGATTCTGTTGACGATCGCTGAGCATCATTCGAATATCGTTCCCTGGCAGCAACTGGCGGCTCGGCGCGGTGCTCTGGTTCGGTTTTGCGAGTTGTCGTTTGACCCGGAGGCCGACTTGGAGTCCTTTCGACGGCAATTGTCATCGAAAACACGGATCGCGGCATTCAGCGCCGTTTCGAATGTGCTCGGGTATCGTTTTCCGGTCAAGGAAATGGTTGCCGCCGCGCGGCAGGCCGGCGCGCGGACGTTGATCGATGCCGCCCAGCATGTGCCACACGAACCAACCAACGTGCGCGACTGGGGTTGCGACTTCCTGGCGTTCAGCGGCCACAAGATGTTGGGGCCGACGGGAATCGGTGTGCTGTATGGTAAGGAGTCGTTGTTGGACGCCATGCCTCCATTTTTAGGAGGCGGCAGTATGATCCAATCCGTGACGCGCGATGGATTCGTTCCCGGCGAATTGCCGGCCAAGTTCGAAGCGGGTACGCCGCCTATTGTCGAGGCCATCGGATTGGCTGCGGCGGCGGACTATCTCAGCGAAATCGGTTTCGAGCGCATTTCCGAACACGAACGCATCTTAGTCCAGCGGATGCATGCGCGTCTTGGCGAGGTGGCGGCGGTGCACATTCTGGGACCAGCTTGCGCGCATAAGGGGGGCATCGTTGGCTTTGGCGTGACCGGTACTTCCCATTTCGATCTCGCTGTGCACTTGGACCTGCAGGGATATGCCGTTCGACTCGGGCATCATTGCGCCATGCCGTTGCATCAATTCCTCGGACGCCACGACAGTCTGCGGGCCAGCTTCTATCTATACAACACGCTGGCCGAGGTGGATGGATTCGTCGAGGCGCTGCAGGCCGCACTGCAGCACCTGCGGGGTTGACCGCGCACTCCCAGCGCCGCATAGTGACGTTGCGCTATTCGTCGGCGTTGGTCGGCTCAGCCGATGCCTCTGCATCAGGTGTCTCTGTGTCCGTTTGCGACTCATTGTTGGCCGGCAGCCGCAATTGAGCGAACACGTCCCACGCGCGGTGTTTGGCCAACAGCCATACGGAAGCGATTGCGGAGCCCGCCAGTATCGTGATACCGGCCAGAAACGACAGATCGCCCGGTTGCTTGCTCAACGAGAGCAGACTCAGTGAAATGACCAGTGCCCCCGCGAATAAGCCGGCATTGATCAACTTCATTTTCGTTCGCTTCTTCTCGGTAAACGATTCGATTGCCTGCTGCGTGGACTGATTGGCTAGATTCCGCAGCGTTTGCAAATTCACGCGACGTTCGGGCGCCTCAAACTGGGGGACAAACGCTTCTTCTTCGGTACCTAAGTCCTCGGTCGGTTCGTCCATCGATTCCGTTGGTGTAGGGGCGGTGACCGGACGGGAAGTTGCTGGAGCATTCGGCCCCGGCGAAGTTGTCCGCGTTTCGGCAGTATCGACGTTGATTTTGAGTCGAGAAAAGAACTTGGCCATGTAACTGGAAACATCGTCGGTTGCCGCTGCGCTGGCAGATGTCATGTCGTCGGATGCGGGCTCATGTCCGACTTTCTCAACGTCGTCTGATTTCGGTTGCCAGCCAAGGTCCTCGGATTCGACGGTACTGGATTCTAAGCTGGCAGTTGCTTTATCAATCAAATCTTCGAACTCAGCGGCGTGTGGTTCGGCACAGTCCTCGGAAAAATCCGCGTGTTTGTCCGTTGTCGCGGTGTCGGCAATGATGGGCTCCGTATATTCGTCGGTTCCTTCGTTGACCAGCGGTTCGGAGTCCGGCGGTAACGCCTGCTGCCACCCGATTACGTTGTCATGGAACTCGTGCGCGGACGTCAATTGAGTAGTCGTGGAATTCGAAGGAGCTTCGCTGTCGGCGATTTCCTTCGCGCAAGCGGTTGATTGGTCCTCAACCCGCTCTGGCAAATATGCCGACGTCGGGGTCCAGCCGATCGAATCGACGTGCTCTTTGGCCGTGGTCCAGGTGCAGTCGCTTAGCTCAACTGGAGAAACCTCTTGCCGCCATTCCTTGGGGCTGCTAGGGCGCGGTGCCGCGGCGGTCTCGGTCGCCAACGATTCGATGCGATCGGTCAAGCGGTCTAATTGGGCCTGGAACTTATCGTGCCAAGCGCGATCGATGCCTTGGTTACGGGCCTGCCAACGGCGGAGTTCGCGGCGCACGCGCTTCCACGAGGCGCGATGACCTCTCGATGGTTTCCGGTCGCGTGATGCACATCCCGCTACCTTCGAAGAGCCGTTTTCTAGTTGCGCATCAGTTTCCGGACGTGGATAGCCTTCGCCAGAGAAGCCCACGCGCGCGGCAAAGCGCGGGTGCGACAACTCATCCCCTGGAGCCAGCCAATGGACGTCGGACAAAACGCCATTGACACAGACGTCATTGCCGATAGCGCGCAACATAACTCCGCGCGGGCCTTGGATAAAGAGCAAACGCGGGTAATCGGATTCGTCTTGAGCGGGCCAACGCACTAATAGTTTCCGGTCGAATACCGTCAGCGCGTGGCCGGCGAATGGTCCGCGACGCCAATGAAGCACCAGCGCACGCGAGTCCGTGTGGGTCATCGTTGTCACAAGTTGGCTCCTGAGAGGTTGAACATGACTAGGAATGGTTAGGTCGCAAATCCTTGCCGGTCAACGTAGATGGGGCCCCAACCGGCCAAATTTCCTTGGGTTGCCGGTGCGCGTGCATTCCAGGTCCAGCGCCCTGTTGACGGCGAACATTCCGAATGTGCCTGTGGCGACGTCTGTAACGGCTTCCGCCATCGCACCGTTAACAATTCTCGGCTCGATAAAAAAAATCGTTTGCGCCGTCCGCACTTGTTCTATAGTTTTGCAGTGTCAAACCGGACGGCGCCGCCCGAATGCGCCGCAGGTTTCATCCATGACCCACAGTCCCCGAGTGAGAGAGAACGACAGCGATGGCTCGAAAAGATGCACTTCAAAAGATCCGCAATCAACTGCTGGCTCGCCGCGAGGCGCTGCGCCAAACACTGGCCGGCGACGACAGTTTGCTGCGGCAATTGAACCAAAGTTCCGGCAGCGATGTGATCGACTTCGCCTCGGATTCCGCCAACGGCGAGATCAGTTCTCAGTTAGCGGAAGTTGCCACCCGCGAATTGGTCAACATCGAGTGGGCCCTCAAGTTCATGGCCGCGGGGCGCTATGGAAAATGTGAAGCCTGCAACGCCAATATCCCATTGGCGCGATTAGAAGCGCTCCCCTACGCCACGCTCTGCATCGATTGCCAGCGTGAACTCGAAGCGCAACGCCGCGAAGGACGGATTTCTCCAGACTGGAGCAAAATCCTCGAACGACCTGCCGACGACCTGCGTATTACCGACCTGGACGTGCAGATTACCTAATCCGCACGACCGGATCCCCAATCGATTTATTTGTCGCCGCCGATACCACCGACGCGCTCGCTTTCATCCCTACCTGTGGTTAGGATGAAAACAGTCGGCCGTGTATGAATGAAAATCATCAGACCCAAAGCAAAACTATGACCCACAACGCGAAACGGCAGCTGCCAGCACATGTTCTTTGTTGGAGCGATTCCTCCGTCATCAACCGGGCAGCGCTCGCCGCTGCTTTCGTCGGCTTGGCGATCGTCATTGCGCGGCCAGTGATGGCCCAGCAACCGGATAGCGAACAGACGATCACCGCGCTCAAACCGGCACTGTCGGGCTCGTGGGGAACGCTGGCCGATCAGTACACGCAGGTCAAACAAGTTATCCGCGCCACGCAAGCTTCGGTGGCCCACATCGAGGCCCGCAAGCCGCGGCCCACGGCCCCCCGCGAAACTCCGGCGGCCCGCAAAGCCTTTGTCGAAGAAGCCGGTTCCGGCGTCTTGATCCGCTATCGCGGACGCGAATTGGTGATCACCAATTATCACGTGATTGACGGAGCGGATCTGAGCGACATCACCTTGATTATCGACGACCGGTTGTTGAAGCCGATCGACCTGCGCCACGATCGCGACACCGATCTGTCGGTGTTGATGATCGAGCCCAATCCGGGACTGACTCCGGCCCTCATCGGCGATAGCGACCAAGTCGAGATGGGCGAGTTCGTATTGGCTTTGGGCAGTCCTTTCGGATTGAGTCAATCGGTGAGTCAGGGGATTCTCAGCGCCAAACACCGTCGCGATTTGGAGCTCGGACCGCGCGGCGTGCGCTACCAAGATTTTTTTCAAACCGACGCGGCGATCAATCCCGGCAATAGCGGCGGCCCCTTGGTCAACTTGCAGGGGGAGGTCATCGCGATCAACTCGGCAATCGCCAGTAACTCGGGAGGGAGTGACGGTATTGGTTTTTCGATTCCGATCAACATGGCCATGCGCGTCGTCAGCGACCTGGTCGATTACGGCGAAGTTCGGCGTGGCCACTTGGGTGTCACCCTCGACGCCGGATTCAATCCGCAAGTCGCCGCCGCCCGCGGTTGGACGTTCGCCCATGGTGCACTGGTCGCTGAAGTCGCCCCGAACTCGCCCGCGGCGCAAGCCCGGATTAGCGTCGGCGACGTGATCCTCGAGTTCGACGGAAAGCGCGTGGGTAACGATTCACACTTGGTAACACTAGTCAGCCTGGCGCGGATCGGCGCCCGTGTCCCCGTCGTCATTTTCCGAGACGGAAAACGGGAGACGATCGACGTGTTGATTCAACTGAAACCGACATCGGCCGGCAACAAAAAATCGTGATCTCCGGTGGAACATCCGGTAGCGTCTGGTTAATCGACTACCGTCGTCCCGGCGTGATTTTTAGTTCGAGTCGTTCGCCGGCTCTCTGGACGACAATCGTCGTTTCTTGTCCGGGGCGCAACCCGTCGATGGCATACGTGTAATCATAAATGTTCTCGATCGCCCGTCCGGCCAACTCCACGATGACGTCTCCGGCTTGCAAGCCAGCGGTCTCCGCCGGGCTCCCTTTGGTCGCGCCTGAGATCAATACGCCCGACACGTCGGCCGCGTAATCCGGTATCGAACCCAGGTAGGCCCGCATGCTGGCCCGGGGGGCCGACTGCGCCGCGGATTGTTGCTCCACATAGGGCGGTGGTGCATCATCCGCCAACAGCCCGCGGGCGATCAAGCCCATCAATCGCGCAATCCGCGCGGCGTCTTGATAGTTCAGTTTGTCCGGTGTGTCGCGCGGCGTATGGTAATCCTGATGCGATCCGGTGAAAGCCGACAAGATCGGAACTCCCGCGCGGTAAAAAGAACTCGCATCGGTCGGGAGTTGTGTCTCCGGACTGAGTTTCAGCGTTAAGCCGACGACCGCATTCTTCTCTGCGGCTTTCGTCCAATAGGGGGACGAGCCAATCCCCTGTAATATCAGCGCCTGCTCGTAGCGCCCGACCATGTCGAGATTCAGGCAAGCGGCAATCGTGGGGTAGATATTTCGCGGAGCGGTACCATCGTGTGTCGTGGAAACGGCCGTCGAAGGTATTTGATCGACGAAGTACTTGGAGCCGTGCAAACCCAACTCTTCACCAGACCAGGCCGCGACGACCAAGTCCCGTTTCATCGCCAATTTCCCCGTCTGTTTTTGGTCCGACAAGTATTCGGCAATCTCCAACATGGCGGCGACTCCCGAGGCGTTGTCGTCGGCGCCAAAATGAATTAGGGTCGTTTCGTCGTCCCGCGCCAAGGAAGTCCCCGGACGTCCGGTTCCCAAATGATCGATATGCGCCCCGATCAAAATCGATTCGCGCGCCGGAGTGTCGCCAGCCGGCAATCGTCCGATCACATTGCGACCATATCCCGTCACTTGTTCGGTCTCGATCGTGGCGGCCAATTGCAGGCCGGTAATTTCAAAACCCATCTGCTGTTGACCGTCGTCCAATTTCGATTGCCAAGCGCCCAGGTCATGGCCTGCCTGAGAACGCGCGCAGAGACTCCGGTCGCACCGACCCGGCTCGCGGCAGGTAGACCGGCACCGTTCATTTGAAGACCTTTCTTCCACCGTCGATGTGATTGTAGTCGGCGGAGACCGCCGCCATCGGAGATCCCCACG
>JACTND010000110.1 GCA_014584305.1 Planctomycetota bacterium | reverse complement strand
GTTGCTCGGTGCTACGAAGCTATGTGGGAGTTTCTTTTCGTCAACTCGCGAACGCTTGCAAGAGTTGGCTCAACAAAAGGGGCGGCACCATTTGGACAACCTCGTGCCGATCAAGGCCGTGAAATCCTAGTTTGATTGAAGCTCGGCCGTTCGTAGCGTTTGCCGTGCTTATTGGCAATCGTTTTCAACACTTGCCATTATACGAGCTGTCCGACTTCTGATTTCCCTATTGTCATTATTGTGACGTTCCAATTCGTGGTCGATTTAAATGCCGATTAACTTTAGCGCAAATCGGCAACAGGAATCGTGTTCAATCGGCATATTGGATTTGGGATCCGGCGTGCGTCTGTTGGTGAATAATCTTTCCGAGCGGTGTTCTTGCCGCGTTAATATAATAATGCCTGTCCTTTGTGTTTGTGTGTTTGAAGGTTAGGAGGCGCGGAGGACGAGGACGGGGCAGCGCGCGAGACGGACGACACGCTCGGCGACGGAGCCTAACAGCAGGCGGGACATTCCAGTTCGGCCGTGCGAGGATATCACGATCAAATCGGCCGTGTGTTCCGCTGCGTAGTCAGCAATCATGGTACCGGGATCGCCGAACATCGTTACGAACCGGACGCCTTGGACCTCCGGGTGGCCGGCGAGGTGGCGTTCAAAGGCCGAAACGGCTTCGTGTTGCAGCGTCTGTTCTGTCACAGCGCCCCAAACGAAAACGGGGTCGGTCGTCATCGGGATCTGCGAGACGTGAACTACATGGATGAGATTGCGATCATTAACGAGTGCGCATGCGGTTAGCAGCGCCTGCGCAGACATATCAGAAAAATCCCAGGGGACTACAATCGGTTTACCGGTCAATAATGGCATGGTCATTCCTCGCCAACCTTAACTGCAATAAAAACTGCGCCGCGCGCTGGAATCACTCGCTGCATTCCGCAACACAACGCGCAATGTCCAACGATGAGACAAACCCCACAACCAATCCTTCGCGGTCCACTACGGGCAAATGATGAATTCGATGCTGTGCCATCAACCGGGCAGCTTCCACAACTGATTCGTCGGCCGAAATCGTGAGCGGGTCATGAGTCATTAACTCCCGCACTCGGATCGCGTAGCCGTCATCCATGTCCAGTCCTCTCACGAAATCCGCGCGCGCCGCCTGGCGATCAAGTTGTAGGAAGAAATCCGCCAAGTCGGTGCGCGATAACAAGCCAACGCAAACACCGGCGTGGTTTACCACGGGCATTGCGGAAAAATTCAGGTCAACCATTTCCTCGAGTGCCTCATGAATCGAATCGTCAATTCGAATGCAAGCCACCTGCGGGCTCATCAGGGTGCCAATCGGAATAGAATCAAACTCCGCAGCCTTCGAACGTGTCATGTCAATTCTCCAATTTCGTATCAAAGCCACCTTAATGGTCATTAGGTTGTTCGTGCGCGGGACTAGAAACATAACGAAACCATCCCTGATAATCCATCCGGCGCAAAAATGTTCGTCGTTACACGGTTTTCGCAAATGTCGTGCCAAGTCCAACGCTGTCGTACTTGATGCACGGCGATAAGAGTCACGATTTGATGTCAACATAAGCAGCTCTAGGGCGCCACCGAATCTGAGTGTCCCGGGCAAAGGGCGACTCAGGTTCCAATGGAGGCGACGCTGGTTCAAAGTGGAATCCGGCCAAACGTCAGTGGACTCAATCGAGCGGCCTACTGCTGATGGTTGACTTTGCCCATCTAAAAGATACAACTCAAATAATGGCGTTTTGTAATTTAACGGCGCGACTGATTTGAATACGCGTATGATCATTGGTCGCCAGACGCACACGACTGTGCGAATAGGCGCGACGATGGGATCACCTGTGGAGCGCGTATGCAAATGAAGGTTGCCAAACAAACAAGTTTCGACAAATGGCATCCGTTTTGCTCTTGACGACTCCCAGTGCGGGTTGATTTTGAAATCAAAAAGGCGTGCAACCATGTTCAGAAAACTCGGTGAGCTGGCTGCCCGTGACTTGATGACTGCCGATGTCATAACGGTGGGTGTCAAGGACCGGATGATTGATGCGATCCGCAAACTGGATGATTTTGGCGTGTCTGCGTTGCCAGTCATCGACGACGAGCAGCGGGTAGCGGGCATTGTCTCGTTGTTCGATATTTTGGACGTCAGTCGCGAGATGCATTCGGACCTCAGCGCCCTGTCGTTGGTCACTGCGGAGACACGCAAGTTCATGATCAAGCTGTTGGCGGAACAAGAAGATACGACGAGGGTGGAAGACGTCATGACGACGCCTGTGACGACTATTCATGAGGACACGAACATCGTTGTTGCCGCCCGACAGATGGTGCACGATGGATATCGTCATTTGCCCGTAATCGATGACAATGAACGGGTGGTGGGGATGGTGTCTGCGACCGATTTTGTTCGCGTAGTGGCGGAACAGGGTGCGCTCATTGCCGGATAACCACTCGCGATTTCCATTGGAGGATGCTAATAGGAGAATCAAATGTTCCGCACCAAGTGGTTTGCGGTTGCTTGGACTTTAATTGCGATCGGAGTAACCGGCGCGCTTGTCTGGGCTAACGTGCGTCGGCAGGATCAAGACGAGGAGGCGATCAAGCGCCGGGACTTAATGCGAACTAAGTTGATGTACTCGCAAAATATCGTTGAAGGCCTGGCCGTGAAGAATTTTGCGTTAGTTCGCGACGGTGCTCGGGAAATCGATGGCGTGATGCGGGCGATCGTTATTGGCCCCAATGACAATCCGGAATACAAACAAATGGCTGCTGATTTACGAATGGCTACCGACAACTTGGTGCGCGCCGCCGACAGCGGCAATTTGGAAGCCTCGGCTTTGCGATATTTTGAGTTGACCCTACGCTGCATCGATTGTCATGAGTTTTTGCGGCGCGTCGATTTTTAGATTCGGCATCGAATGGTGAGCGGGCGCGTACAAGGCCCTCTGCCGCTCGTACAACTCAAAAACTCCGGCGCTTGCGAACAAACCGATTGCCGCACCTACGAATACATCGCTCGGCCAGTGCGAATTGAACGAGATTCGTTGCGCGCAAGCCGCGCAAGCCAGTAACCAATATATCGCCGCACCGCGAGGCGCTAGTCGGGTCATCCCATAAGCGAGTGCCGCGGCCGCCGCACTATGTCCTGAAGGAAAGGACTGTGTCATGTGTTCCCAATTCAAGTTGGCGAAAAAGTAGTTCCACGCGTGGCTGGCTTGCGAGGCCCCATCCAAGGAATTAGTCGGATCCGCGGCCGAAGTCAAAGAACGTTGAACGCTGATCGCCTGTGCATCGAGCCAAGTGGCAGCACCCAACGAATCTTGCATCCAGTAGTAGCCCGGCCGCCAGCGCCAACAAAACAATTTGACGCAGTTCGTGGTAATGCCCGCCAACGCATAACCGCCCAGCACGCAGTACAACTTTCGCCGGTGTGAAGGGACGATCAGCCAGACCGTAACCGACACCAGCAGGGCACCTAACCCGTGTCCCCAAAACTCGCTCAAATCCAAAAATCTACGGATGTCGCCGGGCAGTTTCTCAGTTCGAATTGTCAGGGCCACGGAAACATCAAAAGGGCCAATCGCCAAGGCGGCCGCAATCAGTAACAGGCCGATGGCAAATCCCCAAGGCATGCGACGTTGTCGACTTTGGATCGGACTTCGGACCATCGCGGGCACCTTCTACGCCTTGTGGGGCATTAACCCGATCACATCCGTGATGTCGATCATTCCTAACGGACGTCCACACGCATCGACCACTGGCAACTCGCTGATGTTGTGTCCAGCCATGGTTTCAATTGCAATCACAGTCCGCGTCCCGACGGAGATGGTCTTGGGGGACGCCGTCATCACAAGTTCAATCGGCTGGTCGAGGCATTTGTCGAGTTTACGTTCCAGCAGCCGCGCTAAATCGCTGTCGGTAAAAACCCCGGCCAATGTGCCGCTGTTGTCAACGACCAAGATCACGCCGACGCGGCGTTCGCTCACACTACTGCGAACATAAATATCGCGGACGTGATCCTGACAATGAGCGACACGGCATTTTTCAATTGGCCGCATGATTTCCTCGACGCGGGTCAACTTCTTGCCCAAGGCGCCCCCAGGATGGTAGCGCGCAAAATCCAGTGCTTGGAACTGGCGTTGCTCCGACAAGACCAGGGCCAACGTGTCTCCCAAGGCAAGCATTAGCATCGTGCTTGTGGAAGGCGCAAGTCCCAAATGACAGGCTTCATCCACCGACCCGTAGTCCAATACAATGTCGGCCGCGCGCCCTAAAGTAGAATTGGATCGTCCAGTAACGGCGATCAGTCCCCGAGATAAACGTTTGAGGTGCGGCAACACCAGCAATAACTCATCCGTTTCACCGCTGTTGGACAATGCCAAGACCACATCGTCCGCTCCCAAACGCCCCAAGTCTCCATGGATCGCCTCGGCCGGGTGGACGAAATGACTGCGCGTGCCGGTCGAGGCTAATGACGCGGACAATTTCTGACCGATCCATCCGGCCTTACCCATACCCGTAACGATTACCGCACCTTCGCCATCCAGAATCATGTCCACAGCTTCCACTAATGCCGCAGGCGGATTTTCGGCCAGTCGCGCGACCGCCGTTGCCTCGCGCCGCAGGATCTGCTGCGCGCTCCGAAGCGTATCTAGTGGCAAAAGGGAAGATCGGGGCTGAGCTGACATTAGGCTGCCATGCCTTTCATTTCGGAATCCCGCAGTTGCCGATACGCCGGGCAACGGTGCAGCAAGTCTTCATGCGTCCCGATGTCCACGACTTGACCGCCATCCATGACCATGATCTGATCGGCTAATTCCAACGTCGATAGGCGGTGCGTGATCATGATGGTTGTGCGCCCCTTAATAAATTGTTTCATCGCCTGATGAATGGCGGCTTCACTATGTGGATCAATTTGGCTGGTCGCTTCATCCAGAATCAATACACTGGGGTTTCTCAAAATGGCCCGGGCCAGCGCCAGTCGTTGCCGTTGGCCACCAGACAGCTTGCCGCCGTGTTCGCCGATGTCCGTTTGATATCCGTCCTGAAGTTCAGCGATGAACTCGTGGGCTTGCGCCCGGCGAGCTGCCGCCTGAACCTCTGCTACGCTGGCGGCCGGCGAGCCATACTTCACGTTGTTTTCCACGGTTTCGTTGAATAGCATCGTGAGTTGAGTGACAAATCCCAATCGGCCACGCCACTGATCCAAAGCGAGTTCCCGCACGTCATGGCCGCCCACCAGCACTTGACCTTGCACAGGATCGAAAAACCTCAACAGCAAATTAATGAGCGTGCTCTTTCCGCAACCATTGGGGCCGATTACAGCCAACGACGAGCCGGCCGCTACACGGAAGTTCACACCGCGCAATACGGGACGTTCGGGTTCGTAGCCAAACCAGATGTCGCTGAACTCAATGCTGGGTGGGCCCTCTGGCAATTGCACGCCCGGTTGGGGGCCGGTCACTGCGGGTTGTTGATCAATCAAGGGAAAGACTCGATCGGCGGCCACCATACCCGTTTGCAACGTTCCGAAAAAGTCTCCCATTTTCCTTAAGGGGTCCGCGACGCCACATAAGAAAGCGAAGAACACGATCACTTCTCCAAAACTCATCGGCGCGGCGCTCAAACGAATGCCCAGCAAATGCGTCTCTTGGTTGATCACCAAATAGCCACCGGCCAAGACGGCTAACCCGATTATGCTGACGCCCAACAACTCGTTGTTGATCCGAGCCAGCGATGTGTAAAACGAAATCTTCATCGCCCGACCGTAAACGTCCTGAGCCACAGATTGAAATCGTTGTTGCTCGTGGGACTCCATGGTAAATGCCTTGACGACGCGCAAATACGTCAACGCCTGGTACAAGCGATTCACCAGCTTGGCGGACTCCTCCATAGCGCGGCGATTGGCTCGCTTAATAGCCCGCGCTAGCATCACCAACAGGACAATCGCAGCAGGACAAATTAACAAAGAGAATACGGTTAGCCGCCAATTGATCCAGGCCGCACCAACCAAACACGCTGCCATTTTTAACGGCTCACGCAGCGTTTTCCCGTACAGATGGATGACCGCACCGCCAATGGCATTGGTTTCGCCACGAATGCGGTTAATCAAATCCCCAGTACCTTTGACACCGACTTCACTTAATTCCATCCGCAACACATTGCGGAAAACCTCGTTCTGCAAATCGAGAATCGTGCGCTGCCCAACGCGGGCAATAAGCACCATGTTGATCATCAAAAACACGCTCTTCAAAAACGTCGCTATCAGCAGCGCTGCCACAATCAACGTCAGGGTTTGGAAAGGGTCGTTGGGTGTCCACCGCTGGATGGTCGGCAACCACGTGCGGCAGGATTCGGCGCGAAGCCGATAAATTTCACGCTCGCTGTCCACACTGCGCAATTCACGTTGCAACGCCTGGCGCCGCGCGTCGTCGGCTTGAGGGATTTCCAACGCAATAGCTGCGGCCCGTGATTCCATTGCTTCCATCCGCCGATCGGCATCGTCTATCCGATCTTCGGCCCAATCCGAGAGTGTGCGGTTGTTGAGCACCACTTCAACAAACGGGTATACGGCGCCGAGATTTGCGCCCCACATCAAGGCGACCAGTATTGATGCCGCGATAGAGATCGTGATCGACCAGCGGTATCGAAGCGCCATCCGTAGCGCGCGGCAAAGATTCTTCATCCAGGTACCTACCGACCGATAAGCATCATGCTTGGTTGAGCTACCGTTTTAATCATCACCCGTTTTCCGAAGCAATATCAAAACGTGGATCCGTCGGCGCCTCGGAAAAAGCTGCTGTTGAAGGGGGCGCTCCGCTAGCGAACGGCAGGCCCGCCTTGCCAGTCTTTTGACCACTTTCCGGCGGTATCGCTGTCGCCGTCGAGCAAGCAATACAACGGGTATACGCCTGCCCAATGAACACCTGGACTCCCAATGAGCCAAGGCGTTCTCGTTTCCACGAAAAAACCGAAGCCTGTCTCTTTCCACGAAAACTTTCAAAAACCCCGCAAACTGACGGGAATCCATCAACAAATAATTATGCCTGTCCTTTTGGTTGGTAGGGGGTTGAATTTTGACATATTGTGTTGTAGAAATTGTGGAAATGGTTCGGCGATGGGTGCGTGGAGGGCAGAGAGATGCCTACCCTGTTGGAAACTTCTGATCGGAAATTGCTTGAGCAAATGCGCGCCACGCCCCGCACGATTGCCGAGTTGATCGAAACGATGGGAGTGACGGCGACAGCCGTGCGCCAACGTGTCGATCGGCTGATGGCGGTCGGGCTAATTCGCCGAGAAGAATTTCGAATGGGGCGTGGGCGCCCCCTTTCCAAGTATTCCTTGACGATCGATGGCCACAAGGCGTTGGGCCACAAACTCGGTGAGTTGGTGATTGCGCTTTGGGAAGAACTGCATGCCATCGACGACGCCGACGTCCGCAAACGAATCCTCGACGGGGTTGTCCGCCGTTTGGCGGCGCGCTGGGGTGGGCCCGCAA
>JACTND010000225.1 GCA_014584305.1 Planctomycetota bacterium | reverse complement strand
CGACCCGATTATCGCAACGCCGCTTGCGGATTCGTATCACCCGGGAGGGGTTGATCTACGTCGTCGTCTTGGGGTTCATCACAGCCGGCGCCTTGATGCGGAACGTCAATCTGTTGATCCTGTTGTCCGGCATCATGTTGGTCCCCCTGTTTCTGGGTTGGCGACTGGCCTTGGTGATGCTGCATGGATTGGAATTGCGACGGTCATTTCCCAACCGGTTATTTGCGGGGCAATCGAATCCGGTGACGTGGCGCGTGGCGAACATCGGTGGATCCTTCCCAGTTTGGCACATTCAGATCGAGGATCGCTTGCGGCGCGCGGCAGCGAATGAGACAGCCGTCGTCCGCTTGGTAGTCCCTGAAATCGGTTCGCATCAGAGCGAGTTCGCATCCTTCCGCGCGTTTTGGGGTGAACGCGGTTCTTATGTGTGGGGACCCACGACAATCAGTTCGCGTTTCCCCATGGGACTCATCGAGGCCTGGTGCGAATGCGAGGCTAGCGACCCGATTATCGTGGCGCCGCCTTTGGGGAAATTGACCGCGAATTGGGATCAGCGGCTGTTATCAATGGCCAGTGGCGCGCATTCGCGCGCACGGCGGCACGGTCTGGCCGACGATGAGTTTTTCGCCTTGCGGCCATGGCGAGGCGGTGACCCCGTGCGCTATATCCATTGGCGCAGTTCGGCGCGCCATCAGGAGTTAATGGTCAAACAATTCGACACGCGCAGCGATCGAGACCTGGTGATGATCCTGGACCTCCACGAGCCGCGTGGTATCCGTCCCGATGCGACGTTGGCCGCGCGGCCCCTGGAACACGCCTTGAGCTTTGCCGCTACGATCGTAACGCAGATTATTGGATTAGTGAAAGGCAAAGTCGGTTTGGCTGTATGCGGAGCTGAGTCGAGTCTGTTGGCCGACTACGCGACGGCAGCCTTTGTGGAAGAGGCACTCTGCGAGTTGGGAGTTGCCGACGGAACCGATCACCCGGACTTGAGCGGTGCGTTGTTGGGTTTAGCCAGCGAGTTTTCCGGGGGAACTCCTTTCTACGTGATCAGCACCCGGCCGCGCGTTGATTTGGCCGCGCTCGTTCCAGCCATCCATTGGGGCCGGTTCCGGGCGATCGAGCCCTGGCTCCGCTGGCTTTCCGTCGATTCGCCGGAGTTCACCGAGTTGTTTGAATCGCCGTTGCGCATGGATACGTTGCTCCCCGTCACTCAATCGGCCGAAGCGATCGGAGGTGACCGTGGCACGCATTAGGCTTAGCTTGGAAATCACCGTGCTGGTGATGAAGTTCTTCAGCGGATTGATCCTCAGCGCCGCGTTGGAAGACTTCCGTTTTCTGGCAATTGTGTTGACGGCGGGAATCCTGGGTTGGGTGTTGGTTGACCGCTGGCGACTGTTTTATCTCCCCAATTGGATGGCCAATCTCTTGTCGATTGGCGTCCTCTACTTTTCCATGCGTGATTTCTTCAGCGGCGACAGTTCTTTTCAGCTGATGTCCGTCGCCACGTTGCTGGTCTATTTGCAGAGCGTGATGGCCTTCCAGGACAAGCGGCCCCGACAATATTGGCAATTGCTCATTTTAAATTTCTTGCAAGTCGTGATTGGGGCGATTTTCAGTTTGCAATTCGAAGGCGGATTATTGTTTTTGATCTATTTGGCAACGGCGTCAACGGGATTATGGTTATTGGCCAGTTATGACCAACTGGTTCGCGCCCAGCACCCCGATGGCGGCGACAGAACCAGTCCGAACGATTGGTTCCGGCGTCGAAAACCGAACGAACAGAAGCTGGCGCCAGTGCTGACGGCCGATGCCCCGGTGATCGAATGGCGAACGGCGCGGCGCGCGGCCGGTCATCTTTTTTCGTGGATTCTGATCGCCTTTAGTTTCGGCGTGGCACTGTTTGTATTTCTACCTCGGTCAGAGCGCGCCTGGTTTGGGCCGCTGTTTCGCCCTGTGGCGCCGACGGGTGCCAGCCGCACGATACGCGTGTTTCCGGGAGCCGTGATTACGCTATCGCAGGAGTTGTTATTGCGCATGCAAGCTTCGGACGCGCGAACGGGCAGGCCCTTGCGTTTCGACGAACCCCCCTATTTGCGCGGCATGGCCTTGGGGACTTGGACCACCCGCGATGGTCACACGACCTGGGAAGCGCCCTATGATCGAGTGCATATGGATTTGTTTGAACCCTTGCCGCCTGCCCCGCCGGGCGCCGGGTTCGCTCAAATCGACATTACACTCGATCCGACCGATGACCCGATGTTATATGTCTTCATGCCCGCCTATTTGCCCTGGGGCAGCGATCAAACGATGGAGTTTTGTCACGAACTATCCGTCGTCACGCGGCGTCGCGGGTCCGATCAGATCGAGATGAATTTGTTTCGATATACTTTTCAAACGCCCTATGTCGAAACGTCGGAAGGATCCGGCTACATCAACTTGGCGGATTACTATCCGTATCAGCCGCAATCGAATGCCTTGTCTGGTCAATCAATGATCGGGAGCCCCGGCGAATACCGTTGGCTGACCTATGCCGACTTTTCACGTTATCCCACGTTGGTGAAAACGGCTGCGGAACAAGCGCATTTGGCCGGTGGCGACAATCATTTAGCCATTGCCCGACAACTCGAAAAGTTCTTCAGCCAGTCCACGGAGTTTTCCTACACCCTGAATTTCCGCGATGTGCAGTGGGACCCGCAACTGGATGCGGTCGAGGATTTCTTCAAGAATATTCGGCGCGGGCATTGCGAACTCTATGCTTCGGCTCTGACGCTGATGTTGCGTAGTCAGGGAATCCCGGCGCGGTATGTGGTCGGCACGTTTGGCGGTGAATTGAACGAGTTGGGCGACTTCTACATTGTCCGACAAGGGTTGGCGCACGCTTGGGTCGAAGTCTATATTCGCCCCAGCGATTGCACGCCGGAAATGAAATCGAATCGGCATATCGCCGAACGTGGCGCTTGGGTCCGGCTCGATCCGACACCAGGCGACAGCTTGTCGCAGCGCTACTACCGAGGATCGTTTGCCTTGGATTATGCCCGCACCATGTGGGAAGATTACGTTCTCGGACTCGACGCCCAGAAACAAGACGATTGGGCCGAATCGACGGGAGCCATGTTGTTTGGTCTTTTCGATCTATCGGCCTGGTCGAACAAAGCCCAACAAACCATGAATGCCATCCAAGCACGGCCAACCTGGCAACTGGCCTTGGTTGGATTGGTGTTGCTGGTCATCATTGGGGGCCTGATTGCCACGATTCGCCGACTGCGCGGAGTGCGCATCGCAGGCACTCAGCCAATCAGTCGTTGGCGGCGTTGGATCGGCAGCGCGTTGTCGTTGATCGCACCGGAGATCGGAGGTTGGATCCTAACCGACCCGACGAAAGCGCGTGTAAGTTTTTACCGCCGCGTGTTATCCGCCCTGCAAAACATCGGAATCGAGCGGCAGGCGGGGGAGACGATTCGCGAGTTGTCCGTCCGCGCCGGGACAAATTTGGGAGGGCGCGATCCGGTCCTGGTCGAGCATCTCGATTGGCTGACGCGCCTCTTTCACGATGTCCGATTTGGGGGCGAGCGCATCTCCGGTGAACAAAAACAAGAAGTCGACCGGCGCGTGAAAGAACTGGAGCGCGCCCTGCAGACTCTCGAATCATGAACGTGAATCATTGAGGAAACATGAAAATCGGATTGGTCGGATATCAGGGAAGCGGGAAAAGTACGGTATTTCATTGGCTAACCGGGGTGGAACCCGATCCCGGACAAGCGTTTGGTTCCCAAGTTGCCACGTGTCCGGTCATCGATCCGCGCATGGAACAATTGGTTGCCATCTACCATCCGAAGAAGGTGACACACGCTTTGTTGACGATCGTCGATACGCCGGGCCTGAACCGGACGCACGAGGGGAGCGCCGCGCGCTTGGCCGTGCTGCGCGAGGCGGGCTGTTTGGTGATCGTCGTCGGAGCCTTCGCGGGAGCGAATTCCGCGCAGGATGTGCAATCGTTCGAGGAGGACTTGCTGCTTGCCGATTTGGAGATCGTTTCCGGCCGCGTGGAAAAGCTGCGCGAGTCGGTGAAGAAACCCAAACCGACGCGCGAACGAGAACAACAAGAACTGGAGGCCTTGATGCCGGTTGCCGAGCATCTCGACCGTGGCCAACCGCTGCACACCATGGAACTCAACAGCGAACAGCAGCGCGCTATTCGCAGTTTTCAACTCCTCACGCAGAAGCCGCGCTTCGTTCTGGTTAACGTCGCCGATGACGAAGCCGATGCCGATCGGCATTTGGCCGGATTGCCCGCCGGGACGCCCGCTGCCGCGGTCAGCGTGGCCTTGCAACGCGAACTCGCGGCGATGATGGCTGAGGAGCGGCAAGCGTTTTGCGACGAAATGGGAGTTCGGCCTTTCGATCGGGACCAACTGGTGTCCGCCATGATGAGCGCTTCGGGGCAAATGCTCTTTTTCACGGCCGGGGACAAGGAGGTCCGATCGTGGATCATCCCCTGCGGTGCAACCGCCGACGACGCCGCGGCCGGGATTCACACCGATTTGTCGCGCGGGTTCGTACGCGCGGAAGTCATGACTTGCGATGACTTGTTTCGCCTTGGGAGCGAGCGCGAAGTGAAGGCCCGCAGTTTGATGCGCAAAGAACACAAAGACTACGTGATCCGGGACGGAGACATACTCCATATTCTGGCCAATGCGTGATCATGACGAACGACAATCGCTTGCTTCTGGGTTGGCCATGGCGATTCTATTCGCGAGGCGCGAGGTGTGTCACGTGGGAGGGGCGATCAGCGGTTCCAAAGTAACATGAAAAACTGGATCATCCCGGTCAAGATCGCGATTTCCGTATTAATCTTGACGTTTCTGGCCATCCGCGCGGTCAAAGAAAATCAATTCGCTGCCCTGGTCGATTCTCCGCGTTATTGGCCCTGGTTGGCAGCGGGAGTACTTGCCTGTCTCGCTGCACATGTCGTTGCCACCTATCGCTGGTATTTGCTATCGCGGTCGCTGGCCTTGTCACTGACGTTCTATGACGCAATGCGGATCGGTTTGATCGGAGTCTTCTTCGGAATCGTCGCCTTTGGAGTGGTGGGGACCGACGCGCTCCGCGCGTATTATGTCGCGCGGCAATCGCCTGGGCGGCGTACCGACGCCGTCGCTACGGTCTTCATCGATCGCGTGGTGGGGCTTCTGACCATGTTTTTGGCGGCCTTTTTGGGACTGTTCTTTGGCGCGTTGGCCGCACAGCAAGACTCAGTAACCGGAACCCTCGCGGCCATTCGTTATATCTGTTGGTTCGCGGGCGGAGCGTTTGCGGCTGGTCTTGTCGGTTTGGTTTTGGCGCTGGCGGCCCCCAGTTTGAAGCGATTCGCATGGTTCCATCGGATGGAAACCTTTCCGCTGGTCGGGCCGTTGCTGCGCAGGTTAGTCCGCGTCATGAAACTCTATCGCGGGCAACTGGGGAAGTTAGGGATTGGGTTTGTGTTGAGCGCCGGAGTCAACCTCTGTTACGTAGCCGCGATCTACTTCGTCGCCAGATTTGTTTCGATCCAGCATCCGACTTTGGGAGACCATTTGACCATCGCACCGATCTCGATGGTTGCTAACGCTGTCCCCTTGCCGGGTGGGATCGGCGGGATGGAAGCGGCCCTCGACTTGTTGTATCAGACCTATGCGAAGAACCTGCACCAGCCGCAAATCGGCGTTGTCGTGGCGTTTGTATTCCGCCTGTTGCTGCTGTCGGTTGCTGCGCTTGGCGCCGCCGCTTGGTTTACGCTCCCCGCGCGTCAGCGTGAAGAACTGCGACACGCGCGGGCGCCCGAAAGTCCATCCTCCCACGAAAACGATCCGCCCCACGCGGTGGATTAGTACCGTTGCGGACGGTTTCGCAATGGTTCATTTGCACCAGCGGCCATTTGACCATGCGAGGCGTTAAGAAAGATAACGTCGAGTGTAGCTAATTCTAGGTGTAACCTTTCATGAATTGGGATCGAGATTTCTGAGACAGGTAGCCGAGGCCCTTTGTCGTATGATTGGACGGATCCTGCTCCCCCTACTAGCTGGTCTGGTACGACGGAAAGTTTGCGCGCTAAGTGGCTGCGGATGAGCATGGCCCGCCATCGGCGTAATTGATGGGAGCCAAACATTGCAGGCGAACCGCGGCAGCCCGCTCCACCTTCTTCAGCCGTGAGACAGATTTGCGGGGGGCGAGGGACTGGACGGTGGACCCCAATTGTTCAGCGACTCGTGCGCAATTGTGGGTGTCCCCGTTTTGCAAATTGCCGAGCCGCCGATTGACGATTTCGGTATAGCCCGATTCCATTCAGTCATAATAGCTTTCCTCCCCAAATTCATTAGCAACGATTCCTGTGGTCCCGGCACCGCCAAACGGATCGAGGACGGAGTCGCCTGTTTTCGATCCCAACACGATGCAACGGCGCGGAAGTTCACGAAGAAATGCCGCCGGATGGCCCGCCGCGGATGGGTCCGGTCCAAGTATCCAATAATTCCGAAGGTTGGCACCGGATTGTTCCCGAACAGTGTTCGAGTCGCAGTAGTAAGTTGGCGATTTCGAGAATAGGAAAATCTCCTCTGTCGCGCTGGTGGGCCGGCTCTTCGGGCTCTCCGGCATCGCGGTTTTCTTGATCCATGTGATCTTCGAGCGCAATATCCAGCCATCCGCCTGCAGTGCAAACGCGACACGCTACGGCGGGCCCATTAGTTCGCGGTTCTTGAGCCCTCAACATTGCGGCACCTTACAGTTTCGTTTTGAATCAACTTCTTCGTATTGCCCACGACAGCGTTAGGACCGCAATTACCAGTTTCTCCATTACGGGCGTAGCCGTCCCCAACATTCAACCACCGAGTGCCGTCCTTCCGTAAAACCCTCCGCACCTCGCGAAAAACGTTGACCAGTTTCTGAACGTAGTCTGCTGGCGAGTTTTCACTGCCAATTTGCGACGCATGTTGGTAGTCGTGCAAACCCTAATAAGGCGGATTGATAATGCAGCACTGCACGGTACTCGCCGGAAGTTGCGTCAGCAGTTGCAAGCTGTCGCCGATTAATATGCGCAAGTTCTTATTCAATTCACGCTCAAATTCTGGAAAAATGTTCATGTCGCGCAATTTTAGTGAAAGTGCGCGAGTTTCGACTTGACCTTTGACACCTATGGTAAACCGCAAACAAGTTGATCTCAGAATAACGTTGTTTCATGGACCACAGTTTTGATCATCATGTGTTGAAAGGTGATTTGGGCCTGATTCTCGCAACCGCGGTGGAATTTCAAAACTTCACCTGCAATAGTTGGATTACCAAGCGAAACAATGCAGACTAGCGACACGGTCTGATTATTGGCCACCGGATCGATGGTAGTTCCGACGATCCTTGGGCCTATCCAGCGAGTTTGTCGGCCTGTTGCGCGGGTTGGTACAAAAAGGAAGTCAGCGCTTTGCAAACGTCGTCGACGTGGATGCTCTCGATGGCGGCCATCGAATTGCGGCGGTTCTTTCGGTTCGATT
>JACTND010000125.1 GCA_014584305.1 Planctomycetota bacterium | reverse complement strand
CCTGGCAAGCGGAACAGGAGCGGGATTTTCAACGAGCAGCCAGCGCGTATCGATCGGCGGAACAGCTGGCGCGGCGCAGCGAAGCGGACCACTATGTGGAGCCATTGGCTGCCACCCGCCGGGTGGAAATGGAACGGCTGTTGGCATTGCCGCGCGACGCGGAAACGTTGGCGCATTGGATTCAAGAATGGCGGAACCAGGCGGCCGCGTCAGGAAATGTCGCCGAGTCGGTCGCCGAACTGCAACGCGTTCTGCGCCGCTTTGCGAATGACCCTGAAATGTTGGAGCTACGGCAATTGGCGAGACAGGCGATCGTCGAACTGACCGCCGACGAGGTTGGCAAACAGGAGTGAGGGAGTGAGCAATTACGAGGAACTCGGCAAAATACCCATTATCCGCGGCCCATATCCGGAGTTCACATGGACGGCGGTGATTGCCGGTTGGATCATAGGATCCTTGATCGCCGTTTCGGTAGCGTACGCCGCGCTCATTGTGGGGTTTTCCATTGAGGGCTCAGAGTTGGCGGCCATTTTGGGTTGGGGGCTGCTGCGGGGCATTTTGCGCCGACGGAGTATTGTTGAAAACAATATCAATCAGACCATCGCGTCGGCCGTCAATGGCGCATCGTCGGGAATCATGTTTTCCGTTCCCGCTATTTTGATTTTGAGCAAGAACAATCCGGCCGAGTTCGGTTCGTTGGCCAGTCCCAATGTCCCATTGTTGATTTTGGCGGGAATAACCGGTTGCGTTTTGGGTTTAGCGTTTGTCATTCCGCTGCGCAAGCAAATGATTGACCTCAATCGGCTGGCTTATCCGGGCGGCATTGCTGTGGCGGTGATTCTCAAATCGCCAGGTTCTGGTGTGCGCAAGGCGGCGCTGTTGGGAGGCGGGGTCGTGTTCTCGGCGGCGGCTCATTTCGCGCTGGTGTCTTGGTTGGGATCGGACCCGCATTGGGATCTGGGCGAAGCCGCGGGGATCTCGCCGATGCTGAACTTGGTGATCAGTCTTTCTGTAATGACCGTCGCCGTGGGCTACCTGTCGGGTGTCGGCGGATTGTGGTTCGGCGCGGGTGGGTTTATTTGTTATTTCATCGTCGGACCAATGCTCTACTGGTTGCATCAGATGAGTTCCGGGGCTTGGGTTGATCCTCGCCTGGACGCGGTGTTGGCCTATCCATCCGAGATGCGGGTTTCTCTGTACCGCCCCACGGGGATCGGCATGTTGATCGGTGCGGCACTGGGTGGGATCATTGCGGCCTTTCCCATGATTCGCGGTGCGTTTGCTTCGCTCAGCGCGCGCAATCAAGTTCGAGTCGATGGACAATCACTCAGCGGCGATGAGATGCCGCTGCGCGCGTTGTATGGTGCCATCGCGATTGGATCGGTCATTTTGACCTGGATTGCCTTTCAAAGTGTGGACCATTTGGGTTGGGGCCGCGCCTTGTTGTTGTCCGGTCTGGGTGTGGTTTGGATTTGGGTCGCCGGAGTCATCGTGTCCGAATGCGTCGGTCGCACGAACTGGTCGCCGTTGTCGGGTATGACGTTGATCGCTGTGACCTTGATGATTTTGATTTCGCGCGGCGGCTTGGATAAAGTCAATACGATTGTTTGTGCCATTACGGTCGGGACAGCGATCTGCTTGGCGATTTCCCAGGCCAGTGACATGATGCTCGACCTCAAGGCTGGATACCTGGTCGGCGCGATTCCTAAACGACAACAATGGGCACAGTTGGTTGGATGTTGGCTGGGGCCGATCATCGTGGTGGTACTCATGCTGTTGCTCCATGAATATCGTGGTATCGGCAGTGAGAGTTTGCCGGCCCCGCAAGCTACCGCCTTGGCCGACACGATGCAGATGTTGGTTTCGCACGATGCGCCTACTCACCGGTACGTCGCTGGGGGCATTTTGGGATTGATGTTGGCACTGAGCGGCTTGGGCGGGATCGGTGTCTTGATTGCGTTAGGCTTCTACATGCCATTTGCCACGGTATTAGCCTACACGATCGGCAACTTGGTTCGCTTAATTTCGGACCGCATGGTCGGGAAGCGATGGGGCCACGAAATTGGGATTCCCATAGCCGCGGGTTTGATCGTCGGCGAATCGTTGATGGGCGTGGGGTTCGCGTTGAAGGACATCATATTGAATCTGCGAGGGGGATAATCGTATGACTCATCAATCACAACATCGATTGACCTCTGCTCTGGGGCCGTGCCTCTTATGGGTCGGTTTTTTGGTCGGCGCTGTCGCGACGGTATCGTGGTTAGATCTGGATTGGCAGCCAGGCAATCAGAAATTGAAATCGCAACTGCTCGACTCCGCGCAGCTCGACGAATCGACCCCGACGTATTCGGCTTGGGCGACTATCCCTTGGATTACTTACAGCCTCGGAGTTGGATTGGGAGTGGTCGGAATCGGTATGATTCGCTATTCCAGAATTCGGCGCGGTGAAGAACGACTTGCGCGCACGGACAGTTTGCCGGATTTGCGACGACGCATGGGAGAACTGGTTTCGGGATTGACGGCTTTGAACGACAACGTCGCCTCGTGGCGGCCGGAACAGATTTTGGCGTTCATCGATCGGGAATGCAGCATGTCCTTTAACGAGTTCGCCGACCATCGGTTGGCGTTATCCGACCACTTTGGCGTCAAAGTGTACGCGCAAATCATGACCGAAGTGGCCAGTGCCGAACGCTTCGTCAATCGCGCGTGGTCGGCGGCGGCAGATGGTTATGTCGATGAAGTGGCTACCAGCGTGAAACGGGCCCACGCGCACCTGCAACTTGCCGCGCAACAATTTGCCGAAGTCGATCAGCGATAGACAGTCGCGTCATCGCGATTGCGCTCCCGCGCTTGGGGAAACCGCCGATGACGCTGTTTAAGTTCTTGTTGCATGGTCCCCTGAGTAAATGGGCCAATGCCCATGACCGCCCAACGACTGTCATCCGAACGCGCCAATGCGCGGCCGCTGTCGTAGATCAACTCACCTGTTTCCGTGTAATAAGCTGTCATGCAGATTTTGGCCGTGCCATAATGATTCGTGCGCTCAAAGAGTCGTATCTCTGGTGTGGAAACCGGCAAGGGCATGGGCAGGGTGATGGCGGGAACACCGACATAGGCCGACGTATTGTCCGTACCTAAACCGCCAGAGCAAACTTCGATGGTAATTTCAGACCCTTCCTTGGCGTCCGTCAATTTCGCGCCAGCCAAGAGTAAGCGTTGCCGCAGGGTGCCGACCAGATAGCCTTTGTCCACGGCGTCCAAGAATTGCGTGTCGAGAAATACTTTTCGCCCCTCAACCGGCGGCAACGGTAGGTGATCGAGCGTTTGATCGACCGCGGTCGAGATGAGTAACTGTTCAATGCCTGTCCGCGCAGTATCGGAAGTCCGCGTGGAGGAGCATCCCGCCCAAACCACGGCTACCAGTCCGATCCCCAAACAAAGTGTCGAAACTCTAGCCATCCATCGCCTTTCCAAATGCTGACACCCTATTACTGTGAAGCCGGAATTCCAAATGTCACTTTTCCGGGACCATTTAGTTTTTGGCATTCCATTACCGCGCCTAATTGAACGTTTCAATACTGAATTCGTGGTTGACGAAAAATCGCAACTTTGCGAATCTTTCGCGGGCATGACCGATTTGGCCGCCGACAGGAAGCGCCGCACCGCGGCCCGCTAGCAATCGAGCTCGGTTGAGCAGGTCATGCAACACGTTTAGACATCACGGTTTGAGAAAGCACGGATGCGACCTTTTCTGACTGCCGTTGTTCGATCGTTTCGTTATCGATGGTCGATCATTGGCGCCATTGTTTCATCGATGATGATTGCTGTCCTGTGGGGGGCGAGTATTTCCACGGTCTATCCGTTCGTGGAAATCGTCTTGGACAATCAGACGGCCCACACGTGGATCGCCAAAGAAATTGCCGAGAACGAACAACAAATCGATCGTTGGCGGCAGGAAATCGCGCGGCTGGAAAGTGCTGCAGCCGTCGCGGTTCCGGCGGAACAGGCGGTTTTGCAGCGACAGTTAGACCTGGCTGCGAATCGACTGGAAGCCGAAAAGAATGCGCTGGCGCGTTATCAGTGGTTAGAACCATACATCACCAAATTCGCCCCGCACTCTCCATTTCAGACTTTGGTCTGGGCGCTGACCTGGTTGTTGGGTACTTCGTTGCTGAAAGGCGTGTTGCTGGTTGTCAGCACGATTCTCGTGGCCCGCGTCGCGAATCGGACGGTGATGGATATGCGGCGCACATACTACCGCAAAGCGTTGGAAATGGACCAACGACGGATCGACGCTATGGGAACATCCAATATGATGACCCACCTGTCCCACAACATGATGATGGTCAGCGCGGGGCTACAAGCGTTTTATGGAAAAATGCTGCGCGAACCGTTGAAGATGGCTGCCTGCTTGATTGGCGCTGCGTGGATTTCGCTTCCCTTGTTGGTTGTGTCCTTGATTATTGTTCCCTTGGGGGCTTACGTCGTGCATGCCTTGTCCCAACGCATGAAACGCTCGACGCAGCGTGAAATGGATGGGATGTCGCAGGTCTTTCAGACGTTGATGGAGTCCTTTGGAGAAATAAAAACCGTACGCGTATTTAACCGCGAGCGAACGGAACGACGGCGTTTCAAACGCAATGCGAATAGCCTGTATCGCATTTCATTAAAGATATCGCTCTACGATTCACTTCTGCGGCCCACGACGGAGATGCTGGGGATCATCTCGATAGCACTATCGATCTTGGTGGGGGCGTACTTGGTGTTGAATCAAAAAACTCACTTGTTTGGTATTTGGATGTGCAGCCGGCCGTTAAAACCCGGTTCGCTGCTCCTGTTCTACACATTTCTGGCTGGAGCTAGCGACCCGGCGCGCAAAATGAGCGAAGTGATCAACATTTTGGTGCGGGGCGGTACGGCCTGCGAGAACTTGTTGAAAGCATTTGGCGAGAAGCCAGAGGTGGTTGCTATCGCCCCCCAAGCAAGTGTCCCTCGTTTGTCCCAGTCGATCGTGTTTGACCATGTGACATTCACCTATCGGGGTAAAACACCGGCCCTTGTGGATGTCAGTTTCGAAGTCAAGGCGCGCGAATCCCTGGCAATTGTTGGAGCCAACGGATCGGGAAAATCGACGATTGTGAATTTGCTACTCAGGTTTTATGACCCGCACAAGGGCCGCATCTTGCTGGATGGAGTGGACATCCGCCATATGAATCCCCGCAGCTTGCGGCGTCAATTTGCCTGGGTTACCCAAGATAGCGTGCTATTTAAAGGGACCATTTGGGACAATATCGCGTATGGCAAGCACTCCGCCAGCCGGGAAGAGATTGAAAATGCCGCCAAACAAGCCTTGGTTTGGGATTTTGCGCAATCACTACCGCAAAAGATGGATTCACTCGTCGGGGACCAAGGTAGGTTGCTATCGGCCGGGCAACGCCAACGAGTGGCCTGGGCCCGAGCGATCCTCGCTGACCCGTGCGTTCTGATCTTGGACGAAGCGACAAGTCAAATTGACGGCAAAACCGAAAATTTGCTACACGAGGGTTTGGAACCGTTTATTCGGCAACGAACGACGTTGATTATTACCCATCGACACAGTTCGTTGCGGTGGGTGGATCGGGTGTTGGTGATGGAACAAGGCAGGCTCGTGGAGGACTTGACGCGGACAGACGCGACAACGCATTCGCGAGAATTTCAACATCTGTTTAACAAGTCCGCATAAGCACCAGACGCGAGCTTGGAACGGAGCGAATCATAGTGAGACTCTTGGCAAAACTCCGAACCTGGGGAAAGTTCGCGACGGCAGGAACATCGTCCGCCGCGCATCCTACGGGGGATGGTTTGCCCAAGCTCATATTTGTTTCCCACGAAGCCAGCCGTACGGGTGCCCCCTTGATTTTGTTGCATTTGTTGCGGCACTTTCAGCAGAACCTGGCTGCCGATTATGCCGTCCTGCTGCATGCAGGCGGTGTGCTGCATGGTGACTTCGCCAGAATCTGCCCGACCGAGTGTTTGGACCTTCCGCGCCAACCCAGCGCTGTGCTCGCTCGCAGAATCTCACAATGGCTGATTTCCAGCCGGCTGACCCAGGGCCCTGTGATGGCACTTTGCAATAGTATGGAATCGCGGTACATAACGCAACAACTGCATGCCCATCAAATTCCAGTGATCTCTTTAGTGCATGAACTTCCGACATCCTACACGGACGACGACTATCAGCTGGTTTTTTCGGCGTCGGAAAAGGTAGTTTTTCCAGCGCAATGCGTCCGTGCGGCGACAGAGTGCAAGTCGGCATATTCTTCGGCCAAAGGTTTGGTAATACCTCAAGGATTGCTCAATCCGTCGTTCGGTCAACTCATAAATCGCCAACACGCGCGTCAGGCCATCCGCCACGAATTGAACCTGCCGGCCGACGCGCACATTGTTCTCGGTTGCGGAACGTTGGATATGCGGAAGGGAATCGATCATTTTGCTCAAGTCGCGATTGCTGCGACTAACAATCTCACCTCGCTTTGCACGTTGCATTTCGTCTGGATCGGCGACGGCCCGCGTTGGCCGCATTCCGCGTACCACTACGTACAACTCGATTTGGACAAACACGGAATTCAGCGCCGTGTTCATTTCATTGGTGAACGGGATGACGTACAACCCTACTTTTTAGCCGCGGATGCTTTTCTCATGTCATCGCGCGTCGATCCGTTTCCGTGTGTAATTCACGAAGCGATGGCTGCGGAACTGCCGATCATCACGTTCGATCAGAATGGCGGAGCCCATGAAGCTATCGCGCACGGCGCAGGCATCGTTGTACCCTACGGCGACTATCAAGCAGCCGCGCAAGCCATTGAGCGCCTGGCTACCGACTCTGGATACCGATCCCGACTTGTACAGACAGCCAAGCAACGCGTAGACACCATCTATCGCTTTGACCACTATGGCGACCAAGTCCTGGCACTGGCTCGTTCCCTCCTGTCCCCGCCTGCCCTCCGCGCCGCCTAACGCAAACGAGGAGACTCATCCTTTCTCTAGGACCATGGGTGTCCCCGTTTCTACTGGAGGTAATGGGAGGCTAAGAGCTGTGCTTGATTCCGCGTGGAGAACTCGGTTCTCTGGCGAGTCCACGAGGATGCGCTCATTTTTCTCCATTGTTCGGGCTGCGTTGTGACGGCCGTTATCCGATCCGCCAAGCCAACTGCGTCGCCCGGTTCAAATAGAAGTCCATCCTGGCCGTCACGAATTGCCTCGGGGGTTCCCTCGACCCGACTAGCGACGACGGGCAGGCCTTGTGCCATCGCTTCCAAGACGACCATGGGTAATCCCTCGCCAAACAAGCTGGGCAAGACCATGAGATGCAATTCCTGCAATAGAATGGGGATGTTCCGTGCAAATCCCGTCCAATCGACCAAGTCGTCCACGCCGAGGCTTTTCGGGTGCGCATCGACGCCGATGCGCCGGAGCTCCGCCAACGCCTCGATCAGCACTTCCAACCCTTTGCGCGGGCGGAACAAGGCGACTAGGCCTAGGACCCAAGGTCCCTCGATCGGCGGCTCGATTGTCGTTCTCGGCTGATTGGGAACGGCATTGGGGATGACCGCCAGTTTACTTGGTGGGTGTCCCTGTTTCTGCATGTAGTGGAGGAGGCTGTGGGAGACGCAGAAAATGCGGGTGGCGCGGCGCAGGAGATGCCGTTCAAGCCATGCGTTGATTCGATTGGCCCAAGGACGGTTTGAATCCCGACCAACCGGACTGTGAACATGATAGTACAACGGCAACCGGAGGCGCCGCGCGACCCAAGACGCGACAAACAACGAACGGGGTGTGTGCGCATGGAGCGCTGCATAGTCACCAGCGCGGGCAAATGCCACGACCTGGTCCACAGGCCGCCAATCGAATTTGAACCGCATAGGCGTTTCGATGAGCGGTGCCCGCTGGCATTGCCGAGTCTGCGCGAACCTGCCCGGTTTGACACAGGCGAATCCAACCTCACAACCAAACTCCGGTAACGAGGCTGCCAACAAATCTTGGACACGCTCGGCGCCGGAATAATGCTCACCGTTAATAACGTGCAGAATACGTTGTACCGCTGGTGGCGCCACGACCGCGGTCGGCGCTGTCAACAATGTTGGGCTCATAAGGCGCGTTCACTGAAACCAATCCGCTGCTGGTTCACGATCAAGGAATGGATCGCATGTTTTACGTAAACAAGTTTACGTTACATGAAATGAAAGGCCGGGTTGACCAATTCGTCGAATGCCGCTGAACCGCAGCGTTTGCAGTTACAACCCTCGCGAACGATATAACGTGCACCGACCGGCGCCGTCTGCTTTCGGTCGCCGGCGCGTCAAACCACGCAATCGGCGATCTAAGCAGAAAGCCATGGTTGCTGGCGACCCGGCGAGAGGCCCTGCGGAACAGCGGCCCGGGACTTGTTGCTCGCGCTGCCGTTGGCACCGGTGGCAATCGCCGACACTATCGGACTCGGTAGTATTGACCGCGGATATTGACGATCAATTCTTCATCCGCTTGTTGTTGCGCGAGAATTGCATTTTCCTCCGACGTACTATTGGCCACGAGGGCGAAATATTCGTCCGAGAATCTTTGGATGTCAACGATCTTGTCGCGGTCCTTTTCCAAGTCGATGTTGACCGCGTTGTCGGCCACGAGGACTCTGCCCCGTTTGTACAACGTGGCACCACCGATTTGCCGGATCCCTTCCCCGGGCATTCCGGAGCCCTCGCTTCCGGCCAGGATCCCGTCGCCGCGGCGAGCGGGGCTGCCACCCAAGCCACCCCCGCCCACTCCGCCGGCGCCAAATCCAAACTGTCCGAGATTGTCAGCCATCTTAAGCTGTTGTTTTGCCCCGCGGGACTCGAAACCACTTTGGTTAGCGACATCGTGTTCCAGTTGTCCCAACCTTTGCGACGACGACTCAATATTCGCTCGGTAGTCCGTCAATTGCGCGGCCGGTTGGTTCTCATCTGCTAAGTACGAGGTATAGGGGGTCACGATGCCATACTTAGTGGCCAAACCGACGAGTTCGGCAACTAATTCTTCATTCCGGCCGTGCAGGTCGATGACATCGATGATTTCACCGATACGGCGCAGCGCCCAGAGCTGCGGGAGAAAGCTATAGGATGACGTAGCGCCACGTTCCGCAAACTGGAAATCAAAACGAAACTCTTCACGCTTG
>JACTND010000187.1 GCA_014584305.1 Planctomycetota bacterium | reverse complement strand
TCGGCCAGGCTGACCAGCATCAACGCCGTCAGCCGTTGCTCCTGGATTTTCATCTGGCCACCACACAACATTATCAGAACCCGGAAGCTTTGGGGGGCACGCTCCCGTACATGGCGCCCGAACACCTTGCTGCTTATCGCGACCGCACGTCGATCGATGCGCGCAGCGATCTCTACTCTCTGGGAGTCGTCCTGTTCCAAATGGTGACGGGAGAACTTCCGTTCCCGACGATCTACCCGCCGGACGATGCCGGATTGAACCAAATGATTGCCGATCGTCAACAGGGTCCGCCCGAACGGCTCTGGCAGCAGCACAACATCCCCATCGATCTCGCATCGATTGTGGCCAAATTGCTGCACCCCGATGCCAACCAGCGCTATTCTTCAGCCGCTGCGGTGAAAGAGGACCTCGATTGTTTTCTGGCGTTTCGCCCTTTGCGATTCGCGCGGAACAGGCGGCTGCGGACGCGGCTGGCCAATTGGTGCCGTCGGCACCCGCGCATTACCTCGGCGACCAGCGTGGCCAGCGTAGCGTTCATCATCCTGATGGCCATCACCAGCCTGCTGGTTATGCGTTCTCGCCATTTGAACCAAATGCAGGCTCTTTCCGCGAATACTCAATTGGTTACACAATTGCGGCATTCTCGACTCCCTTTGACCGTCGTCGATCTCCCGGAGAATCTCGTTCGGCGAGCCGCCGATCGACTGCGGGAACACGTGGATCAGGTCACGCATTTGCAGCACGTACGAGGCGAACCGCTGAAGGGTTGGCGGCGCTTGGCAGCTGAAGAACAACAAGCACTCCGCGGCGAGTTGGTTGCCAGCTATTCGTTATTGACCAGCTTCGAGCTTCGCTTACTCGATCGCATCCGCGCGCCCGACCGCCGCGAAGAAATCTTAAGGCGAGTGGACGAGTATTGGAATAGAGCCGTCGAGTGGCAAGACGGTCGAATGGGTCCAGCCAGCCTGTTGCAATCGGCGACCATCGCCGAATTTCGCGGGGACAAAACACGAGCGGCCGAACTAAAATCCGCTGCTTTCGCCGCGGTGCCGAATAATACGGCCGACCGCGTGTTGATGGCGCACGAATACTTGACTGCGGGTGACGTCCGCGCCGCGGATTCGCTCCTGCAAGCGGCAATCGATGATGCGGCGGATAGTTTTGAGGCGTGGTTGTTGCTGGGAAACGTGCGGGCCTTGACCGGCGATATTCGTGGCAGCGAAGCCTGCTACAGTATGTGCGTGGGACTGGCACCCGATTCGGATCTTGCACATTTCAATCGAGGCCGCGCGCGGCTGGATCTCAGTGATTGGCAGGGGGCCGTCCGCGACTTCAGCACAGCCATTCGCGTGACGCCGAATGAACCGACCTATTTCGCCAATCGCGCGTTGGGCTACATGGGTGCGGAAAACTGGCAGGCCGCAGTGGATGATCTGACAAACGCGATAGAATTGGGGGCGGTCGAAACGCGGCTCTGGGCGTTGCGCGCCGACGTGTACGAGGCTTTGGGCAAGGAAGCCCTTGCCCACAAGGACCGCGATCGTTTCATGAAACTCGAACCCGTGGATGCCGATAGCTGGGTCACACGGGCCTTGGCCCATTACAGTCAAGGCGATGTGGCCGCCGCACTCGACGACTTGGATCAGGCCATCGTGTGCGACCCCGATTCGTTGGAAGCTTGGCAGAACAAGGCCGCCCTATTGGCGTTGGACGCCAGTCAAACACCAGCCGCCATCGACGCCATGACGGAGGTTATCGAGTTGCGACCGCAACATGCCGCTTCGTGGGCGACGCGCGGAGTTTTGCAAGCCCGCCGCGGAGAACGGCAACGGGCGCTGCAGGACGCGGAGGCCGCGCTGGCACTGGACAACGCGCCAGATACGCGTTATCGCGTCGCCGGGATTTATGCCTTGACCTCGCAGTTAGAACCGAGCGACGCCCACCGCGCGATGCAACTTTTGCAATCCGCCTTAGCCGAAGATCCGCAATTGGTATTCCATTATTTTGCCAATGACCCTGACCTCGCACCGCTTGCAGGGCTGCCAGAATTTCAAGAGTTCGCGATCACCGTACAACGGTTGCGCGATTGGGAAACGAGAATTGAGGAACATCATCAGCCATGAGTTACGCCGCATTTGACCCCTTTTCCGCTGGGCCTACGAACCTAGGCGCCAACATACCGCTGGACGGTGCATTCGCGCCGCAATCGGGACCATCGGTCGGATCCATGACGCCGACCCCGTGGCTCGCGCCGGAGCGCCTCACAATCAGCTTTGCTCCGGATGGAACGTCAATATCGGGTTATGGCAGCCAATTGTTTACGGCCTTCCGCGATTGGATGACACCTAATCAAGTCGAAGCCAACATCCTGAAAGCGTTTCAACAATGGGCGCGCGTAGCGTCGATCAACGCCGGTTATCTCGCCGATGGTGGACAACAGTTTGGCGTGAATGCTTTGACTCAGGGCGATCCCCGTTTTGGTGACATCCGTGTCGGCGCCATTCCCATGCACGACGATGTGTTCGCCGTCTCCGTTGCCAAACATCCCAGTCTGTCCGGCTCATGGGGGGGCGAGATTATTTTTAACACAAATAAATCCTATCCCAATGTCAATGAATTCTATGCGGTGGCCCTCCATGAAATCGGCCACGTGTTGGGGCTGCGCCATTCGGCGCATCCGCAATCGGTGATGAATGACCGCGCTCTGAATACCCAGCTCATTGGGCAAGATATCAATCGTCTTCGCGCCCTGTACGGTGTTCGCCGTCTGGATACTGCCGATGTGGGAAACAAAAACAATGACTCGCCGGACAAGGCGACCCGGATCGAGAATCCGGGCAGCTTGCACGGGACAATCCCGCTGATCGTCTATGGCGATATCGCTGCATCGACGGACCGCGATTATTTCGAGCTTTCACCGCTGTCTAATTATGAGGGGCCCATCAAGTTTGAGCTTGTGTCGAGTGGCATCAGTCTGCTCCGCGCCAAACTGAGCATAATTAACGAGAATGGACAGCTGTTGCACGAAATCAGCGGCACTGGAATTCGGGGCAACCGCTTGGCGTTTACTATCCCCCAAGCTGTGGACGGCATGACCTACTACGTGCGGATCGAAGCTGCCGACCAATCGCTGTACGCACAAGGTAGCTATGCACTCAAGGTTACCTACGAAGATGCGGTAACCGCTGACCCGCAACTGATCGAGCGCGTCCTGGTGGGCAATTATTGGCAGCTCAAACAAAGCGATGTACGGGAGATTTTCCAGAATCCGCAGACGTATTATTTCAACCAAGAGTTGATGCTGAACGATTCAATCGCCACGGCTGACAAACTGAAGACATCCCTCCCCTTCAGCACCAACCAACATTTTCAGGTTATCGCCAGCCTTTCTTACCAAGCGGACATCGATTTTTACGAGATTAAATCGCCACAACAGCTCGGGCCGGACTCCGCCATCACCCTGGCGGTGCAATCGATCGGGGCCGGCCCCCTGGTTACCACACTGCAATTGTTCGATGAACAACAGCAACTGCTACCGACGATCACTCGACTCAACGGCAACGGCGAGTTGGTCCTGCAAGCCGCTGGCATCGATGCGAACACGACCTATTTCGTCGCCGTCGGCGCGGATCAAGTCGGAGACAATTTCGACGAAGGCAATTACCAGTTGACGGTCCGTTTTGACCAGCCATTAGCCACCGTCGATTCATTGGCCGACGGTTCGCTGAGTAACGCGACGGCCGCCGCACGGCGCCAGTATCATGCGCTGTATGTCGCGGAAACGCAAATGTTTCACCTCGCCCTGACGGCTTCGCCATCCACAACCCGGGAGTTGGCCCAAGTCTGGGTGACGATTTACAATCGTCAAGCCAAACCGGTTTTCCGGGCCTTGACCACCCCGGGGCAAACGCGAACTGCCAAGAGTGTTGTGCTTCGACCCGGCAGTTACACCATCCAAGTTAGTTTGGCCGATAATACACTGGACCCAATCAGCATCAACTATGCGCTCGATGGCACGGGCATTACGGATCCTGTGGGTCCAGAGCTCCTCGACCCATCCAAAAAGCCGTTTAAAAAAGCCGGTCCCGGCGACCCGAACTACGTCTATCCCGGCAACATTCTCTCGCCCAATACGTACATCACCGTCAATGGCAATCCTGGCACTACACCGCAAAATCAAATGCAGCAACCCCCGTTTGTCGATCCCAACGCTTGGTATTGGTATCCGCAATGGCTGACTCCCACAGTCCCATTCATGTAACACCGCCCAAACACAGTTTCCAATAGTCGCTTCGCGACTTTGGAACAACTTGGTGTGACTGGCTCAATTCCGAAAAAATTTGGCGGTTCCTCAGCGCCAAACCTACTCAACAGGTCGAGTGATGACTTGCGAGGCTGACGAAGGCCGTCGGTCGGAGGTCACAGGGCACATTTCCAACAGATTAAAGGAGCTAAATCCATGTCCCGGCAAACGTTTTTGACAAGTCTGACACTTGGTATCTTGACCGCCGCCTTGTTACTGGCAGCGCCATCAAGCGCTCAGGCCCAAGGAGGCAACAATCGAATTCGCCTGACCGCCACGATGTTTTCTGGCGCCATGAAAGGCGTCGCCAAATACGATAACATCAACAACAATGCGCGGCGGAAATTCCAGTTTGAACTGGAAAAGGGACCGGCCGGAAGCGTCGTTGCCGTGTTTGCCGGTACCACGCTGCTCGGAACCACCACGGTGAATGGACTGGGAACTGCCAAGATCGACTTGGACAGCAAACTCGGACACAACGTACCGGTCATGACTACCGAGACGCTGATTCGCGTGAAGCTCAACGGCGTCCAAGTGATGGCCGCGCGCCTGCGATAGCCATCTGGCAAGTAGCTACACGGTCTCCCGGCGAGTTTCTTGAACTCTCGCCGGGGGCCGCATTTGCCCGCCGCCGCTTCCTGAAGACTCCCCGCACCTGCGGAATCGAATGCTAAAATAGGCCGGGCAGGATTCGAACCCGCGACCAAGGGATTATGAGTCCCCTGCTCTAACCGACTGAGCTACCGGCCCAAAAGTCAATTTTACCCGTGTTTTTGCGGGTTTTTTGAGTGATTGACTAAACTCTAAAAGTCCCCTAAAATCGCCCACGACACCCGATCCGACACCCGGTAGGGGTGTCGCATACAAAAAGACCGCCAACCGGACGTTACCCGGCGGCGGCAAAGTCCATACGTTCCAGCAAAGGGACAACGCATGAACCAACACCATTCTACATTGGCCAAACTCTACGCCAAGCGGAAACAAAAACCACGACGACCGCCAGGGTTTCCCCTGTTCTGTCACAGCAACGGCCAATGGGCCAAAAAGGTTCGCGGCAAGCTGGTGTACTTTGGACCGTGGAGCGATCCGCCAGCGGCGCTCGAAAAGTGGTTGCGACAAAAGGACGATCTACTTGCCGGGCGAACTCCGCGCGACCATGACCCCGACGCGCTAACCGTGGGGAACTTGTGCAATCTGTTCTTAGAGTCGAGGGAACGCCGGGTTGCAACCGGCGAACTGGCGCAATGCACGTTCGATGATTACTTGGTGGTTGCGGCCAGCGTTATCGAGAAGCTAGGGCGCGGCGCGGCGGTGGAACACTTGCGACCGGCCGATTTTGCCGAACTGCGGGCGCATCTTGCCAAGGGCTGCAATCTCAAGACGTTGGAGGGGCGCATTGCTTGCGCGCGAGCGATCTTTAATCACGCCGACCGAAACGGAATGCTCAACACTCCACTATCAAAATTGTGGGGGACAGAGTTTAGCAAGCCTAGCAAGTCTGCATTGCACAAGCTGAAAAACGAAACGACGCGGCTGTTCGACGCGGCGGAAATCTGGCGGTTGCTGAACGCGGCATCGGCGACGATGCAAGCCATGATCTGGCTTGGCATAAACGGCGGCATGGGAAATACCGACGTCGCCAAGCTGCGTTTCGATCATCTTGACCTAAAAGCCGGTTGGTTGACGATGGCGCGCAGCAAGACCGGGAAACCCCGACGCTTTCCGTTGTGGCCGGAAACGGTCAAGGCGCTCGAGGCGGCAATCGAACATCGTCCGACACACAAGAACGCGACCGATGCGGATTTGGTTTTCGTTACCAAGTACGGGAACTCATGGATTCCCAAAGCCAAGGACAATCCCATATCGAAAGAGTTTGACAAGGTGCGAGTTGCAACGGGAATCACGGCCAAGGGTAAGACGTTCTACACGTTGCGCCACACCTTCCAAACGATAGGGGACGAAACGAGAGATTTTGTTGCCGTGTCGGCAATCATGGGGCACGCTGCATCTAGCATATCGGACCACTACCGCGAACGGATCGGCGACGACCGATTGCAGGCCGTCGTCAATCACGTGCGCGGCTGGCTGCTCAAGGCCAAGCCTAAACGCCAGGCCAAACCTAAAGCCCGCACGTCGAGCCGAAAAGGGGGTGCGGTATGACCAAGCGAAAAGACCAAAAGGCCAAACCCAAACGCCAGGCCAAACCCAAAACGGTACGGGAACGATTCCTAAAACGTGCAAGGGCCAAGCCGGGCGCGCGGACGATGAACGACCGCGCAACGAATCCAACTGCGGCGGAAATTCGGAAGGACGCCGAACTGATTGCGCTGTTTCGCGAATCGATGAAGCGCTCTCAAGCCTTGCGCGACGAACTGGCAGGAGAAGGTGACAACGAATACGGCGAACTGCTCGAAATGGTCAACGCAACCGGGCTGGATGTCGCTACGCTGCTTAATATGAGTTGTACGGAGTATGACAAGTGGATACGGGCGGCGATAAGGAAGAGAAAACAAAACGAATCCGATCCGTGGGTTGTGGTGGTCGTGGGTGATTGCGCACTACATCGCAATACGGTAAACCGTCATGCGGACGACCCGGCTAAGACCTACATCGAACACACCGACGAACGCGGCAAGTACCGCATCCGCAAAAGTCGCCTAGTTGAGTACATCGACCGGGCCGAAATCGGCAAATATCTACCCTGATTGTTGCGCGCTTGCTGCACTTTGCACCAGTTTGATGCGCGCCGAAAAAAACGACTGTGTAACGGTCGAAGACAATCGTCTAATGCTCACGAGTGACACACAGTCCACAGGAGCACTAGATAATGACATACGACCGATTCTTATCGCCGCCACAAGTTGGGCGCATACTGCGGACGGGCGCCGACAAAGTGCTGATTTTCATCGCGCGGGGGGAGCTAAAGGCAACCAACGTATCGCTTTCAGAACGACCGCGCTGGAAAATCGCGCCAGCGGACCTGCAGCGGTTCCTAGACGCGCGATCCAACCAGCGACCGGCACGCCCACAGCGCACGCGACGCGCGATCCCGAAGCCCGGCAAGCAGTACGTATAAGGCGCAAAAAAGCGAGCTACCCGACCGACCGCCAGGGCTGCGGGTTCGCGATACGGTTCATCAAGGCGTTGCTCGACTCGGATGCCATACGAGAGTACGGCGCTGAGCCGGTGCTGTTCGCGATCTTCATTGCGTCGCGAGAAGATCGGTTGCATTATCGCACGGCGCCGAAATTCTGGCGGGCCGAACTAATGGACCGATTCGGGAACGGTTCGCCGAAGGGATTTCTGAGAGTCAGGGACGCGGCAATCACGGCAGGGCTGATTCACCATATCACAGGGACAAGAATACGACCCGGCGAATACTGGACGTTGGTTCCTTGTTGGCTGAAATCCCGATTTGAAGCGTTCCGAAAACGGAACGGATCAAGCGCGAAGCGTTCCGAAAACGGAACGGCAAACGGAACGGCAAACGGAACGGCAAACGGAACGCTTTCTTTACCCATAACCCTAGACCCTAATAAGAGAGCGCGCGCATCAGTGAAATCCACCAAGACATTCACCAGGCCGACCCTCCAAGAGGTGCAAGCCTACTGCCAGGAGCGCGCCAACGGCATCGACCCCCAACAGTGGATCGACCATTACACGGCCAACGGCTGGCGCGTGGGTAGGAACCCCATGAGGGACTGGCGCGCGGCGGTGAGGCAGTGGGAGCGGCGACAACGCGAGTACGCCGGGCCGTTGAGCAATGGACATGCACCACAGGCCACAGGAAGGCGCAAGATATGACCCGGACCACGACACGACACAGGACACAGGCCGACACGCTCGATGTCGACCAGGGGTGGATGCAATTGATTTTGTTGACCCGGCGCACGGCCAGCTATATGCGCTACTGCTCGACATGCATGAGGCGGGCGAGCCGGTGGGCGACATCGGCGCGGTGCGCCAGCGTATCATCGACGCGGGCCTATACGACGACATCGGCGGCGCGGTGGGGCTGGCGGCCATTGTGTCCAACGTGTCAGCTACCCCGCGATACTACGCCGGGTTGGTGCGGCGCGCGGCGCATCGACGGCGGATTGCGGCGGCCATCCAGGACGCTAACGGCGACCTATCCGACCCGACGACCGACCACTACCAGACGGCTGCGCGCGTATCGGCGACGCTCGATGCGCTGGCATCGCGGCAAGAAGTGCGTTTCGAGTCCGTAGGTGACATCGCATCGGCGATACTCGACGGGCTCGACCGACCAGCGCGGCCGATGATCTATACGGGACTAGAAAAATTCGATGCGCGCATCGGCGGGTTCACTGCGGGCGAACTCATTGTGCTGGCGGCGCGGACGTCGATTGGCAAGTCCGCTATGGCCGCGCAAATCGCGGAACACAACGCGCATCGGGGCCGACCAGTATTGTTTGTTACGCTCGAAATGGAGAGCGCCGACATCGTGCGGCGGATTCTGGCGCGGGAAAGTGGCGCATCCGTCAAACAGATTCGGGGCGGGGGCCTGAGCGACAGCCAGCGGCAAGGAATCATCGGCGCGGCTGGCGACCTGCAGGGGTGCGCGCTCTACCCGCACTACATGCCGACCGCGCGAGTCCAGGACATCCGGCGCATTGCCAAGGCGTTCGGCGCGAAACACGGCATCGCGCTATTGGTTGTAGATTACCTGCAGATCATCGCGCGACCGGATGCGCGTATGACGATGCGGGACACCGTTGCCGATGCGACGCGCGCGCTCAAACAGTTGGCGGGGGAGCTAGGTTGTCCAGTGTTAGCGCTGTCGCAACTAAACCGCGAGTCAACGCGCATGGAGTCGCCAGGGCTGGCGCAGTTGGCGGAGTGTTCATCGATCGAGGCCGACGCGGACATGGTACTGGCGATACATCGCCGGTCACCGCAAGACACCGAAGGGGAACTGTTGGTATTAAAAAATCGCAACGGCGAGGCCATCGACCTGCAGGGGTTACGGTGGGACGGGGCGCGGATGCAGTTTTCGTTTGCTGGGCAATACGAGGAGTTATCGTCATGACACGATACGTCGTCACCATCGAGCCGATCCGCGACCCCAACGACCCGGCGGGCATCCGGCGGTTGCGCCGATTGCTCAAGGCAATGCTAAGGGGCTACGGCATTCGATGCGTGTCCGTAGGCCAGGGCGACGAGGGGCGATCGACGCACACAGGATCAGCGGACGAGCTAGGCGTGCAGAAAGACATCCAAGGGGTGACGCGATGATTGCACACAGGATCATCCATGACGTTTTTCGGGCCGACGTGGTGCTTGTGTTGCGCGGCGACCAGCTAGAGCACTACCCGGCGGTCATACCGGCCGCGCTCAAACGAGACCTGACGCAGCATCGCCGGGAGGTAATAGCATTGCTGCGCGCATCGGCCACACTACCACCTTGTGAGCGATGCGGCGGACAGTTGCTCCATTGCGGCAATGCTGTCCAGTGTGTTGCGTGCGGACAGGCAGAGCTGCTGCGGCTGGCAAGAAAACGCGCGGCGCTGGAAAAGGCGATCGACGAACATTACAGGATCGAGCGGGAGCGAGGGCGGCAATGAAAGGTATATCGGTCTGGCGGCTACTGGCGGCGGCGGCATGGTT
>JACTND010000029.1 GCA_014584305.1 Planctomycetota bacterium | reverse complement strand
TCCACAGCATGGAAGGTGGTACATGTGGTGTACCCGAACAAACAGGATGGCTAAGACTATGACGGAGCAAATTGTTTACAAAATCGCGAAGTGGTCTGAGACGTTCGAGACGGCTGATTCTCGGCGTCATAAGTCGCTGCATTGGATCTCGATACCGCTCGGATTCAACAGCAACGGCTACGCTAAGTTGATCGAGGAGTTTGGCGACGAGGCTCCTGCGATTTACGGCGCGTGGATCGCCCTAGCCAATATCGCCGCAACATGCCCAATTCGAGGAATACTGTCCACGTCGAGTGGAGACGCCCTTACCGTAGGTCGCCTTTCCTTTATCAGCCATTTCCCAAGTACCGTCTTCGGAAAATTGCTTGACTGGGCATCGAAAGATTCAGTCGGATGGCTCGAAAAAATGGCCTCCGATGAGATCAAACGGTTGCTGCTCGATTGCGAATCGATTAACAACCAGTCACCAAACGAGCTACCAGACAAGACCAGACAAGACCTAACCAAACCTAACACGACCAGACCAGACCAGACCAAACGGTCGTCGGTCGGTCGGTCGTCGAATGGGGGTGTGGTTGCCGTCGCGGAACTGCGAGTCCTGTCGGACGATGAGTTGCTGGCCGTCCAGGCAAGCGAAATCGAAAGCCTTTGCCGCAGGATCAACCGCGATCTACCGTTCACGATCCCACCCAAAACGCTCGGTAGGTTGGGACGAATCGCCATCGCTGCGGGAGTCAGGTCGCAGGTGCTTGAGTTAGTCCGCTCGGTAGCCTCCGGCACAGTTCGCAACCCAAAACGATACTGGGAGGCGGCTTTGACGAAAATGCTGGCCGAAGCTGGCGTCGATTATCAAGGCTCGATGGCGAAGTGTGAGGCGTTGGCGAAGGAGCAGGTTGCATGATTGACTCCAGAATCTGGGGTTTTGGGGTCACGGGTCCTTCTGGCGGTTTTCGCTTCCGCACCGCATACGATGAAGTCAGAAAACCAGACACAGTTGGTTGCCTGCCGAAAAAAAATTGTACCCGGAGTTTGGCCTTTGCAAACCGACCGTTTTCCGTAGAATTGCGGGAAATCCGCTACATCCCACTCAATCCTGCTAAACACGAAGAATGCGGTTATCGGCATCAGCGTGGTTTCCGTCGGCACTCTGACAGCCAGCCTCGTCCACCCGCGCGAGGTTTTTCGACCGGCAATTATCGCCAACGCCAAATCATTGATAATCGCCCACAATCACCCATCGGGCGACCTGACGCCCAGTTACCAAGACTGGCAAGTTTTTAAAAGCCTACGCACCGCCTCGGAGTTCGTCGGTATTCAAGTGCTTGATTCGTTGATCGTCAATGACAACTTGGAGTTCCTATCAATGGCAGAAATAGAGACCACTCGATGAAACCGACAATCACAGTCGAAATCAAACGAGCCAACACGTTCCGGTTCGTCTGGCTCAAGTACGTGCGAGGATTTAACCCCAATGTCCACTGTGCCCGCTGCTTGATCGGCGAATACAGTAAGTTGATCCGGCGAAACAATGGCGCCTATTACCCGGCAGGAAATCTCGTGACGGCCCGTCAACTCGACGAACAAGAGGCTCCGTTCATCTACCTGTGCGGCGTAACACCACGCTGGGCCTGGAACGTCCATATTGCGGGCGTCAACGAACCAGGCTTGCGCGTGTTCCACGAAGACGACCGCATAAAGGTCGAGATCGAGAACTTCCGGCAACTCGCGATTGACGCAACCATGTCACCACCTGCAGACAAGGACTTCGCAACCTGTCGCAACTGGCAATTCGGCTGGTGCGCCTTTCCTGAAACGCAGCGACGGCCCGATCTACTGGGAGGCGTCGCATGGATGGAGTAATCTACACCGATTTGCCGAAGTGTCTCCATCGCCAAACAATGTACGATTGGGGCCGGCGAGGAATCCGCAGCCACAACGGCTTTCGGTTTCGCGGGGCACGAGGACGCCTGCGATGTTACCTCGATCCGGCCTGGCTGCGCGCGATGGAACGGATCCCAGCCCGGAGCGGTCATTACCGACTACTCAGACGCATATCGAGCATGACGCCAGAATGGATCGCCGTCTCCAGGCGGCGCGGGCAGTTCTGGGTGATCGAGTATTACTTGGTCCCGCGCGAAGCGGCGAGAAAAGCCCGTCAGGAATTGGAACATGAAGAAGCTAAACTCAGCACCGTCCCCTTCTGACTTTGACCCGCGAGCACTGACGGCCAACCAGCTCGCAAAAATCTTGTCTGCCGGCGCGGGGAACGTTATAACGGTGGAGATGATCGAGCGTGATCTGGTTGAGGGAGCGCCAGCGAACGGCGACGGAACGGTCAATCTAACCCATTTCGGAGCGTGGCTCGTTCGCCACGTAAACAAGACGGGAACCGCCTGAGCGCCAACTCAAACGGTCCCCTAACCAATCGCGCTGACTAGACAGCACGACGGCTACCGAGACGTAGCTCATCGTCTGCCTCTGCGCGCACGGATGGGCATGAAGAAGCTCGACCTGGCCGCCGTCGCTGATCTGATTCGGCCGCAAATAGCGGACGTGACGGATAATCCACGGGCCAACCCCCGCAAGCTGAAGCCTGGTCAGCTCCTCCAGGTATTGAACTCCACGCCATTGGGCCCGGTCCTCGATGATCGCCGGCTTCGAGAATGGCGTGCTGAGGCGGGGCTCAAGTTCGGCGACGGCAAAACGATTGACCTGCTGCGATTCGTCGGCTACCTGGCGGGTCGGAAACACTTTCCCGTAGCGCCTGACGTGCCGGAACAACTCGACGTAGCCGCCGCCTACGAACGGAAAAAAGATCGCGAGCGGGAACGCAACGCCGCGTCCAGCCGCGCCGGCCGAGACATCGCGCCATTGCCGGTTGTCAAAAACCCCAAGCGAAGGGCGAAGGCCGAAGCGTCGCTCCTCAAATTCACGGTCTACTTTCCAGACCGCTTCACGCTAAAATTCTCGCAAGACCACCGCGACCTAATCGCGGAGATCGAGCGGACGATCGTCAAGGGTGGCCAGATCGCGTTCGCTCTCCCGCGCGGAAGCGGAAAGACCACCATCGTCGAAGTGGCTGTAATCTGGGCGGTGATAACCGGCCGCCGGCAGTTCGTCGCGCTGATCGGTGCCAGCCAGGACGCGGCCGACGAGTTGCTCCAGTCGATCAAGACCGAACTGGAATCGAACGACCTACTCGCCGAGGACTTTCCAGAAGTCTGCTATCCCATCGCGCGGCTTGAGGGAATCAACAATCGGTGCAAAGGCCAGCTCTGCGACGGCCTCCGCACTCAAATCAAATGGTCTGGCCAATCGATCGTGCTGCCCACCGTCGAAGGCAGCAAGGCCAGCGGCGCGATCGTCCGCGTGGCGGGCATCACCGGCCGAGTTCGCGGGATGAAATTTACTCGCAGCGACGGAAAGACCGTTCGCCCAGACCTGGTCATCCCCGACGATCCGCAGACCGACGAGTCAGCACGCAGTCCGGCGCAAACGCTGAAGCGGATGAAGATCATCACCGGGGCCATCCTCGGTCTCGCTGGACCCAGCAAAAAGATCGCCGCGGCAATGCCCTGCACCGTCATCGAGCCTGACGACCTGGCCGATCAGCTCCTCGATAGATCACGGCATCCCGAGTGGAACGGCAAACGGTGCAAGCTGGTCCACGAATGGCCAACGACTGACGAGGCCAAAAAGCATTGGGACGAATACGCCGAGATTCGGCGACGGGATCTGGCAAGCGGTGGGGATGGCAGCCAAGCGACGGCCTACTATCGCAAGCACCGTCGGGCCATGGATGAGGGAAGCCGCGTCGCCTGGCCGGAGCGCAAGCTTGACGACGAGCTTTCGGCACTCCAGCACGCCTACAACATACGGATCGATCACCCGCTCACCTTCGACGCGGAGTATCAGAACGAGCCGAAGCGGCATGACGGCGACCAACTGGCGATCGTACCGCCGTCGCGGATCCTCATCCAGAAGCTCTCGCGCGTGCCGCGATTCACCGTGCCACTCGTATGCGACCGAGTCACCGCATTTGTCGACGTGCAGCAAGACATCCTGTTCTACGTGGTTGCCGCTTGGTCGCCGGAATTCACGGGATCGGTTATCGATTACGGAACCGAACCCGATCAGCGGCGACACTACTTCCACCTGGGCGACCTGACCCAGCGCCTCCGAGACAAGCACGCGGGTGCCAATATTGACGGCGCGCTGCTGGCCGGCCTCCGCGATCTGCTCAGCCGACTGCTTAATACCGCTTGGCATCGAGAAGACGGAGTCAGCCTTCGCATTGGTCGGGCGCTGGTGGATGCCGGATACAAAAACCACCTGGTCTACCAGGTCTGCCGCGAAGCCGAGTTCTCCGCCGCGTGCTTACCAAGCTACGGCCGCGCCATCGGCCCTCAGCAAAAGCCAATCACGGCCTACGAGAAGAAGCCGGGCGATCAAATCGGACTCAACTGGATGGTGACGCGAGCGGTCAAACGAGCGAGTCGCCATGTGCGGTACGACACGAACTGGTGGAAGTCATTTATCTTCGACCGTTTCGGCGTGTCGCCAGGCGAGCATGGCGAGATGACGCTCTACGGCACAGACCCGCAATCGCATCATCTGCTGGCCGAGCACTTGACAGCCGAGTATCCCACGCAGCTCGAATCGAAAGCCCACGGGCGGACGGTTACCGTCTGGGATGCTTATCCAGGCCGCGCCAATCACTGGCTTGACGGCCTTGTCGGCTCAGCCGTCGCCGCGTCAATCAGCGGAGCCAAATTGAAATCGATTGACGACGCGCATCGACCAGCGCGCGCCCGCCGACGAATCACGGCAGCCGATTTGCCAACACGGAGGAGAGCATGAAGGACGGTACGAAATCAGCTGAGCCAGTCGGCCTCGTCTGCCGGCGTTGCGGATGTAGGCATTTCTTCGTCACGCACACCGAACCAATCAAAGACGGTGCCGTTCGCCGCCGACGGGTGTGTCGACACTGCGGAGCGAAATACGTGTCGCTTGAAACATTGACAGGCGACCCGGCGTGGAGTCAATTCGTCCGGAAAAAAGATGGAGCCGATGGCCCGTAATTTCGACGTCAGCGAACTCTCTGATTGCTACATATAGCACCATTTCACAAATTCCACGATGACTGGCGAGCGGAAGCCTTCCATTCGCGCGTCTAATCGATAGACTGCTCGCGAACTTACCGCAGTTTTGGATTTTCTCCAACCAATGGCAGAACTCGATGAAACGCTAGAAAGCGTAGCCAAAGGCCCGAAGTCGGTCTCAACAGACGGGACACGGGTCGAGGCTCAAGGTGTTGACGATGTGATCAAGGCCGATCAACATCTGGCCGCCAAGCAAGGCGTCTCGGGGAAATTCCGAGGGTTACGATACTCCAAGCTCACGCCACCCGGTCCCACCGCGTGAAATAGCGATGTTGAAGCTGATCTCCCGCCTATTTTCCTACCCGACGCGACATCGCACGAAATCCTTCGCCGTGCCGGTCCGGGTGCCGGTCCGCGCGAGGTATGACGCCGCCCAGACGACCGAGGACAACCGCCGCCACTGGGCGATGGCCGACGCGCTCAGCGCCGCAGCGGCAAATAGCGCGGGCGTCCGCCGTCTACTTCGCAATCGCGCACGCTACGAAGTGGCGAACAACTCTTATGCGAAAGGGATCGTTGACACATTGGCCAATGATGTGATCGGTTACGGGCCGACCATCCAGATAGAGACAGGTGATCCTATCGCGAATGTTCGCATCAAAATGGCCTTCGAAAAGTGGGCTAAGGAAATCAGTCTGGCTGCGAAGCTCCGCACGATGCGACGCGCAAAAGCCGTCGACGGCGAAGCCTTCGCCATTTTGACGACGAACAGCAAACTCCGGTCGCCGATCAAACTCGACATTAAGCTCGTCGAAGCCGACCAAGTCACCAATCCGCGCAAAAACGATCCGAACAACGCCGACGGCATCACGTTCGACGCCGATGGCAACCCGATCAGCTATGCCATCCTGCCGGAACATCCAGGCAGCGGCATGATGACGACTCAAGAGCCAAAATACGTCCCCGCCAGCTCGGTCATTCACTGGTTCAATTCGGATCGTGCAGGTCAAGTTCGCGGCATTCCAGAAATCATGCCGGCACTGCCTCTGTTCGCGCAGCTACGCCGCTACACGCTGGCCGTGATCGCCGCGGCAGAAACCGCGGCGGATCACGCAGCGGTGCTTTACACCGACGCCCCTGCCGCCGGAGAAGCTGACGACGTCGATCCGTTTCTGCCGATTGAGATCGAACAGCGGATGATGACGACCGTCCCCGCAGGTTGGAAACTTGGGCAGTTCAAAGCCGAACAGCCCGCCTCAACATACGCCGAGTTCAAGCGAGAATTGCTCAACGAAATTTCAAGATGCGTAAGCATGCCGTTCAATATCGCGGCTTGCAACTCGGCGTCCTATAACTACTCGAGCGGCCAACTCGATCATCAGACCTACTTTAGTGCCATCGATGTCGATCAAGATGACGCGGAGTTGGTCGTGCTAACCCGCGTTTGGTACGCCTGGCTTGAGGAAGCGGCCTTGGTTCCTGGACTGCTGACCCCGCAGCCATACGGAGATTGGTCCGACACCGTGTCTTATCTCTGGCGATCGCGCGGACATGCAGACCCGACTAAGATGGCCAATGCGTCCGATACGCGGCTAAACAATCACACCGCGACATTGGCCGACGAATGGGCCGCTCTCGGATTCAATTGGGAGGATAAACTCCGCCAGCGCGCAAAGGAAATCGCCCTAATGAAAGAACTCGGCCTGCCGACTTCGACTGGCTCAAACGCTTCAGAATTACAGCCCACCGATGAAGAAAACGAACGCGAACAAGACGTCGCCCGCGCGGCGTAAGCCGTTGATGATACTGGCGAACGATCAGACGCCGGCGCAATTTTACATTGCGGAGGCGGCTAAGATCGAACTACAAGCTGCGGAGTCACCGGCCGAAGGAAAGCCAGCCGTCCGACGATTCAGCATGACCGCATATACCGGCGGAGTCATGCAGCTCAGCGGATACTACTGGCCGGTGGTCGTCGATTTGCAGGGCGTGCAAGTCAACAGCCAGTCCCGCCCGATCCTCTTGGCACACGACACCAATCGAATTCTTGGTCATAGTGACAAGATCGAGGTCTCGTCGCAACGCATTCGCGTCAGCGGGCTCTTATCAGGAGTCGGTGAAGATGTGGAGCGAGTCATCGCCACCGCTGACAACGGTTTCCCTTGGTCAGATCCTGCGCATCAGCGCAATAACTCTTTCGGAGAATGGTTTAACTTTTGTGCATCTTTCCAAGGATAAGAAAGCAGGATACGCGGCAATGATATTATAAGATTGTTTCTGTAAAAGCGAAAACGGCCTGCTCATGCAGGCCGTTTTCGTCATAATCTCACGATTTGTTGGAGTATTTATTCACCAGTTGTTGCAGCGAATTGGCAAAATTCTGCGTTTCTTTTGCCTCGTGCTTGCGCTCTCGCGCCGGACGCTGCCCTCCCTGAGGTTTGCGTCCTCTCGAATCTGCTTTTCCATCTTT
>JACTND010000012.1 GCA_014584305.1 Planctomycetota bacterium | reverse complement strand
CGTGTAATTCCGCTGTTTCCTGAGCTTGTGACGCCTCTTCAAGAAATGGCCGACTACGCAGAAGGACAAGGCCCATTTGTTCTACCGATGCTTCAGCGAGTCACCGGAGCTGCACTTCGAAAGCCAGTCATCAAGGCGATTGAAGCCGTTGGCATGACTCCTTGGGAAAAACTGTTTGTGGCCCTTCGGGCAACTCGCGATACGGAGCTACGTGAACGATTTCCCGTTCACATCGTTGAGGCCTGGTCAGGTCACGAAGACCGCGTCGCCAAACGAAACTACACTCAGGTTACTGGCGACCATTTCAGTTTGGCATCGACCGGTAGCGAAAACGGATCGCCCGAAGAAGCGGCGCAACAAGCGGCGCAGCAACTGCACGAACCACCCGCGCAGCATGGTGCAAGCGACCATGGAGCGCAAAAAGAAACCCCGCGGATTGCGGGGTCAGTCACCATCATGCCTGATAGTGTACAAGTGTTCAATGGGGATGACAGGAATCGAACCTGCACGCCTTGCGGCACTGGATCCTAAGTCCAGCGCGTCTGCCAGTTCCGCCACATCCCCAACGGACTGGGCCTGAACAGGCCCATGGTGCGCCCGCATTGTAACCGATATGTGGTCTATGAGCGAATGGCTCCCGATCGTCGCCGCTACGGGGCGAGCGATGGACAGACAGCATCACGCGCGGCGGGGTTCGGCCAAAACGGCGTATCCGTTAACGAATGCGGTTCGATTGTGCCAAAGGTTGAAGTTTGTTGTGATTTCGTACATCCAGGCCCCCCAACGAAAGTCGTACTCGTACTCAGTGCAACGGTACTTATACGCGAAAGGGGTTGCCCGAATCAATTGTCGTCCAAGAGCGACTCGCTATGCGTTCGACGGCGCCAATTGCAATGGAAAATCGATCGCGAAGCGATTCGTGTCGATACGCACGCGGGAGATCCATCGAGCAGTGACCCTGGCCGAGGATCGGATCGAGTACGAGTACGAGTACCGCGATGCTGAGTACGAGTACGAAGAAGTCAAGATCCAGAAACCGTGAGGAAGCTAGGCATGCGCCGTGGCCCTCGCAAAACTCGGTTGTGATGGTGGCTCGTCCGCTCCGGCCGGGTGAACCGCAACGATAAACTCGCGGGGGTCGTTTGACGATCAAGACACGAAAGTTGGAAATGGGATTGGCGCTGGCTTACCTAGTAAGCTCGTGAACGGTTACAAAATGGTCCTTCTGAGATGAAATGTTGATTCACTCGAAGCGATTAGTATGATAGGGTATCGCCATTGGTATCCTCGAATCAACACAAGGAGTTTGCCATGCAACTCATCGCATATGCTCGCTGGCGTCGGTGGATCTTCCTGGCCGTAGTTGCATGGTTGACTTGCCACCCAACGGCGGTCTTGGCCCAAATCAAGGAACTCGAACGCTATAACACCACGGGGATCGTGCGCGGATTGAAGCCCGGCCAGATCGATATCGAGTTGCCCGACGGAAAGACCACGACATTCAAAATCCAGAACGTGGACGAAGACGCCTTGGCGCTGTCCAACGCCAAGTACATTGTCCGGCTGCCGGCCGAAATCTCGGTGACCGGTACGCTTCCACACGACTTGCTGGAAAAGGGGATGGTGATGCGATTGAGCGGCGAGTTCAACCGCGACGGAAAGATGGCGTCGCCTGTGGAGCGTTTGGAGATCGTGGACGTGCCGGCCGCGGAGATGATTATCGAAGGGGCCGAGGATACCCGGCCCGACCGGTTTTCCAAATGCCGCGTCACTGGCCGGATGATCAACCGCCAACCGCTGCGCATTCTATTGTTCGTCCAAAAATCTCCCTTGTCGCGCCACGAGCGGATCTACGTGGACATCACGCCCGATGCGGTGTTCGACATCAAAGCCAAAAATCTAGGCCGCGTCGTGCCCGGCGACACCGTGCGCGAGATGCAGGTCGTTCGATTTTCAACCGGTGACCTGGTGATCAAATCGATCGAGATCGAGATGACGGGCAAACGCGAGAAGGCCACATTGACGTTCCACGATCAATTGGAACAAAAGCACAGTCATTTGTCGGACGAGCCGGGCAAACCGCGAACACTGAAGTCCAACCACTTTATTTTGCATACCGACATTTCGGACCGCAGCGCGGCGATTCTATTGGACAAACTGGAAACGATGCTGGACTTGATTTGCCGGTATTATGCCGCGCCGCGACTCCGTGAACCGGTCGAAATCTACTGCGTTCGCGATTTGGACAATTGGCAAGGCAAATTGCCGGAGTACGGTTTCTACAAGATCATGGAAGGGGCGGGGGTGACGGCCACGGCGACCGCGCGGGTGCCGGGCACCAGTCGATTCATGGCCAAATCGGTGGTCTATTCGTGCGACAACCATGGCGTTTGTCAACATGAGGCCGTTCATGCCATCTGCGGGCAATTGTTCGGTTCGCCGGGGCCGACCTGGTATGCCGAAGGGATGGCCGAGATGGGCCAATACTGGAAACCAAACCAATTGGAAGTCGCCATCGATCCGGTAGTGATCGACTATCTCACTACTGCCAAGCCGCTGAAGTTGGACGAGATCGTGCGCCCGGGGCAAGTGACGGGCGATTCCTGGAAAGCGTACGCCTGGCGGTGGGCGTTGTGCCACTTGTTGGCCAGCAACAGCAACTACGCTGTCGAGTTCAAAAAGCTGGGCATCGCCATGATGCGCTCCGAGGATGAAGACGCGATTGGCTTCGACACGGCGTTTGGCAAATTACGCAAGGAGATTTCCTTTGAGTACGATCAATTCGTGGCGAATTTCGGCAGCGGCTATCGCGTCGATTTGTGCCAGTGGGATTGGAAAACCAAGTTCGATCGGCTGTCGGGTTCGGCGCGGAAGAAGGTCGAGGTGAAGTCTCAAGCGGGCTGGCAAGCGACGGGCGTCGAAGTTGTGGCTGGCCAATCCTACGACTTTATCGCTCAAGGCACCTGGCAGATCCACGCGGATGGTTTGGAATTGACCGCCAACGGCGACTCGCTGGGGCGCGGTCAATTGGTGGGCGCGATCCTGTCGATGCATCACGACGAATACACGCTTTCGGCGCCACTTGAACTGGGCGAATTGGGGACTTTCGAGGCGCCGATGTCAGGAAAATTATATGTGCGCTGCGTCGATGACTGGAAAGCGTTGGCCGATAACAAAGGAACAATAACCGTCTATTTTCGATTGTCGCCGGATGGATGACGGGCGCCCGAAACGAACACCTGCTCCAACTGCACGGAGATGACTACGCCAACCCCGCCCGAACCAGGTCGTGCAGGTGAATCGCGCCGACGATGCACTGATCGGCATCCACGACAGGTAAGACCGTGATTTGGTGCCGCTCTAGCAATTGGAGGGCTTCTGCGGCCAGAGCATTGGCAGCAATCGAGCGCGGATGAGGCGTCATCAGTTCGCCGACCGCTTCGTCCAATGGGTTCGCCTTGGCAGCAAAGATGCGGCGCAAGTCGCCGTCCGTGAGGATCCCGCACAAACGGCCAGACACATCCGCAACGAACGCACACCCCAGCCCTTTCTCGCCGATAATCGGAATTACTTGACGTAGTCGGGCCTCTGGCGAAACGAGCGGAACGCGCTGGCGACCATGCATCAACTGTTCCACCGTGAGCAATAATTTGCGGCCCAGATGGCCGCCGGGGTGAAAGATCGCAAACTGTTCGGCGGTAAACCCGCGACGGCGCATCAAGGCGACCGCTAACGCATCACACACCGCCAAACAGACGGTGGTGCTGGCCGTCGGCGCCGGTGTTTCCGGCGCGGCCTCGCGCTCGAGATGAATGTCGATCAACACGTCACTCAACTGGGCCAGCCGGCTGGCGGAACGGCCGCAGATGGCGATGATCGGCAGCCCCAGCCGCTTGACGTGCGGCAGCAGGCTCAGCAGTTCTTCGGTTTCACCGCTGTTGGACAGGGCCAGGAAAACGTCTTCGCGCGCGACCACCCCTAGATCGCCATGCAACGCTTCGCTGGGATGCAAGAAAATGGCGGGGGCGCCGGTACTGCAAAATGTCGCCGCCGCTTTGCGGCCAATCCAGCCCATTTTGCCCATGCCGGCAATGACGATTCGTCCGCGGTGCTGCTCAAGCAAAGTTACCGCTTGCGCGGCGCTGGCGCGTACGCGCGGCGCAATCGCGCGGATCGCATCCGCCTCGCCAGTCAAGACCTCGTCAATCGATGCTTGAATGTCCGCCGCCATGCTCAAACAAGTCGCCGTAAAAGTCCTCAATTGAGATTCCTGGTTGGTCGAGGAATCGGAACGTTGCCCTTGGGGATTACACCGTGTCGGATCGACCGAACGCGTCGCGGCAATGTCGCTACGGCTCTACCGGCCAGCAGACCGTGTCGCGCCCCATTGTAATCAAAAAGGCGGCTGACCCGAAGGTCAGCCGCCTCGGTGCAATTCGACGCCACATTCATGGCCCGTTTGCACGAAACGATATGAAGTCACCATCCCAGCCATTTCCATCAGTCGCGGTGGATGAACGCGCGGCCAGGAGGGTGTCGCGAACCGATGCAATCAGCGTCCGAACAATCCGCGCGAGTTATTGTTGTTGGGTCGTTTCTTTAAGTTTTCGAGCTCCGATTGCAATTGCCGAATCGTCTCCTGCTGTTGTCGAACGATTTGTTGCAGTCGTTGAATTTCGTAATGTTGTGCCGTCGGGGCATTGGCGGCTGGCGCTGGCCTCGGTTGTAGTGATGGTTGAGTGATCGGAGGTGTCTGGCCGGGCCGCGCGCCGCCCGACGCGGCGGGTGTCACGATCGGCGGTGCAAAATCAGGAACGTCGCCCAATCCAGTGTTGCCGCCGTAAGTAGGCGGTGTCGCCGCCGCGGAACGGGGCCGTTGCTGCCCGGGGGCGGCATTCGCATGGGGCAACGGATCGGCGACGTCCGCATCCGGAGCTTCGCCAAATTGCAAATCGCGCTCATACGGTTTACCGCCTCGAGCCAGTTTGACCACGATCTGGTCCCCTTCGCCAAAGATTCCAGCAATCTCGCGGTATTCGTCTTGCGTGTGGATCGGGATACCGCCCAATTCGACCAATTGGTCACCGACCTTAATACCGACCCGCTCGGCATTGCCGCCGCGCTCGACTTGGGTGACAAACAGCTGTTCCTTGCGTTCTTCTATTTTCCAGCCAAAGCCGACGGCTACCGGGCCGTTCCGCTCGGGTTTGGTTTGGCGGTTAGGCGCACGGGGGTCATCCAAGGGGGGAGTGAGTTGTAAGCGGGAAGCTGCCGGAGGGGTTGCCAATAATCGCGGATCTGGTTGTGCCTGTCCCGATACAGCGAGGACGCTCGGTTGGGCGGCAGGGGGCGGCGTCAGTCCCCGAGGGTTGGTCGCTTCTCTCAGATCGTTGGCGGAACGTTCGCGAGCCGCAGGGGTATTGGATTCCGCCGAGTTTTTCTTGTCTTGATTGGAAATTTCATCGCGGACGCGTTTGAGAAATCTCCCCTGAGGGAGGGCGCTGTTTGCGGTACTAGTGCCACCCGAGGAGAGTCTCGTGTTCTGCCCCCACGAAGTTGTTTGGGGAATTGCCATTAAACATACTGCGGCGGCAATCGCCACAAAGTTGTTTCCGCAGCGTGTGCCGCGAAGCCAAGTGGTTTCGTTTTTCACGGTCAGGACTCGCCGTTCGCTGTTCTGTTACCTTGCGCCGCAACCTCGTCGATTCCACCGTCGGAATGGCCAGTGCACGACAACGGCGCTCAAGGATTTCATCGGCTAGCAGCGCGTTGCCAAACCAATAATCCCGCCACAACTGCAACAGACTCGCCAGCCGATACAACCGTCAGAGTCGAGTACCCATGCAACAAAGTGTCATTCAAGCGACAACGAACGCATGTTCGCGGGAGTGGCTGGGGATTTACGCAGCTTCGTCAACTGACGAAGTGTCGTCCCGTTGATTGGGTTCGTCGGATACCAGAATCTCAACTTGTTCCACCGAGCGTCGCGTCGCGCGCAACACTCGCAGCGTAACGCGGCCGAGTGGAAAGCTGCTGCCTGCCTTGGGGATAGCCTTACAATGTTGCATCAACAAGCCGGCGATCGTGTCGAATTCATCGTCTTCGGGCAGGTTGACACCCAGTCGCTGGTTGATGCGGTCGATCCGCGCCGCGCCAACGACGATCGCGCGGCGGGATTCGAGCACGAGGAAATCGTCCGGTTCCGCTAGGTCCGATTCGTCAACGATTTCTCCGACAATTTCTTCGAGGATGTCTTCGATCGTGACGATGCCCGCGACGCCACCGTATTCGTCCACGACAATGGCCATGTGCGTATGTGCGCTGAGAAACTGTTTCAACATTTCGTCGAGCATCTTGCTCTCGGGGACAATCAGCGGTTTCCGCACCAGTTCGCGCAGCGCGCGGCGTTTTTCCGCAGGGAGTTGGGATTCGCGCAATAAGTCCTTGGCGAACAGGACGCCGACGATTTGGTCGAGGCGTTCTTCATAGACGGGAACGCGCGTCCGTCCGGTTTCGACGACGAAGCGGACAGCTGTGTCCCAATCGGTGGCAGCTTCCAGGGCATCGAGTTTGCTGCGCGGAGTCATCACGCTGCAGACGTCTTTTTCGTCCAACTCGATCACCGCTTCGATCATGTCCCTTTCATCCGCTTCCACCAACCCGCCAGCCTGACCTTCGGAGACGATGGCGCGAATTTCGTCTTCCAGCCATTCTTCTTCGTCATTGTCGTCCGGCGGCGCGCCGAGGAGGCGTTGCCCGAGGGCTGCCATGGCGCGGCTGCCCCAAATACCGGGACCGGCCAAGAAACTGACCCATTGCCACCAACGCCACGTATGCACCAAGAACGGAACCGCCGCCAAGGTGGCCATAGCGAACGGTATCCAACTATTCACCAACAGCAATCCCACAACGGCGACCAGCAACATTTCTAGCCACTGCCACAGGGAGACGTTTACGGTTTCCCACGCCGACAGATACCAGATGACGCCGGCGGAAATGGCCCACGCCGACCCCAGCGCGCGCTGGGCTTGAGCCCCCAACATGTAGGCTTCGCGGTGATCGAGCACCTGTTCGCGCGCGCGTGGCCGCTGTTTTCTCCGGCAATATTCCTCTAACTCATGGGCGCCAAACAAATGAAACGATTCCGCTCCGCACGCGCCGAACATCGCGCAGGCGGCGCCCGCGACCATCAACCACAACCAGACATCGGCGCTCATGGCGATTCTCGCGCAGCTGAGGTGCGGCCATCAAACTCGTAGGGAAAGCCCAGCGATTCCATCAAGGATTGTTCCCAGCGTCGCATTGCGGCCGCTTGCCCAGCGGTGCGGTCGTCCAATCCGACCAGATGTAACGCGCCATGGATCACATACAGCGCCAGTTCGCCAGCCGTGGGCAATCCGCGCGCGGCGGCTTCGCGCAAGGCCGTATCGGCACTGACGATGATCTCGCCGCACAATTCCTCAGCATCGGGTGCGCTGTGTGGAAAAGTAATCACGTCGGTAGGTGTATCCTGGCCCAAGTACTCGCGATGCACGGCGGTGATCGCGGCGTCATCGACCACGGCGACGTCGATC
>JACTND010000255.1 GCA_014584305.1 Planctomycetota bacterium | reverse complement strand
TGACGCCGAACTGTTGATGCACCCAAAGGAGTTCCAACAACTTGGGCGCATCCTCGGGCCGTTGAGCGTCCCATTGCGATGCCAAACGCCGAGCTTCCGTTACGACTTCCACCGCGTGGCGCGAAGACAACTCGATACGCGCGCGATAACGGCTGCGCGCGTCTCCACTACACAACCGTTCCAACAAGTCAGGTGTGGCCATCTGGGATTCGCTGGCTTGAACAACCAACGGCCGATCGCGGTGGGTGATTCGGTACACGCGGCCGTGCGCGCGATCGCGGTTGGGATCGCGCAAATTGTGTTGCATGTGTCCAATGATGGGATTGTGCCAGTCAATAAAATAAAGCGCGCCATCCGGAGCGAACTCCAAATCGACGGGGCGAAAATTACGATCGCTCGACAACAGCAAAGGTTCGAGTTCCGTGCCGTTTAGGCTTCCCCCCTGCTCGTCGATCCGATACCGCAAAATCCCCAGGTCGCCGATCACGTTTTGCACCAGCAGTTCTCCGACCATCGAATCCGGGAAATTGCCGGCGGAAACGAACTCCGTCGCCGGGCAGGGCCGCGTCCGTTGTGGATACACTTGCGGCGCGCCAGCGTGTTTGGCTGGGAAATCTAACCGGCTGGAAATCAGCGCACCATCGTAGGGTTGCGATCCGGTCCCATCGTGAATGATGTCGCGACCCCACAGGTCAAAGACGTGCCCGTGAGGATTGGCAAAAGGGTACGACGCATAGACTTCCAAGCGCCCGCTTCTCGGCTCAAAGCGATAGCAGGCGGCATCCAAATTGCGCACCGGTCCAAACAGTGTTTCGACCTGAGTCCGATGAAATACGCCTTCTTGAAAATACAACGCGCCATCCGGTCCCAACACAAACGAATTGGCGGAATGGTGCGTGTCCGCCGAGTCGAGTCCGTGCAGTATGCGCTGGCGAACGTCGCAGCGACCATCGCCATCCGTATCTTGCAAGAATAACAAATCAGGGACTTGCGCCACCAAAACTCCGCCGGCATAGAACTCGAATCCGGTCGGGTTATGCAAACCATCGGCGAACACCGTGCAGGAATCCGCGCGACCGTCGCCGTTGGTGTCCTCCAGAATCAAGAGTTTATCGTTCATCGACTCCTTGGGTTTCCAATGGGGATAGCTGGGCCACACGGCTACCCACAACCGTCCCTGCGTGTCGAAAGCCATCTGAACCGGGTTGACCAGTTCCGGGAATTCGGCTTCAGCGGCAAACAACGATACTTTGAAACCATCCAAGACGCGCATTTTTGAAATTGCCTCTTCACCAGACAAAAACTCATGTGAGCCATCCGGCTTGGGACCGGGGATGTTGGAAATCACCTCCAGAAACGGAGGCGTGTTCGAATCGTCCACGACATACGCTTCACCGCGGGCCGCAGCCCATATAGCGGCATCGCGATTGGCAGCCATCGCCTCTAACACCTCCAGTTCGCGTTCCATCACGACTCGGTTCGTCTGTCGATCGACAAATTCCAATTCGCCGCGGGCACCGAAGATCGAATATCCATCAGTGGTTCGGTATCGGTGAAACCAGCAAAAATTCTTGTCGCGGACCCGATCTCGGATGGCGTTCAAACGTTCGGTGTCGCGACCGTTTTCGGATTCCCATGCGCTGGGAAAGAGCGCGCGGCAAATCGATTCAGCGATCAGGCGATTGCCTTCGTCTGTCAAGTGAATGCCGTTGATCGTCGAAAATCTTGAATCATTCGATTCCTGCTGTTCGATTGCTGGCACAGTAAACAAATCGATAAACACTATTTGATTCTCTTCTGCCACGCGGCGCATGATCGACACGTAGGGGGCCAACTGTCGATTCAAGTCCGCGACTCGATTGGCGGCAAGAGGCCGGAGGAAAGGCAAATAGGTACCATGGACGTCCGCATTCTGAACGGGCGTTGGAGAAATGAGGACCAAACTCGGCGGTGAATGGCCGTTGTACTGTTGCCGCAACAGGCGTTTGATTTCCGCCCCCAAGTCGGCTTCAAATTGGGCTGCGCCCGCATCCCCGGCAAATGATTCGTTGAATCCGAACATCATCAGAACGACATCCGCGCGCAATCGTCGCAGGTGTTCGTCGGGGCTGCCGAAACCCGCGGACCGGAGCCGTGTCGTAATCGTATCTGCGGAAAAGCCGAGATCGCGAAAGACAAATTGGCTTTGTGGAAAGAGCCAATGGAAGTAGGCTTCCAGCCAACCGTCATGTTGCATCCGATCGGCCATGGTGTTTCCGATCAAGCAAATCCGCGCATTTGGCTCCAAAGAAAGCGATTGGGCCGAACTCCATTTGCCGCCTAAAATGAGACTGGTGGCTGCCAACGCGCACGGCAATAACAACTTCATTACCACTCCTACCTGCATGGACCGAGGATTTCCGTCGAGCCGCGGCAACGGGACAGACCTTCGCCTATCGACGGCGCGGCGTATTTCCTGTACTTTAAGCCCAAGTGCCAACGATTAAAAGCAACCCACGATGAACTTGGACAATCCGATCGCGATAGGAGAACGCCGCTTGGGGGCCGGTCAGCCGCTGGGCGTCATCGCCGGACCGTGCGTCATGGAGAGCCAGGAATTGACTTTGCATATCGCCCGCACCGTGGACCAAGTCTGCCGCGAATTGGAACTGCCCTGGATATTTAAGGCTTCGTTTGACAAAGCGAACCGAACCAGCGGCGATTCGTATCGAGGAGAGGGGATGGCAAACGGTTTGGCTTGGCTGCGCACCGTTCGCGATGAGTTGGGTGTGCCGGTAACCACGGACATCCACGAGTCATGGCAGGCGCAACCGGTCGCCGAGGTCTGCGAATTGCTGCAAATCCCCGCTTTTTTGGCGCGACAGACCGATTTGTTGGCGGCGGCTGCCGCGACGGGGCGCGCTGTCAACGTCAAGAAAGGTCAATTTATGGCGCCGCGCGATATGCGGCACGTCGTCGCCAAGTTGGCTGCCAACGGATGCCGCCGCGTGATGCTCACGGAACGAGGCACTTTTTTTGGTTATGGTCGATTGGTGAATGACATGTGCGCCGTTCCGGAAATGAAAAGCTTGGGCGCGGTGGTTGTGTTTGACGCTACGCACAGTGTTCAGGAACCGAGCGCGGCAGGTCAAACCACGGGAGGTCAGCGCGCGATGGTGCCGACCGTTGCCGCGGCCGGTGTCGCGGCCGGGGCCGATGTGATTTTTCTGGAAACGCACCCGGATCCCGATCGATCGCCCAGCGACGGGCCGAACATGGTCCCCCTTGCCCAACTCCGGGCCTTGTTGGGTAAACTGAAGCGTGTGTTCGCCGCGGTTCGCGAGTCCCACGAGTAGGCCGATCATGGTATGTCGAATCTTCAATTTCGTAACGCTGCTGTTGGCAGGTGGTTGGATCTGTTGTTTGGCAGGTTGTAAGCCGCCGCCCGATCCTTTTTTGGATATCGCCGACGCGACCACCGGTTCGTTACAGGTCGAGGACCTGCGCAATGCGTTCGACTTGATCACCAGTCAACGGAGTTTTGACCAGCGCGAATTTGACGACAAAGTCGCTCAATCGCTGAATCGGTGGGTGCGGCGATCCGTGGAGTCCGCGCAACTAAGCCGGGAGGCCCCCAGCCAATGGCATGCGCCAGAGAATGTCGCCGCCATGATGGAGGCGTACAAACTGGTCCCCACCGCAGCCCGCGCTGCCGATTTGAGCTTTGTCTCAACAGATCCGAATTACTTGCGAACACAACACCAATTGGGGGTTTTGGCGAATCGGCTGCGATCGAACGAACATGTCGTCCCCTTCGGCTATTACCGCGAAATCGCTCGGCAATTGCAACTGGAAAACAGTGAAGCCCCGCTCTCCGCGGTCTTCGCCGCCTTGCACCCGGAGTTGAGTACCAGCGACGCTAGCCAATTGGCGACGGCGTTTCAGCTTTTCGATTGGACCGTCCGTAACGTGCAGTTGGACGAATCACCAGTGATCCCTCGCGATCAATGGGAATCGCACCAGTTATCGCTGGAATCCCAAGAAGATCCGGCTTGGGCCGGCATTCTTGGACTCGGTTATCGCCGCTTCGTCGGACAAGTCATCCTGTACGGTCGCGGAGATTATGTTGAACGGGCCAAGTTGTTCTTAGCCCTTTGCGACCAAGTGGACATACCCGCAATCTTGTTGTCCATAGGCGCGCAGCCTTGGGCGGTTGGCGTATTGGTTGGCGACCAAGTCTTCCTGTTCGACACCCGTTTGGGATTGCCCCTACCCGGCGAACGCCCGGGAGCGATTGCGACACTGGCGCACGTTCGCGCGCGACCCGAACAGTTGGCTGAGTTGGATCTGAGCGTGGAGGAATCGACGCGCTCGGATGTCAAGTACTGGGTGCGCCCCGATCAATTGGCGGAAATGGTTGCCGGGGTGTGGATTACCCCTGAATCGGAGTCCCACCGGATGCGGTATTTGGAGGACCGGCTGGTTGGCGACATGAAGATGAAGTTGACGACCAACCACGCGCAGGTTGCCGAACGCTGTCGAGAATTGACGGGATTGGAACCCACTTTGCTCGATTGGGAGTTCCGCACCCATGCGTTCCGGCATACGGTGCGCGAAGCGCTATCGCGCGCCGCATACGATGATGATTTGCGCCAACGCCTGGAGTGGTATTACAACGAAGAGTTCTACGTCGATTCATTTAATATGTACCGAACCGCGCGGCACCTGTTGGCGATTGGCCGGTTTGAGGTCGATCGCGACGGCCGACGATTGAGCGCCATCGAGTACTTTTTCAATTTGATTTATACCGATGAGATGATCGACGGGTTGGGGTTGAATGAAACCCTCATGCGGCGGCTAGGGATTCTGCAAAAACAACAATCTCGAGCCGAGTTTGAAGCGACGTTGCGCTCGACGCAGCAGAGCATGAGAATTGTGCGGCGGGATGCCGGATTGTTTCTGTCACAAGCGCTGTTCGACAACAACAACTGGGGCACGGCCGAGAATTGGCTGAGGCGAATCAGCGAGCAGCCTGATATGCAGCGCTGGCAGACCGGAATCTCCTATCTCTTGGCCCGAGCGCGCGAGTCGATCCGCGATTATCCCGCGGCGCTGCAAATCCTGCGGCGGAGCGAGGGCACACAGTTTCACGGAAATATCGTCCGGGCGCGACTGGTCAAGCAAGTGGCCGATCAGCATGTGGCGCGGTCCAAATAATCGCGAGACGTTCGTGAGCACCTAGTGACAAACACCTATCAACAACCGGCCGCCGATCCCGATTTCAAGGGGCGTTATGCCTTTGTCAGTTTGGGTTGCCCCAAGAACACTGTCGATAGTGAACGGATGATGGGGCTCCTGAAACTGGATGGCTATCAATTGGTTTCCGATCCCGCCGAATCGGATTTTGTTATCGTCAACACGTGCGGTTTCATCGAACGCGCGCGCACCGAGTCGTTTGCAGCAATCGACGAAATGCTGGAACTCAAGCGCCGCGGCCAAACGCGAGGCGTGATAGTCTCCGGTTGTTTGGCCGAACGCCAAAAAGAACAATTGCTGCTCGATCGGCCGGAGATCGACTCTCTGGTCGGTGTTTTCGGGCGCGAGGAGATCACCAGAATCGCCGATCGCTTGCTGGGGGACTTGGCCGAGCAGCGGTCCGTGTTTCAACCGGCTCCCATCCGAGCCCTGCCCGACACCCAACGGCTTCGAATTACGCCCCCGCATTTCGCCTATTTGAAGATTTCCGAAGGCTGCGATCGGCTGTGCACCTTCTGTGCGATTCCCAAAATGCGCGGCAAACACGCTTCCAAGCCGATCGAAAAAGTGGTCGAGGAGGCGAAGGAACTGGCCAGCAGTGGGGCCAGGGAATTGATTGTCGTCGCTCAGGACACGACTTATTACGGCCGCGATCTGTACGGAGAATCGCGTCTGACTGAGTTGCTGCGGCAACTCGATCAAATCGATGGACTCGATTGGATTCGGTTAATGTACTTTTATCCGATGTACATCGACCGCGAGTTGTTGGAGACCATTGCCGAGGCGCGCAGCATCGTTCCCTACATCGATATGCCGTTGCAACATGGCGACGACGACATGTTGCGCCGGATGGCGCGGCGCGTGGGGGCCGACGAGTCGCGGCGTTTGGTCGCCGAGATGCGCGCGACCATTCCCCGATTGGTTTTGCGGACGACGTTTATTACGGGATTTCCTGGGGAAACAGATCGACATTTTGAGAATCTGGTCCAGTTCGTCAAAGAGCAGCGGTTTGAACGCATGGGTGTGTTTACCTACTCTTACGAAGCCGACACACCCAGCGCGCGACTCCCCGATCACGTTCCTGTAGACATCAGCGAACACCGGCGCGACCATCTGATGGCGGTGCAGCAAGAGATCGCGTTCGCCTATAATCGGTCCCTGTTGGGTTCCACGATGGAGGTGCTGCTGGATCAGCAGCATCCGGAAGAACCAGGCGTCTGGCTCGGCCGGACGACCGCCGACGCGCCGGATGTCGATAGTATCGTATTCGTTTCGGAGACCGATTGCCGGTTGGCGACTGGGCAGATCGTTCCTTGCGAGATTGTGGAAACCTCCGGATACGATTTGGTAGCTGCAGCAATCGGCAGTCCGCGCTGAATGGGGCCTGTCGGGCGTGAGCATCAACCCGACCCGCGTTTCGAGGGGTGCGAAATGAGGAGCCAGCCAGTGACGGCTAAGGTCTTGAACGGCAACGAGATTGCCCGACAGATTCGTTCAGAGATCGCCGCCAACGTAGCGGCTTTTCGGCAATCGACGGGGACGGCGCCGAAACTGGCCGCCGTTTTGGTCGGTGGCGACCCTGCCAGTCATGTTTATGTCGAACACAAACGCCGTGGGTGTCAACAGGTCGGCATGGAAAGTGAGCTGGTTTTGCTGCCGAGCGAGACGTCGATGACCGAACTGCTGCGGACGATGGATCGACTAAACCACGATGCGGCGGTCCACGGAATCTTGGTCCAATTGCCGCTGCCCAAACATCTGCCAGTCGAAACGGTGTTGGATGCGATCGACCCTGCGAAGGATGTCGATTGCTTTCACCCTCAAAACGTGGGCTTGCTGTGGCAAGGACGACCGACGTTTCTCCCCTGCACGCCGCATGGAGTGATGCAAATCCTGTATCGTTCGAGCTTGCCGACCAACGGGCGGAACGTGTGTATTTTGGGGCGCAGCGAGATTGTGGGGAAACCGTTGGCTGCCCTATTGATGCAAAAAGATGGTCCCTTCGGCCCCGAGTACGCCAACGCGACCGTTACGATTGTGCATAGCAAATCGCGCGCGGTCGAGGAATTTACGCGCAACGCGGATATTGTCGTGGCTGCTATCGGCCAGCCTCGATTTCTCAAGCGAGACTGGGTGCGACCGGGCGCAATCGTGATTGATGTCGGTATCAATCGCATTCCCTCATCCAACGGAGCGGCTAATGACAAACTGGTTGGCGACGCAGATTTCGACCAATTGGTCGATCACGTGGCGGCTATCACGCCGGTTCCGGGCGGAGTCGGCCCGCTGACGGTTACGATGTTGTTGGCCAACACACTGGCGGCCGCGAGGGTTGCGTGGCGATCGTTGCTGGGCGCTGAAAACGCTTGACAGTGCG
>JACTND010000126.1 GCA_014584305.1 Planctomycetota bacterium | reverse complement strand
GCCTGCCACCCCGACACTGCCGCCGGGTGTACCGAACGGCGAGGTTGAGCAGGATTTGGCGGCGGATACGGAGTCGCCAGTAAACAACGAATCGTCAACCGTCGCGGCCAAGCAGTTCTCGTTGAAGGCGACTAATTCCTTGAGGCTGTGGAGACTCTTGGATGTTGGCATCATCATGGTTTGGGGTACGATGGGATTCGTAGCCATTTTGGCGGGATTGCGGATGTTGGCATTGACCCATGGACATTTTTGTTTTGTCGTTTCCTTGCTGGCCTGCATTCCCCTGCATCCGGGAGTGATCTTGGGAATGCCGTCGGGCATTTGGGCCATGGTGGTGTTGTCGCAATCGCAGGTGGCCCGCGAATTCCAGGGCGAATAAAGGCCCACGGTTCAGCCGACGCGGGCTTGTTCTTCCATCCGCTGAATATACTGTCGCAATCGTTCGTTCTCGTCGGTGACGCCTTTGAGCGCTAGGAGGTTTTCGACGCGCTTCACCAACTCGATTTTCTGCACCGGTTTCGATAGAAAGTCATTGGTACCGGCATCGACAGCGCGTTCGATATCCCCCAGTTCGTTGAGGGCGGTCACCATCAGCACCATGGTCGTGCGCAGTTCTGGGTCCGATTTGATCTGTTGGCACACTTCGAAGCCGCTCAATTTGGGCATCATCACGTCCAAAAGGACCAAGTCGGGTCGGAACTCGCGCACTTTGTCCATAGTCTCGCGCCCGTCGCGGGCAAACTCCAGTTCGCAGTCCAAATCGGACAAGAACGCCTCCATCAACTCACAGTTGGCCTGGTTGTCATCGGCGACCAGAATGCGATTGAGTCGATTGGATTCCATGATCGAATGTTCCCTCAGCTAATTATGTTCCTGCGATTCGTTCAGTTGGGGGACTCGAAGTCATCGTTGAATGCCTGCAACATGCGGCGGCCACGATAAACCATATAGGCCCACTCGCCGGTCATCTCTTGATCCGTTCCAGAGGCGAACCAGGTAACGCGTTGTTCATCCAGCATAATAAAACCGCGCTCGTTGGCCAAACGAGCGGCGCCAACCAAGATCCACTCGCCCATCATCGAACCAGCGAACAACCATTGCACATCGTCAAACTCTTTTCCGGCCAAGAGACATTCGCGAGTCGCGATTAGTTGCGGATGGCGTTCGCGCAACTCGGCAATCGATACCTCAAAGATGTCTTCGTGGACGGCCTGCCAGCCAGCGAACGCCGCCAACACGTCTTCGATACTCAAAGCGCCGATATCGCGCTCAAAAGCATGGACCATCGGTCCCACGATACCGATATTGTTTGTCGCGTCCGGACCGGCCCCATAATAGTAGCGAAACAGATAAACCCCGACGGGATGTTCGTAACTGGGCCAGTTCAATTCGCGGAATTCAACCAGCTCGAGACGGCTGGGCGCGAGTCCCACACGCTGCGGATCGGCCAGCCACAGCGCCAGTTGGCTCTCGGCCAAAGCCAAATCGGAGCGCTGCTGCTCCGGAATCTCATGCAGGAGTTCGAGTTCTTCGGCGTAGGCCAGGACCCGTTGGCGCATCACCGGCTCCGCGGCTAGCTCGATCAAACGTTGGCGGCCCAACTCAGTCCCCATGCGGGCGAGCGCGGCCGCGGCCTCGCATTGGACGCGGCGATGGCGCAAGCGCATGGCTTGAGCAATGGCGTCCGCACTGGACAAGTCATTGCACATGGCCAGCGTGTCACACAAGGAAACCACCAACGCCACGGAGTCGGCGACAACTACTTGCAATACCGCGGGATTCGCTGCTGCCGGCGAGCGCCCTTGCTCAATGTCGCGCAAGCGCTGCACTACCTGCTCCAGAAGCGAAGTCAGGCGCGGTGTGTGTTCGAGAGCCGGATGCTCGTCGAGTGCGCCGCGGCGAACATGGAAATTCATCAGGTCCAAGGCAGCAGCAGCCGTCTGCGCGTGCATTAACGCGTCGCGCAACAGTCGGTCATAAAACCAGCGCGGCAAGTCCAGGCGATTGATCAACGGGCTGAACGCGGCGACCAGACTGACCCGATGTTTGGGCGGCGCATCGCGAACTAGATCCAGCCAGGCCTCCAAGGCCGCGTCACTGCCGAGTTGCGCCAACCAGCCCAGCCACAGGTTGGCTAAGTTGGCGTCGCGCCGGGTATGCGCGTAGAGCGTGCCAATCGACGCGACAATCCATCCGTTGGGTCCTGCCGCGTTAGCCAACCGTTCCGCCAAAATCGGCAAGGCGCGTTCCAGTTTCGCTTCGACGTGGGGATCGGCCAGTCGGTCACAGGCGGCGACTAAGCCTTCGATCAAGTCGCGCAAAGCATCATCGCTGAGTTCACGCAGCCAACCGCGCCAGCGGTGTACCGAGGGGCGTTCCGATTCGGGTTCTAACAGGGCGTCGAGTATTTCCAGCGTTTTCATGTGACGACCGCTCCCGGCTATGGCCGCTTTTCGCTCCACTCTCTCTCCTGATATGATAAGACAAATTGAAGAGAGTGTGAGTCGTTAGTGTCCGAAAAAACAACAATCACCCGCCAGGCCTTGGATTTTGGCAACTTGGGGCTGTCACCAGCCATGTTGGCCACGTTAGAGCAAATCGGCTATGCCAAGCCAACCCCAATTCAAGGGGCATTGATTCCCCTGGCGCTCCAGGGCTTGGATTTGTTAGGCCAGGCCCGTACCGGCACCGGCAAGACAGCCGCGTTCGGCATCCCGATCATGGAGTTGATCGATCCCGACCGACGCGCTCCCCAAGCATTGGTCTTGACGCCGACTCGAGAACTGGCTGTGCAGGTGGCTGCCGAGTTCAATCGTCTGCGAGGAAGTATGCCGACGACGATCGTCTGTGTGTATGGCGGCAAGCCGATGAAAAGCCAGATTCATCAACTGCACCGCGGGGCGCAGGTCGTGGTGGGGACTCCCGGCCGCGTCATCGACCATTTGGAGCGGAAAACGTTGCAAGTTGGCCAGTTGCGCTGTGTCGTGCTCGACGAAGCGGATCGGATGTTGGACATCGGCTTTCGCCCCGATATCGAACGGATTTTGCGGTACTGTCCCAAACAACGGCAAACATTGCTGTTAAGCGCTACGATTCCGATTTCCATTCTGGAGATCGCCAAACGCTACATGTACCAACCGAAGTTGATCAGTCTTTCGGCCAACAAAATTGCTTCGGAGACTATCGACCAATTCCACTTGCGGTGTCCGGAGGAACTGAAGTACGAAGTGCTGGTCAAGTTGTTGCAACGCGAGCAACCGCAACAAGCGATTATTTTCTGCCGCACCAAACTGGGAACGGAGCGCTTATATCGCAAGTTGCTCAAAGAACGGCTGCTCACCGGCTTGGGCACGATCCACGGCGACTTGGGCCAATCCGCTCGCGACCAGATCATGCAGGCCTTTCGCGAGGGGAAGGTCAATTATCTGGTGGCAACGGATGTTGTCGGTCGCGGCATCGATGTCAGCAGCATTTCGCACATTATTAATTTTGACGTGCCCGAGGACAGCGACGACTATGTCCACCGCGTCGGGCGCACGGGCCGAATGGGGCGTTCCGGAGTTGCCTTTACTATTGTGGGCACTCATCAGAAGAGCGAATTGGCGAAGATCGAACAGAAAGTGGGTCGGTCGTTGGAAACGGATCCGCTGCAAATCTGGATCGATCAAGAAGCGCAGGAACGGTTGGGCATCCAGATGGACGCGCGGCCCAAGTCGAAATATCGTCGCGCTTTGTAACCACCCGCTTCCTGCCGGGCTAATTGACCGCCCCACCGCAACAGCTAGAATGAAAAGCTGTTCCGTGATTGATAGTGGCGCTCGTGGTTGACGGGGAGTGTTCAGCATGTTCCGTTATTGGTGGATTGCTCTTGCCTGGTGCTGGGGGCTATGGTGCCCGATCGCTCGTGCGGATTTTTCGGGAGTTGTGGAAACGGATCGCTTCGGTTATACGGGCACGACGACGCGCTACGCCACGTTGGCCGATGCATTGGCCAGTACCAACCCGTTGAATACGATTTCCATCGGCAACCGCGACGTATCGTTGAGTATCGTCAAGAACGTCGGGTTTGATTTTGACCGCAATATCGTGCTGGGTGCGTGGTGGTATTCGACACACTCGAGCGGGAACCCTGGAGCTGGCAACACGCGCGGCAATACCGGCATCGGTTATATGCAGATTTACGACAACGATGCGTCCAGTCGGACGTATTTGCGATTGGGGTTTACGGGATACGATGGGACGTTTTTTCGCAAGTACATCGTCGAGCTGAATGGGCAGAACGCGGGTGCTGCTGCCTTGGCGCGGTTTAGCCCGTTTGTTCCGAACACACAGGACGGAGGGGTCTATTTGGCCTATCAACTCAACTTGTTGGTTGATGGTTTGGAAGGCGTTTGGGTCGGACCGAACGCAGTCGAATCGTTGAATCATCCGACGAGCGTCAGCGGCTCACTGACGGGTATCTTCCAAAACACGTCGGCGAACGCGGCCAAGCAAGGGTTTTACACATTCACCTTAAACTTCGACATGGATAGTTGGGCTTGGGCCAATCGAGATAATTTGACCTATCCGTTAACGGGTTTCGCCGACAGCTACTTTTACGGCGGCGTAATTCCGGAGCCTCATGCCACTGCGGCCTTGCTGTTGGTGCTGGCCGGCATCGTGATCGGTCGAAATCGCGGCCCGTGAACATTTTGTGCTTGGCCTGAATGTCGGGAACGAGTAACGGATTGAGGCACATCGAAGTCCGCCGATGAAGCTGGGTTACAACACGAATGGGTTGGCACACCATGATCCGTTGCAAGCGCTCGATCTACTTGCCGACACGGGTTACCAAAGCGTCGCCATCACCATCGATCATCGTTGGTTGAACCCGTTTAATTCCGAGTGGCCTCAGCAATTGCGCGACATCCAGCGGCGGTTGGAAGTCCATGCGATGGGGAGCGTGATTGAAACCGGGGCCCGTTTTTTGCTCGATCCGCGTCGCAAGCATTGGCCGACTTTAGCGGCACCGGCGTCGATCGCACAGGCACGCATCGAATTGATCCGACACGCGTTGCGCGTGGCGGTCGAGTTGAACAGCGATTGTGTCTCGATTTGGTCGGGTTTGCACTATGAAGAGTCCACGGTCCAACAGGGTTTGGATGACCTGGCGGCCAACTTGCAAGTCATACTCGCTGACGCGGACCGCGCTGGTATCGATATCGGTTTCGAGCCCGAACCCGGGATGTTCATCCACAACAACGCGCAATTTCAACGATTGTTGGAATGGGTGGATCATCCGCGCCTGAAGATGACTCTGGATGTCGGGCATTTGCTGTGTCAGGGAGAACTTCCGATTGCCGGGCAGATTCATCGGTGGCGCGATCGAATTGTCAACGTGCATCTCGAGGACATGGTCGCCGGTGTCCATGAGCATTTGCTTTTCGGTGAAGGTGAAATTCGATTTCCGCCAATCATCGAAGCGTTTGCCGAGATCGGTTACGAGGGAGGATTGCACGTCGAGCTCTCGCGGCATAGCCACGATGCCGTGCGCGCCGTCTCGGCATCCTATGCGTTCCTGCATCCATTGGTCGCGCCGTTTCAAGAATCGCATCGGGAGAAGCCGTGAAATCTGCTCCGTTGGTCTTGTTGTCCATTCCCGGATTGCGCCGCAGCCATCTTCCGGCCATGCAGCGCACGCGAGAGGCCCTGCGCGAGGGATTTTCCACATCCCAATTGGTGGGATCGTTTCCCTCCGTCACTTGGCCGGCGCAGGCCACTCTGTTGACAGGTAGTCTGCCCCGCGAACATGGCGTGATTGCCAACGGATTTTTTTGGCGCGATCGCGGTGAAGTAGAAATGTGGACGGCACCGAATTCGGTCATTCAAAGACCGCAGATTTGGGATCGCTTGAAACAGAAGAATCCCGAGCTGCGCACGCTGGCTTGGTTTCCGATGCTCAGCAAGGAATCTGGCGCGGATATCGTCTGCATGCCCGCGCCCATTCACAATCCGGATGGCTCAGAGTCGCTGTGGTGTTATACCAAGCCACGCGCGTTGTACGGCGAGCTGTTGGCCGATTTGGGGCATTTCCCCTTGCAGCATTTTTGGGGGCCTTTGGCAGGGATTCCATCTTCGCAATGGATTGGTCAGTCGCTGGTGCGCGCGGCGGCCAAGTTCCGACCGGATTTCTTGTACGTCTATTTGCCACACCTGGATTACGCCGCCCAAAAATGTGGCCCGTTTAGCCCGGCCGCCGATCAATCTGTTGCCGATCTGGATCGAGTGATCGGCGACATGGCACAGGGGATCAGCGAAGTTTACGGAACCGAACCTATCAAGTGGCTGCTTGTCAGCGAATATATCATTTCTCCCGTGGAGCATGTCGTGTTTCCCAATCGAGTTCTGCGCGAGGCAGGTTTGTTGACCGTTCGCGTTGAAGACGATCGCGAGCACCTTGATATAGTCTCCAGCGCCGCCTGGGCTTTAGTTGACCACCAGTTTGCCCATGTATTTGTTCGCGAAGGCAATCGCGACGTGGCAGCTCAAGTCGCGCGCTTGTTCGAGCGCCTGCCGGGTATTGGCGAAGTCGTGCGGACGGAGTATTTGGGTCAATGGGGAATGGACCACGAGCGATCGGGAGACCTGTTGCTCGTTTCGCAGCCGGGGAGTTGGCAAGCGTATTATTGGTGGTTGGATGACGCGCGGGCTCCCGCGTTTGCCAGGACAGTTGATATCCACCGCAAACCTGGTTACGACCCGGTGGAGTTGTTCTTTGATCCGGCGACCAAGTCGATTCCGCTGGATGCCCATTTGGTGCGTGGCTCACACGGATTGCCGGAGGAGCGGGGGTCGGGAGAGGCGGTGCTGATAGCGAGCGGTCTGGAGGCCGAATTGCCCGCCATCGTCGAGGACGTTCACGTTTGCCAATGGGTGTTGGATGAGTTCGCCACCTGATCCGTTAGTCGAAGGTCTCATGGCATCGATCGAAGGGCGATCCGCCGCCGCCGAGCAATGGAACTCTATGTTTGCATCCATTCGCGACGCTGCCGCCGCCCGCGCGCCGAATCTGCGCCGCGATCAACTGGAGCGATTGAGCGCCACGGACGTGGAACACTTATTTGCCGCCGTGGATCACGTGGCATTCGGCGGCGCACTGAATGCATTGCTGCGGCGACGGCGCGCGCCGTTAACCTTTCGTTTGGGTAAGCGCATGACATCCAGCGGCGGGACGACGACCCGTTTCCAGGATGCGCGGAATCCAGACTCTCTACGGTTTGAGATTGCCATCGCGCCCCGGTTGTTATTTACCACGTTTCAACTGGCACCTGCGGCCAACGTCTGCGGTTGCGAATGCCGCAGCACGCGGGAAGCGCTACAGCGCGTTATGGAACACGAGGCAGTCCATTTGTTGGAGATGTTGGTATGGACGACATCCAGTTGTCGGCGGCAACGGTTTCGCTCGATCACGCACCGCTGCTTTGGGCACCGCGCCAGTACCCATTCGCTGATCACGCCGACGCAAATGGCCGCCCAGTACTATGCGATCCGCATCGGCGACGTGGTCGAATTCGAGTTCGAGGGCCGATCACTGACGGGCGTTGTTAACCGAATTACGCGCCGAGCAACGATCCTGGTTCCCGACCGCCGGGGACAGCGCTATTCGGACGGCGCACGCTACCGCAAATACTACGTGCCGATGGAAATGCTTACACGATCGACGTCGAAGTAGCTGGCAAGGACAACAAAAAAAGGGTCGCCTGCTCATCGCAAGCGAC
>JACTND010000325.1 GCA_014584305.1 Planctomycetota bacterium | reverse complement strand
TCAGAGTACTCATCCAGTTCGAAGTCGGCATTGCGCGTGATGCGAATGGGGACCGCTTCCAGGATCTGTTGTCCGGGCAAGATGGCCTCGAGCCGAGTGGCCAGCACGTCTTCGAGTAGGGCGTACCGCAGGCCCTTAGCCGCCGGCAATGTCAAGACACGTTGAAAACCTGGACTGCCGGCGAAGGGGATCAATATGTAGCGGTCCGCGCCGCTCTCCCGCGGCTCAGGAATGTGGGGCAGTGGTTTGCCGAATGGTGGTGCATTCTCGCCAGCCAGACGAATCATCAAACCCATGCGCGTGCCGCGCAGCACGGGAAAGTCGGCCGGTTGGAACATGGCAATTGGCGCCAAGCCGGACTCGATGTAGTTCGCGAAATAGTCTTCGATCGTCGGCAATGATTCCGTAGTCAATTCCGCGCGCGATAATCGTTGAATTCCCGCATCCGCGAGTTTCGGCTCCAGGTGGTTGACCAGTAGGTGATATTGTCGCCGCACTAGTTGATCGATGACGGGGCGTATGGCCTCCAGTTGCTGTGCGGCTGTCAGCCCGGTCAGGTCGATTTTCTCGGAACCTCGCGCGGCGGCTAATTTCAAGCTGCCGACTCGGACCATGAAAAACTCGTCCAAGTTCGAGCTCGATATCGCCAAGAATTTGGCCTGTTCCAAGAGAGGGTGCTCAGTCCCTTCGGCCTGATCGAGAACGCGCTCGTTGAATTGCAACCAACTCACCTCGCGGTTGATGTATTTCGAATCGCCGACCGTTTTGGCCATTTATACCTCGTCGCCGCTCTCCAAGATCAATCGAACGCCGAACAGTTGCTCGAACATTTGGCCACTCTGGCGCAGCTCCAACTGCTCGGCAGTCAAATCGCCGCTGCCGTGGGCTTGCAACCGAACGCGGTTGGCTTCGCTGATGCACAGCACATGGGTGATGCGCTGGCTGCGCAGCGCGTCCAATGCGACGGCCACGCGCAGAATCGCCGCCAGTTTGGCGACGGCGATGCGACTATCGCGATCAAGACTATCGTAACCTTCATGACTCGGTTGCGGCGTGGCGCGGCGGTGATAACGTGCGATCAATCCGATGAGTTGCAAGTCTCGTTGGCCGATGCCGAAAAACTCCGTGTTCTGGATCAAGTACATGGAATGTTTGTGGTAGCTGCGACCGCTGACATACAGTCCGATTTCGTGCAGCAAACCCGCCATGTGGAGCAACGCCTGAAACCGGTGGTCCAACCCATGCAACGTTCGCAATTGATCGAACAACATACAGGCCAACAGGGCGACGTGTTCGGCGTGACGTTCGTCGTAGTCGTACTTCTTGCCGCAGGCTTGGGCGGAGCGGACGATCTGCCGTTGGATCGATTCCAACCACACGCGGCCGTGGGCCATTTCGAGTAGCAAACCATCGCGCAGATTGACCTGCGCTACATAAATCCGATCCGTATTAAACCGACGCGCTAATAACAAATGGGCCAATAAGGCGGGACCCAGCGCATGGGCTTCGGCAATGCTCATGCGATATTGGATCGCCAATCGATCGGCCGGTTTGGAAAACACGCGATCGACGAACCGCCGCAAATCCGTCATCGGAATTTCCGTCAGTTGGCCGGGCTGGACGGTTAGCCCCAACTCTTTGGCGGCGAACCGAATATCGCTCCCCATCGCCACATACGAGGCGGTTTCGTCATGGACCAAATGCTGAATTTGTTGAATGTATTGCAGAATATGGGCTTCCAAGAACGCTCGATTCTGGTCGGCACCGGTCGCCAGCGATTCCAACGCCAACAACATGCGCAGGGCTCCCAAGCGGAAAGTCCGGGCGAAGAGGACATCGGTATCGCGCAGAAAGAGCACTTCCGTTGTGCCGCCGCCGATCTCGGCCACGACCGTATCGTTAACGAACACATCTGGATTGGCGCTGAAGTAGGGTTGAATGCCTAAATAAGTGACGCGGTGCAGCTCGGCCTCGTCAAAAGAATCGATCTCCAAGCCCGTGGCAATATACACCCGATCCTGAAACTCCAAGCGGTTAGACGCCTCGCGCACGCCGCTGGTGGCCACCACACGGACGTGGGACATCGGAATCTGAAGTTCGTCCAGTTTGGATCTGTAGATTTTGAGGACGTGAACACAATCTTCCATCGTCGTCCGGGAGATGCTCCCTTTCGAAAAAGAATCGCGACCGATGCTGACAGCCTGGGTCAACGAATCCAAGTGCCGGATATGGCCCCCGTGCAATTCGGATATCTGCATGCGGACGGAGGATGCACCGATATCGATCACCGCTACGAGGCGCGGCGTCGTTTCCGTATCTGGCGAAGATCGTGTGCCCGGCGTCAGGTTCATAACAATGTGCGGAACAGCAAACCTAATCTAGCCTCAAATGTTCGCGCTCAGCGGCAAACAGACGTTGCACATCGCTGGGAGAACTCGCTTCCGGGACCGCATCGTCGCGATAATCGAACCATTCTGGTTGAAAGGCAATAAACCCATGGCCGCCTGGTCGCAGGTTGTTCTTGACTGCCAACCGGGCGGTCAACGCAATGACTGCGTCTCCCAAGGCTTGCGATCCGTTGCAACGAGGCTGATTGGACCAATCGTTTTCGCCGATACACCAAGCCCAATGTTCCATTTCTTCTCGGTATCCGCGACTGACGGGACCGCTACCCTGCGCCGCCCGGGCGGGTGCTGCATCGCCACTGGCCGACGTATCCAGGACGGCGCTGGACCCGCGTACAGCCACGCCTGCTCGCGCGCTGGTTCCCTGTTGCGAATAAACCATTACCTCTTGTTCGCGGTCCAAAATCAATGTTCCTTTGGTCCCCATCACGACTTCGCCATATCCGCCGAAGCCGTTGCCGTTAATCGACGAATACGTGACCACGATCCGCTTGTCGGAATCCTGTTCGTATGAAGGCACGCCGCGTTCGGGATCCGGGTAGCGATTGACGGCGTCGTGATAACCGACATCAAAGCGATAGTCGTAGCCCGGCCCCGGATATTCGAACATACAATAGACGTGGTCATCTGCGTCGCGATCGCCGGGGAACAGATGTCGGCCCCCCACCGCGTGCACCGTGAGGGGATGGATTTTACGGCCGACTTCGCGGCTCAACGCGGAAACAAAGATTCCCGCCGCATCCAATTGATGGCTCCCCAATTCGGCCATCAGACCGCCGCCGGTTCGATCCCACAATCGCCAGCGGACCAACTCTTCCAAAGCGGTCCGCACGCGCCCATCCGGATAAACCGTCGTGTCGTCCAGATAGCCGTGTTGCTGCGCCAACACCTGGCGATCCTCATGCCAGGCGCGCCACTGCGCGATTTGTTTGGCCAGCAACGACTTTGTCGCCGGCGACGACTTGAGATCGCGAAACTCAGACTCAAACTTCGCTAATTGTTCCGATATCTTGTCCACGCGTCGCTGCGATCCGCTCACGTATTCGCCTCCCGGTAACGGCGGGGCCCACGTGTCGTTGCCGGGCTTATTGCCGCGATGCCATTGCGCGCGAATATGGTGAATTTCACCCAGTAAACCCCAGCGGATCAAGTTGACCGCGTTGTCGTACAACAAGCTGTAATGGCGCTGATGCCCGATCGAGAGGAATCGCCGCGCGTCGTCGGCGAATCGCGCCATCAACTTGCATTGGACAATATTGTGGGCCATCAGTTTTTCGCAGAGAACATGTTTTCCGGCCTGCATCGCGGCAATGGCGCAGGGTGCATGCAGGTGCAGGGGCAACGCGATAATCACCGCTTCGATTTCCGGATCCGCCACCGCTTGCTCCCAGCCACCCATCACGACGCGCACGTATTTTCGCGCCGTGGTCTCGCTATCCCACCCATATACGGAAAGTAATCCCGGTCGAACCTGCGCCGTGTTGGGAGTCGCCCAGTCGCCGTGAAAGGCGCGGTGGATGCTCGACGGGCGAATATCACAGATCAACTTCACCTCGATGTAGGCCGGATTCAACGCGCCAATCAATACGTTGCCTTCATCACCGACGCCGATGATGGCGGTCCGGATCGGGCGGCGCGGACTGCCATACCCGTAATACATCCCGCCCAGACCTGCTGCGGCGACACCGCCAGCGGCGATGGAGCGGACCAGGAAATCGCGACGGTGCATGGCTTCATAGGCAGTGACGGCCGAGAAGTAATTATCCTGGCCGACCGCGCGTTCTTCGGGAGTTAAGTGAATCATATTACAACGTCCTAGCTTATGTCACTGGAGAATTCGCTGTTGACGCAGCCATTTGGCGAAGCTTGCGGTTGTGTCTCCAGGCACTCCAAAAAAAATCTAAACCTGCTATTCGTCCACTTGCGGAGCAAGCGATCACCAGCAAGGCAACGCACTCAACTATCTGATATTGCGTGGATGCCGAACCAGGGATCCACGGGGGCTGGGTGGAAATCACGGCGACCAAAAACACGGCGCCGGCCAACGCCGCCCACGGAGTTAACAAACCGACGATCAATAATGCGCCGACGGTCAAATCAAACCAAGGCACCACTGCGTTGGTTACATTCAATCGCGAATAGGGTTGGCGGAACGGACGATGCAACGACAAGGAGTTCCGCGGCGGAGCACTGGCGGCAGCCAAGGTGGTTGCACCCCAAGCGTTGATTTCCAGCTCATAGGCGTCCCACAATCCTTCGATTTCCCGGATCCATCTAGCCAAGTTGCCGCGCCGTTCATCGCGTATTTGGGCGACTTGGCCGCCCAGCGATTCGACTTGTTCCGCCACGCGAATTCGTTGGTCCCCGTCACGGTCAAAACCTTGGCTCCTACCTGACGTTTGAAAATGGGCTACGATTTCATCGCGATGGTCGTTCAACCATTGAGTCAAGTGATTGCGGTAAGCCCGATACAGCGACTGCGCGCGATCCCAATCGCCGGCACTCCACTGGTAATATCGCTTGGCTCGATCCAGGAAATCCCCCCACAAAGCCAGCGTCAATTCCGGATCCAAGGCAACGTAGATGCCGTCGGCTTCGTTACCGCTTTCGACAACACCCAGGCGTATTTTGCCGTCAGGGTCTGACAATAAACTGCGATGATAGGGCGCCAGCGGCCCCGCGGCAGCCGACAAAAACGGTTCCGCCGAAAAGTCCCCTTGGCGAATCTTGTCGGCGCCTTCCTTGAAGAAGTGAAACCCAATGACCACCCTCAGGATCACCAACGCCGCCAGGAAACTAAACAACCGAATCCTCGACATTTTCAAGGGTAAATCCATGTTTCGGTCAATGTTTTCAGCTCGGGTCGCGCTGTTCACGCAGTATTACGGCCAATCATCGCATTCCAGACTGTCCACCGATCAGGCTATCCTGGATGGGAAATCTACCCGACAACCCCCAACCGCCGGAGCGGATTTCGTCAACAATTAGGCAAATATCGCCAGTTCATTGTATATCAAACGGCGTTTAGGCGCAATTCCCAAGATACGACTACCTGCCGAGAATTTCGCGCGAATCACGGATTTGGATGTCGTCTAAAGGGCAGGAGTGTTGATCTTAAAGATAACGGTTCTTTGTTTCAGAAATCTACATTTGGCGATTAACGGTAATTCGCTTGGAAGAAGCGACGCAATTGTAGAAAGATTGACTCGGTACTGGTATTCCGTTAATTTGGGTTTCTAGTGATGGTTCGTTAAGTCGCTGATCCTCCTGGAGCTTGAACCATGTATTTGCGCTGCCCGCATTGCAGTAACGCGTTTGAGTTGATTGCCGATCTCGATACGGACGATATTACGTGTCCGTCATGCCATACCAAACTCAGCGTCGATTCGATGCTGAGCGAGGGGCCGGTTGACCCCGACGAGGTCACAGCATCGGCCTTGGAGGTCATGCCCAAGCGCGGCGACATGATCGCGCATTTTCGGCTGGAAACGGAGATCGGCCAAGGGGGATTCGGCAGCGTGTTTCGCGCGTGGGATACGCGGCTGGAGCGCGCCGTGGCGGTGAAGCTGCCGCGAATGAAGCGGATGTCGCGCCGTCAAGCGGAATTGTTTGTGCGTGAGGCTCAGGCGGCCGCCCAGCTGTGCGATCCGAACATCGTACCGGTATATGAAGTTGGCCGTGATGGCGACCGGGTGTACATCGTCAGCAAGTTAATCGAGGGGGTCACACTCGTCGATTGGATCAAGCAATGCCCTCGTAGCTTTCGCGAGATTGCGCAAGTAATTGCCAAAGTCGCCTCGGCAATGCAGCGGGCCCACGACCGCGGCGTGATTCACCGCGACCTGAAACCGCGGAATGTCATGATGGACGAGAACGACGAGCCGCACGTTACCGATTTTGGCTTGGCCAAGCGGGATGATCCCACCTTGATTACCGTGACCGTGCGAGGCGATGTAATTGGTACACCGGCCTATATGCCTCCCGAACAAGCGGAGGGGAACGCACATGGGGTCGATCGCCGCGGCGATGTTTATTCGATGGGCGTGATGTTGTACGAGCTGATTGCGGGCAAACGGCCATTTCGTGGCGAGTCGGATTTGTTGATCAACGAAGTGATTGAATGCCGTCCCCGATCGCCCCGGGCCTTTAATCCATCGATTCCGCCCGTTTTGGAAGCGATTTGCCTGCGCGCCATGGCCCGTGACCCGGAACAACGGTTCGCGACCGCCAGTGAGTTTGCCAACGATTTGTTGCGATTTGCCTCGGGAAAACCCACGTTGACTCGTCCGCCAAGTGCCATCCAACACGCCTGGTATCAATTAACGGAACACCGCGTGGCTGCCACCATCGCGGCCTTGAGCTTAGCGCTTGTCAGTTCGATCATCCTGTATTTCAGCCGCCCGGCTACAGCCGCGCCGAAGTACACCTTGCAGACGGATTTCCAGGTATTACCCGTGGATGCCACAGTGAAAATTGAGCGCGTTGATCCATTTGTGCAACCGGGAATTGCCGAACCGAAACCGATTTCGGCACAATTGGAGAAGCAAGGGGGCAATTATTCGATCCAATTGGAGCCAGGGTATTATTTGGTGACGTTAGAACATCCCATATACGGCAAACACACGATAGCCCGCAAAGTGCCGGCGACGAGCCAGGACTCGCGCGTCCGATCAAATCCGGGTAGTTTCGACGCTCCGACGCCAGGTCCGATGATCAAATACGAGCATCTGTGGTGGGAACCGATAGCCGAGCGGCACATCAGTTGGTCTGGGTTTGAAATGACCAAGGTCCATACGAATAACAAACAGTTTTTTTTGGAGGATCAAGAGTTGGTAGAAGTTGCGGGTGGAGAACTCAACTTTGCGTCCAACACTATGTTTAAGGCGCCCGGACAACTGGCCATCCAGCCGACTTTGACACGAGTTCCTAGCTTTTATATCGGCCGGCGCGAGGTTTCGATACGCAGTTTTGAACGTGTGATGGGCTTTGTGCCAGCGCACGCACAACGACTTTTGGCTGACGAAACGATCGATTATGACTCACCAGTCGTGGGCGCGACGTTTGACGAAGCCCTTGTATTCTGTCAACGGATCGGCGCGCGACTGCCAACCGTGAAAGAACTGCTCTTTACCAAGTTATGGTTAGACTCCACACAAAGTCCATCGGTTGTTAACGCCGATGAACAGCCAGCCGGCAATCAGCAGCCTGCCGTCGAAGGCCTGGTTAATCAAACGTTGGAATGGACTATGGACCTTTTTATGCCGATCCGCGAAATTGCCCCGGAACAAGGGATTGCGCCGCAATTGTCCGATGGGTTGCGATGTGAGCGCTCGGTGAACTACAGGGACTTGCTTTTTCGTTCTTCGCGGCGGATGTGGTCGATGGTCCAACGGTGCTGAGGATGGGCTTTTACCCATTGG
>JACTND010000234.1 GCA_014584305.1 Planctomycetota bacterium | reverse complement strand
GAACCCTCTGAGCGTGGCGAACTGACGATCGTCCCTAAAAAATGATTTGAGTACTGGCGGTCCAAGTGGGCCGCTCGCGCATCTCGTACGCCACGCACTTGTCTGGGGAGTTAGTTTCTTCCAAATTGACCTCCGCGCACTCGGCCTCGAACCTCTGGATGGCATTCATTTGTTGTGCCGTACTCGACCCTGTATTTGGTAATGGCCCTCCTTAGGGGCTCTAACAAAACCTATTGATTTGGAAAACGAATGTTTCTAAATTTTGGGGGTATTTTCATTTTCTTCAGTCGTTGTCAAGGAGGACACAATGGCCAAGCCTTTACTTCCCGACGAACTCTGGAAACGAATCGAACCGTTGTTGCCAGCGGAGGCTCCGAAACCGAAAGGCGGTCGTCCGCCAGTTCCCAATCGTGCAGCATTGACAGGAATCTTGTTTGTGCTCAAGACAGGAACACCGTGGGAGTATCTACCAAAAGAACTGGGTTGTGGTTCCGGGATGACCTGCTGGCGTCGTCTTCGCGATTGGCAGGCAGCGGGTGTTTGGAAAAAAATGTGGCGGATGCTGCTGGACGAACTTGGCGAAGCAGATGCCATCGACTGGAGTACCTCGGCCATCGACAGCTGCAGCGTGCGCGCAGTTTTTGGGGGGCGAAAACGGGCCCCAATCCGACGGATCGGGGGAAAAATGGCTCTAAGCGCCATTTGATAACCGACGGTCAAGGAACGCCATTGGCCATCGAGCATACCGCAGCCAATGTTCACGACTCTGAGATGGCGATACCCATCGTCGATGCCGTTCCGCCGATTAAGACCACCAACGGAGGGCGCCGAAAACGACCGGACGAAGCCCTGGCCGACCGTGCCTACGATGCCGAGGAAAAAGTCCGTCAAGCACTGCGTCGTCGAAAGATCAAGCCGATGGTTGCCAAACGTCGCACGGAACATGGTAGTGGTCTGGGAAAATACCGTTATGTTGTTGAAGCTTGTTTCGATTGGTTGTTCAACTGGCGTCGACTACGGCTTCGGTATGAAAAACGAGACGACATCCACGATGCCTTTTTAATACTTGGTTGTTGTATGATCTGCTGGAAACGCGTTTTGGAGTTTTGTTAGAGTCCCTTAGTTAAAAAGCCTGGGGGACCGCTGAATCTTTGGCTGTCCCTTAGTTGGAGGGCGTCTAAAGTTTGGGTGTCCCCTTTGTTGGTATTGACGGGGGGGCGGGAGTGGCGTATTTTTCGGGCCGAAACGATAAGTTCGACTGACCATTGCAAGGAGGCGATGGACCATGAATGCCTGGAATGCGCCGCAGCCCGTGATGTTGTTGGATGTCCCCAAAAATAATCGGGGGTTGAGGGAGGAGTTGCTGGCGGCGGTGGCGCAGGTCATCGATTCGGGGCAGTATATCGGCGGGCCGATGTGCCAGGCGTTCGAGCAGTCGGTCGCGAGGATTTCCCAAACACCGTTCGCTATCGGTTGCGCGTCGGGGAGTGACGCCCTGTTGTTGGCACTGACTGCGGTTGGCGTCGGGCCCGGCGACGAAGTACTAGTCCCCAGTTTCACTTTCTTTGCAACCGCCAGTTGTGTGACTCGATTGGGCGCGACTCCCGTGTTCGTCGATATCGACCCGGAAACATTTAATATGGATCCGGCTCTGATCCCTGCGTTGATCACACCGCGTACGAAAGCGATCATTCCCGTTCACTTGTTCGGACAATGCTGTCCCATGGACGAAATCATGTCCCACGCGCGAACGCATGGATTGTTCGTCATTGAGGATTGCTGTCAGTCGATCGCCGCAACGTATAAAGGGCAACCCTGTGGTTCGATAGGTGACGCGGGCTGCTTCAGTTTTTACCCGACCAAGAACCTGGGTGGTTTCGGCGACGGCGGAATGGTTACGGTCAACGATCCACTGTTGGCGGAGAAAGTCCGACTGTTGGCGAATCATGGCATGAAACCGCGCTACCACCACCAAACTGTCGGTATCAATAGTCGGCTGGACGCGATCCAGGCGGCGCTCCTCAACATCAAGATTCAACAATTGGAGGCTTGGACCAATTGTCGCAGAGCCAATGCCCAACGTTATGACCGTTGGTTAAGTACGCACGACCTAGCGGACAATCTGCAGACACCCACGACACACCCCGATTGCGATCACGTTTGGAACCAATATACCGTGCGGATCACTGGCGGGAGGCGCGATGCGGTTCGGCAACACTTGGCCGACCTGCGGATCGGCACCGAAATCTATTATCCGATCCCATTGCATCGTCAAGCGTGCTTTGCCTATTTAGGGTACCAAGCGGGTAGTTTGCCGGTAACAGAGAAAGCCTGTGATGAAGTGCTCAGCCTGCCGATCTACCCCGAGTTGACCGCCGACGAACAGATGACCGTCGTGGCGGGGTTGGCATCGGCATTCGATTGTGCGGCCATCCATTCGCTGGAGCGCCGCGCGGCCGCGTAACCACGTGCGAGGAACCGACCAGGCGAACGGAGGGACTTTGCGTTGGCAACGGTAGCCGACATTCAGCAAGTTCTTCAGTCATTCGCGCCGATCGAGTTGGCAGAATCATGGGATAATGTCGGTCTGCTCGTAGGCGATCCTGCCCATAACGTCCATCGCGGGATGACTTGTCTGACACTGACGCAATCGGTCGCCGAGGAAGCGTTGCACCAGGCCGCTCAACTGGTGGTGACGCACCACCCGCTCCCGTTTCGCCCGCTGGCGCGGATTACCACGGATCACCACTATGGTCGCGTGCTTTGGCAGTTGATCCGCGGTGGGATTGCTGTTTACAGTGCGCATACCGCATTTGATTCGGCGGCTCAAGGAATCAACCAACAACTGGCCGAACGCTTGCGACTGAACGATATCCGCCCGCTGGCTGTCCATCAGCTCGATCGGGCACCCGCTGGTGTCGGGAGATGCGGCGCACTCGAAGAGTCGCTGTCGGGCGAGCAATTTGTGCGTTTCCTCAAGTCGGCTCTTAGTTTGTCGAATCTGCAATGGTCTGCCTGCGACGCGGCAAAACCGATTCGCCGCGTGGCGATCGCTTGTGGCAGTGGAGGATCCTTCTGGGAACGGGCGGCGGAAGCCGATTGTCAGGTCTTGGTGACCGGCGACATCGGTTTTCATCAGGCATTGGAGGCATCTGCGGCGCAACTGGCAGTGGCAGCTATTGGCCATTTTGTTAGCGAGCGCTTTGCAATGGAGAATCTGGCGACGTATTTGGGGGAACAATTCCCGGAGTGTACCTGGTGGGCCAGTCAGCGGGATCGCGACCCCTTCCAATGGTTGTGAATGGAGCGACAGTAAAAAAGCGCGGCCGTATTGTTCGACCGCGCTTGCTCGTGTGTTGACCGCCTTCGAGAAAAGGCTTTTCGGCTAATCAAACTGCTCGGTAATGACACCGGCGTCATTACGTGTGACTAACCGTTGGTACGTCGAGAACAATGTTGGATCGGCATTCATCGTCTGATTGATCGTTTCGGAAATGAATCGCACCGAACCGTCACCGAACGCAAACTGGGTGCCGCCGCCATGTCGGCTCGATACACCTTGAAACTTGAATCCCGGTAAACTCGGATTATTGATTCCACCGAAGGCCGTAAACATGACATCGGCCAAACCATGGGCCTCATCCGCCGTATTCGCCGCCATCGCATTGGTTCCAATCGCGCGGGAAGCGTACAGGAGACCAGCCCCCGAAGGTATCTGAGACTGTGGATTGGTCGTGTTTCGCTTGACACCTTCGTAGGTTCGTTCACCGAAGAAAATCGTGTTCGATTGACCATCGGTCACGTCTCGCAGACGCCGCACGTTTGTACAAAATGCACCGTTACCATTTTGCGTGCATCCCAAAGTCGCAGTGTTGCCGCCGTGATTGGCCGCTACATAACTCGAAGTGGCAATTTGAAAATTGCCTTGTGGTGCATTGGACGCATTATTGCCCTGCAATTGATTGGCAGCGACTGCTCCTCGGTAAACGTTTCTTCCGTCCGAGGGGGTTGAATCACCCGGGCAAAGAAAACCGGGTATTATTTGCTGCATTGTGGGGAGTATCGTCGCGGGTGACGTTTCATTGACGATGAGTCGCGTCGCCGCCGAGCCTGCGGTCCCGTTGGCGGGTGACAGGATGTCGTAAATAGTTCCTTGTTCCATGTATGGAAGGATAAAGACCGACCACGCCCAATTCCCGCGCCGGTCGTTGGGAGCTCCATTTCCAAACGCCATGTTCACGCCCGGCGGCAATTTTTGATGGGTCGATTCATAGTTCATCGTCGCCGTGATGATCTGTTTAAGATTGTTCATGCACGACGCGCGCTGCGCTGCCGCGCGCACTTGTTGCACTGCTGGGAGAAGCATGCCCACCAAAATTCCGATGATGGCAATCACCACCAAGAGTTCGATCAATGTGAATGCCCGTCGAGTACGCTGATTCATGTCAATGTTCTCCAGAATTTACCGTCGCCAACACACGTATCCGGCAGTCTCCCGAGTGAAGGTGTGGCAGATCGACGACAGCACCTCAGACCACTGCTCTCACACGCCGGACGTTTTCGAGCAATTATAGCGGAAGCGGGTCCTGAAACCTACCGAATTCCCGGCCTAGTGGGGATTTTCTGCAAAAACTGGGGGGAACCTCAGATACAACCGTGCACGTTCCGACGCACGCCGGCGCAAATTTTGCTGAAAATAGACAAGGCAGGTTGGAGTCGGATTCGGCAAAATTCGCTCTGGCTCGCGATGAAACGAAGGCAACGCCATTCACGTGAACGGTTACCAATTTGTTCGAATATCTCCGTGCCTCGATCCAAGCCCGACTCAACGGTAGTACGGCTTCCAGTCTAATCCAATGGCCACTCATTAACGGTCGGAGGTTAAAACACCGCACTGGTGCGTCCCACAAATCGGCTGATTCGGAATAGACGCACCGTACTCGTACTCAACCTGTAGCCTGATTCGAGTACGAGTACGAGTACCGCCAAAGGCTGAGTACGAGTACGATGGCCATTGTCATGAACCTTTCCCCGCGAAACACCGTGAACGGTTACCCTTAGAATTACAGCGCATTTTGCGCAGGGAAACCCGGTGCGATCAGGCCCCCTGATACAGTTCTGGGAACACGTCCTGAGACAAGTTTTGTCGCTGCACCAGCGCGCGCGTCCGCGCTAAAAAATCGAACTTGTAATTGGCCACTTGCTGCTCGGTGATTCCGAGTTGTTCGGCGACCTCCTTGTTCGCCAACCCCTTTACAACCAACAGCTCGATGCACATCAACTTGACCCAGTCCCCCCGCTCGCGCCATTTTTCCACCTGGTCGCGCAAGGCTTGGACGAGGGCCGCCTCTTCGATCCGCTGACGCTCGGCGCTGCGGGCGATGCTGCTGGCCACGCGGAATCCACCAGAAATCTCCCAATAGCCGGTGGTATCAGTCGGAGCTGCCAAAGGAATGGTCGGCCGCCGGCCTTCGCGCCGCAAAAGGTCTGTCAGCTTATAGGCACAAATCGAAAACAGATAACTCTCCAGTGATCTTTGGCCGTCGTAATTCGGCAAGCTTGTTAGAAATCCCAGCAAAGTCTCTTGCACGACATCCTCAGCGACGCTGCGGTTGGTCAAACGACTTTCGACGTAGGCCAACAAGCGCCCTTCATAACGAGCGATCAAGTCGCTCCAACTCTCCATGTCGCCGCCTCGAATGCGGGTAATCAGGTCCTGGTCGGAAATAACGGACTCTCGATGGGGTGATACGGGATTCATGGCATTCCCTGCGGCGCGGCAACTCGGTTCATTTACCGCGGCATCTTTTTCAAAAACGAAACCAACGCGCGGTCTTGGCCATCCACAGGCGCTGATTGCTCTTCACCCGCGAGCACATGGACGGAAGATACGCCGGACGGCGGTGTGGCTGTATCGTCACCAATCACAATTGGGCCGTCAAAACTGATTGCCGCCGCGTCGCAGGGCAAGTTCTCCAGCGCCTCAACGCAAATCGATTTCTCGGCAGCCAGTGGATCGTCGGTATCGATCCGAATCGGCCCCAGCGAATCGCTCGCTTGGAGCGAGCTCGCGGGCAAATCAGGAACCATGGCGGGCAACGCCGCAGGCGTGCGATTACCTTCGGCCAGAGCTCCGCTAGAGGCTGAGGTCGGTATAGCCGTTGGCAAATCTGCGTTTGGAACGGGAACCTTCTTCGTTGTATCGACGCGCCACGTTTCCACTGTATGGAACGGTTGGGGGGCTGACGCCGGTGCAGGTGATGCACCAGCAGCAATCGCTGCCGCCGCGATCCGCTCGGGACTTGGGGGCCGGGGAGCGACCTCGTTTCGATGCTGGACCGGAACTTCGGAGGGAACCGCCACGGTTTTCGCCAGCGACCTCTGTTCCGCGCTGTGCGCGGGGAACAGGTTCAACTTGTCGCCAGCCAACGGCGGTTCCGTTTCCGATACCGAATCGTTTGTCGTTGCACCCAATTCATAGCACGCGCGAAAGGTGATGGTCCCCAGCGTCAGCAATTGATCGGGCATCAGCGGTTGTTCACCTTCGATTCGAAAATTGTCAATAAAGGTTCCATTGAGCGACCCCAAGTCGCGAACGAACAAGCGTCCGTCGCGTTCGGTGATTTGGCAATGCAGGCGGCTGATCAGCGCGTGAGGCACGGTCAGTGTGGCTTCACGTCCCCGACCGATAATGGCGGGCAACCGCAATCGGACTTCTTTGGATTTGGCGTCGCCGCCAACTACAACCAATTTGGCTTGCAACATCGCCGGATTCCTTGAGAATTTGGTTCGGGGCGAAGTCGAAATCCCGCGCCGACAGCCCGAGCCTTTGACTGTGTAGGCAGTCTAATCCATGGCGCATGGCGATGCAATTAACTGCGCGTCTGCGGGCGCAGGATTTTGGAAATTTGGCCGCCTTGCAACCCCTTTTTCGGGTCGTATAATCAAGTTTTGCCCAATCAGCCCACATGGAAATGCGGTTGGGGACATCGCGGGTGTAGCTCAGTTGGTAGAGCATCACGTTGCCAACGTGATTGTCGACGGTTCGAGTCCGTTCACCCGCTTTTTTTGTTTGCATCGCACACATTAATGTGCGCCACGCACAGATTTTGCAAAACGCACAGGGGAGCTGCCCGGTGAATACCGACCTGACCACGGCGGGCGAAGAAGAAGCCGCCGCCACGGATGATGTTGCCTCGACGAAACAACCGTTGAGTTTGACGGTGGACGTTCAGAACCACGGAGCTTGCCAACGGCATGTCTCCGTGTCGATCGCCCGCGAAGACATCGACCGTTACTTTCAAGTAAAATTTGATGAATTAGCCCCCAAGGCCGAGGTGCCGGGATTTCGTCCTGGTCGAGCGCCGCGCAAGTTGCTGGAAAGCAAGTTCCGCCGCCAGGTCGCCGACCAGGTCAAAGGGAATCTGATCATGGACGCCCTCTCCCAAATGGTGGACGAAAAACGGTTTGCCGCGATCGGCGAACCGGATCTGAACTACGAAAGCGTCAAGATTCCCGACGAGGGCCCCTTGACATTCGAATTCGATATTGAAGTCCGCCCCGACTTCGAATTGCCGAATTGGAAAGGGTTGGAACTCGAAGTGCCGGACGTTGACGTCACGGACGAGGACATTCAGCGAATTGTCGAACATTATCGCAACGTGCACAGCGATCTGATACCGACTGAAGATGCGGTTCAAGCTGGCGACACGATCACGTGCAATGTTTCGGCGCACACCGGCGAAGGCATCCCGCAGTTGCTGGAGATGATCCTGCTGCAAGCCGAGGTGCTCCAGCTCACCGCAGACCCCAAGGGCGAGTTCCACGGGGTCGT
>JACTND010000056.1 GCA_014584305.1 Planctomycetota bacterium | reverse complement strand
TTGATATGCGCGCCGCCGATATCGACGCCAATCCAGCGACTCATGCCAGCAATCCGTCCAAGGCCATCCCCAGCGAACCAAAACGAAATTGAAATCCGGAATCGAGGGCCAGTTGAGGGACGGCCCGTTGCGAATGAAAGAGCATCTCGGCGAACTCGCCCAACAGCAATCGCGCCGCCGCCCGCGGCACAGGCAGTAGCGCTGGCCGTTTCAATCGTTTGGCCAATTCCGCCACAAAGGTTCGATTGCGCACGGGCTCGGGGGCCGAGGCAATGAGCGGGCCGCGCAGGTCGGGCTTGTCCATCGCCCACACGACCAAGTCCACCAAATCATCGATGTGTATCCAAGGATACCATTGGCGGCCTAGCCCAAACGGTCCGCCAACGCCCCAGCGAAAAATAGGGATCATCTTCGGCAGTGCACCGTCGTCGCGGGCCAACACCAGACCGATCCGCAAGCAAACAACCCGCGCCCCATGCGCAGCCATCGCGTTCGCCGCCGCTTCCCATTCGCGGCACGTGTCGGCCAAAAAGCCGGTTCCCACACCACTGGTTTCCGTCAGAATCTCGTCACTCCGGTCGCCATAGTAGCCAACGGCGGATGCTGAGACTACGAAATCGGGGATGATCGATTGGGAGACCAATCCCTGTACCAAATGCTGAGTACCCAAAACCCGGCTATCGCGAATGCGGCGCTTCTTTTCTGATGTCCAACGCCCTTTAGCGACCGACTCCCCCATCAGGTTGACGACGCCGCGCAACCGGACACCGTCCGGCAGCCGCAATGGCGTCGCGGTGGGATCCCACTCGATCAACTGTTCGCGCGGCAATCGCAGAACATCCGCAGCGCGGGAGGCGTTGCGAGTTGTCACCAAGGCGTCGGGAAATTGCTCGACGATCCCGCTTCCCACCAACCCGGTGGCGCCGGTAATCAACAATCGCCCTTGATTGGACACGCCTTCGCTCCTGGTTTTGAAAACATCGGGTTACGTGTTGGGTATTGGACAATGGATTATAGCCGTCCATCGACTAGGGTTATACAGGGACGATTTGCAATGTAGAATCGTCGGTCAGATGAGTGAAATTTGTCTTGGGTAGTTCCTCGTTGTTGGGTGTTCGACGATGGGTTTCGGCATCGCGATTGTTTTGGGCGTTTTGGCAATCATCGCCATCGCGATCTACTTCTCGTGGCTGTATGAGAAAAAGCGAACCCAACAGCTCCAAGAGATTGCTCAACAAATGAGTTTGACCTTTAATCCGGCCGGCACACTCGCCGACCTGAATGAATTTCAGCGGCTCGGGATTTTCAAGCTGGGGAGTGGCCGGAAAGTCGCGAATCTCCTTTACGGTGAAACCGATGAAGTGGCGATTCGCATCTTCGACTACCAGTACACTACCGGTTCCGGCAAGAATACACATACGCACAAGATGACCATTGCCGCTTTGGAATCGCCGCGCTTGGAGGTTTTGCCCGAGTTCTCGATGCGCCCGGAGAATTTGTTTGATCGTTTGGGGAGCATGTTGGGATTTCAGGATATCGACTTTGACGAACATCCCGAGTTCTCGCGGCTGTTCGTACTTAAGGGGCCAGACGAAGCGGCGATTAGGCAGAGTTTCCGGCCAGCGGTGCTGGATTGGTTTGCCGCGCGGCCGGGAATCTGCGTGGAGGCCATCCCGGGCAGGTTAATTTATTACCGCTCGTCGCGCCGCGCGAAGGTGGAAGACTATCCCAAAATTCTGGGGGAGGCGTATCAGGTATTCGGCGCGATTGTCGATTGAGAACCGTTTTCCCAGTTCCATCTTCGGCGCTGGGCAATGCAATCGGCGTTTGGTTAAGCGTAGTCGGGGACAAGCTCGAACGTGCGGGAATTGAACGTTGCGGATTTGCATCTTCACGGATAGTTTTCTGCCATTCACGTCAGGCGTGACCGTTGCCGTTCTGAACCAGGCCACGGAGATGGCGCAGCGCGGGCACGAAGTCCATATTTTTCGCCCGCGCCCGCCGCGGCGGGCAGCGACCTGCACGTTGCCACCGGGAGTCCATGTCGTCGATGTGCCGCTGTCGATTCCGGCACCGAAGTTCCCGCAATTGCGGGTGGCCATTCCTACGTTCCTTCGTACGTGGCGACATCTGCGAAGAATCGACCCGGATATCGTGCATGTGAACACGGAATGGGGAGTCGGTTGGGAGGGCCTCGTGGCGGCGCGGTTGCTGCGCAAGCCGGTGATCGGCACGTTCCACACGTTTTTTGCCGATCCCGCCTATTTGAAAACCATCGGGCTCCCTCCCTTGCGCTGTGTGCAATGGTCGATGTGGCGTTACTCGGTCTTCTTTTTCAATCGGTGCCGGGCGGTCACTAGTCCCTCCGCCGCGGTGCAGCGGTCGCTCGTCCAGCAGGGTTTGCGTGAAGCGCCATCAGTAATTCCGAACGGAATTCTGGTGGATCGCGCGCCTCTCGATCGCCGCCGCGTGCGCTGCCAAAGGCGGCAACTCCAAATTGGCGGTCCGGCGTTTGTCTATGTCGGCCGATTGTCGCCAGAGAAATCGTTGGATGTCGTACTCCGCGCATTTCAATTGGTTCACCGCCGCCGCCCGCGCAGCCGTTTGGTGTTGATCGGCGATGGCCCCATTCGCGCTTCGCTGGAGACGCAAGCGCGCGAACTAGGCATCGCGCCGGCGATCGTGTTCTACGGCCACGTCGATCATGATCGCTTGATTGCCGAACGATTGCCATTGCTCGGCGACGCCTTCGTCACCGCCAGCAAGACGGAGAACCAGCCGATGAGCATTTTAGAAGCCATGACGATGGGCCTGCCGATCATTGGCGCGCGGGCCAAGGGTCTGCCAGAACTGATCGATCATCGGCGGAATGGGATGTTGTTTCAACCGGACCAGCACCAAGAGCTGGCGCGCTGTATGTTGTGGGTCACCGCCCGGCGCAGTCGCTGCCTCCGTCTCGGCCGTCAAGCCGCGCGGGATGCCGCCGAGTTCCGCATGGATCGCGTCGTTGATCGTTTGGAACGTCTCTACGAACGAGTCATCGAGGAAACGAGTTGTCGTCGCCTTCGCTCGCCGAGCCGCGTGTAACCGCTCGCTTTCATCCTCGTAGGACAAGCGTGTCCTCGATCGTTTGAACGGTTCTTCAACACGATCGGTGGATGCTCCGGCGCCATCAGGGAAAGCGTCTTTGAATCCATAAGAGGACGTCATTGCGGCGGGGGCACGCTGCGCACAAACATGTTCGAACTCGAAGGCCTATCGTCCTGAGCAAGTGTCAGGAAGCCTGATCGGCCAGAAACACGCGCAGCAAATAGCGCTCTGCCTGACGGCCGATGCCAGGGCAGGAACTTTCGCGGGGACCGGCGATATTCAATCGTTGTATGCCGTGCGCGGTGATCCAGTGGCGAACGTCGGCCACCGGTGCGGGAGCGTGGAGATTGATCTGCAGCAGCGGACGGCGGTGACGACGGGCCAGCTCGCAGGTCAGCCAGGTTCCCCCGCTAACCTGTCCGCCATGCAAAACGAGCGTTCCATCGGAATCGATTACGTTCTTTTCCGTGCGGATCGCGTAATCGGTCGATTCCGTCTCGGTCAAATGGTAACGTGCGGGAATGGGTCCATCTTCCGCCAACCGTTGGCGGGGACACCAACCACCATGTGGGATGTCGAGGTGCAGAGCCACGTCGAGCGCAGCCCGATCAACGCCCGTTTGGCCTCCGGAAACGATTCGTTCAACCAACGCTGCCCACCTGTACGAATTATAAGTAGTATCCTGCCGAGATTGTACTCGGTCGTGTGGCTCTCGAGTGAACGCCGACGGCCTTTCCGCGAAATTAAAACTCGCTACGGCGCGCCTGGTGGCAAGCCGCAAGCTTACCATCGGGCCGGGGGCGCATTGCCCTCTCAACGCATCGTGCGGGGTGGTAGTCGCAATTGCAAACCAACAGGCAAACGCGACAAGTGATTCACATCCTGGGGGAGTCGTTCGCGATTACACTCGAGGATCTCAGCAAAACGCCCTGCCTGCCCTAACTCCTGTCGAGCAATGTCGAACAGTGTATCGGAAGGCCGTACCGTGTACCACAATCCGTCACCAAATTCGAAAGGTTCTACCGGGCGCCCCCGGACCGCAATGACGAACGTTTGCCTGTCGGCTTCGGGCGCCAGCTCGGCATACATTCGTTCGAGCGTCTCGCGCGAGGGACATTCCAGAGAGATCTCGGCGCCCGGTTCCGCCGTCGTGTACAACCGTTCGTTGTGTCGGTACAAGGCCCGAAACCACTTGCCGTCACCGTACAGCATTTCGGCAATCGGCCACAGCGATTGATCGGACCGGACTACGAGCCGCGTCAGGGTTTGGTCCGGCACCAATCGCGCTTCATCAGCGTCAACTACGGTGCCCGTCGTTTGCGGTTGTGAAGGATCCTCCATCGAAGGCGCCAGAGATGTCTCGATAGTGGGCAGGCTCCGTTCGGCGGGCGCGTCGAAAGCCTCATCACGGGGCGATCGCATTTCCGTCGCCGTCGTTCGCTGGACAACGTCCCAGCTGGTTGCCTGTAAATCAGGCAGCCGCAAATGGTTGGACTGATTGTCATCCGGCTGCCATAGATTTCGTCGTTGCGTTGCCTCGTCCTCGCGCAGCTCCGGTCCCGTATTCGGTTGCAGACGCGGAGGGACCAAAGGTTGCTGATGAAAAGTCATGGGTTGGAAGTCCAATGGCGACGTCGACTCTGCCGGAGAATTCTCGGGAATAGGTGCCGCAATCGGTGTGGATTCGCGAAATTCGCCGACAGGCGCAGTTGATCCTGGCGAGGCGGGCGCACGACGAGGCGCATTCATTTCCTGGTTCTGCGAGTCGCCGCCGAGCCCCTGGAGAACAGATCGATCCCAATCCTGGTTGCGTGCTGCGACGCGAACCGGGTCATCAGTGGGTAAGAGGTTCGAGTGATATTCACGGGCAGCGCGCGAAGGGTCGGCTTTGGCGCGCATCCGCCTCGCGGTGGCTTCGGCAATAAACGTCGCGTCAACTTCCTCCGCCGGAGGCGCTTGCATCACGTGCGGTGGCACTCCTTGATCGGGAGCAAACGACGACACATAACGGTACCCCAACAACGCCACCGCCGTCAGCAGAGCAGCGACGACGGTTAATGCCAAACGGGCTTCTCGCACCAGGCGAGCATCTATCGAAGTCGATTGCATGCGTTACGAAATCCGTTTCGTTTGGGAGCGTTCCGACGCCCCCATGTTTAACAGATGAGACGCAAGGCGTGAAGTTTAAATTTCGATGCTAGCGGCGGGGTGAAAAAAAACCCCCGAGCCAGCAGGCCCGGGGGTTAGACTGATTCGTCAATATGTCGGCGAACGTGAGTTACCGGTTATTCGCGCGGCCGGACAGCACCGGTCAACCCGGAATAATCTGCGCGGTCATCGACGTGCCAGAGAGGTTGTCCCAACTCGACGCGGCGTCGCAGGACTTCAATTTTTTCTTCGGATCCGGCGGGGGCGTCGGTCGGCATAAAGTCATCGCCGCCCTCCGGAAAAAAATCTTCATCATGGCCATACTTGAGTATGGCCTCAAAAACATTGCCAACAGAAACGTTATTCGACATCGAACTCAACCTACAACTTGCCAAAAAACAGAAACTATAAGCGTTATTATTAACGCCCCTTCATCAAAGTCAACTTGATTTTTTGCGCGCCGCGCGTCGCGCAGCGACGATCGGCATAAAACTCCGCAGACGATACCAATCAGGCAAAATGAATTGGACAACGGTAGCTGTTGCCGGCCTGTGATAAGCCAATGCCCGGGCAGCATAATGCAGGTTACCTTAGGGCCGGTTTATTGGCGAGCTACTTTCCATTAACGGCCAAGCGCGGGCTCCGCGCGGCGCGACGCAGTTGTTCGACTGGATGTTAGATTTAGTGGCAAACTGCCCAGGTTACGCGCGGAACCGCGGTGATTTGCTGAAACAACGCGACATTTTGACACGCTGTTTGCCGACAATCGAAGGGCCGGTGCGCGTCTTAACCGGCGATCACTCGACCACCAAGGATTGAAAGTCCACGTTGGCGGGCGGAAACTGCGGGTCCAAACGCTCCAACGTTCTGCGCAACAAATGGCTGACCACCAAGTTGCGATACCACTTCTTATCGGACGGAATGATATACCACGGCGCATGTTCCGTGTTGCAGCGTGTGACGGCATCTTGATACGCAGCTTGGTACTCGTCCCATCGCAAACGCTCTTTGAGGTCTTGCGGGTTGAACTTCCAGTTTTCTTCAGGATTGTCGATGCGCGCTTGCAGGCGTTTGCGTTGCTCGTCTTTGGAGATATGCAAAAAGCACTTCAGGATCGTGGTCCGGTTCTCGGTCAGGATCTTCTCGAAGGCGTTGATTTGTTCGTATCGCTTTTGCCAAACATCCGGTGGGACCAGCTCATGGACCCGTACGATCAGCACGTCCTCGTAATGAGAACGATTGAAGATCCCAATGTTTCCCAATCGCGGGACGGCGCGGTGGATTCGCCAGAGAAAATCGTGATCGAGTTCTTCGGCGCTGGGGACTTTGAAAGAGGTTACTTGGCAGCTCTGTGGGTTGATCCCGCGCATAATCGTACGAATCGTGCCGTCCTTGCCGGAGGTGTCCATACCTTGCAATACCAACAAAACGGCATGGCGATCTTGCGCGTACAGACGCCGGGCCAGATCGGCCATGATCTTCGCGTTCTTGCGGATTAATTTGTCCGCCGATTGTTTGTCAAAATCAGTACTTGGTGGCCGCGTGGAAATACGGTCCAGATGGCAGTGCTCCCCCGGGGCAATTTGAACTGGCAGCGGTTGATTCATGAAAGCGCCATCTTTCGTCATTAACAAGACAATTGCGTGGTCCGTACCCCGCGCGAAGCAACGTGCTGCCAACGGGTGGAATTTTGGCTTCCAGGTTAGTTGACGCAGACATCTTCGTCAAAGTCTCGGCGAGAAGAGCATTGGTTGGCAGCGTTTTTTCGGCGGACGGGTGGCAACCGAACAAGAAATCGGGGAAACTGAAGCGATCGGCAGTAGCAGAAATAGACGATTGAGGGTGTTATGAGAACGTTCGGATTTCTAATGGGTTTCGCGATTTCGTGTTGGAGCTGTGGTGGGGCCGCCGTGGGTAACGATGATTGGCCAGGCTGGCGCGGCGCCGATCGCACCGACGTGTCGCGCGAAACCGGGTTATTGCCAACTTGGCCGGAAGGCGGCCCCAAGCAATTGTGGGTCAATCGCAATTGCGGGTTAGGCTATGCCGGCTTCAGCGTCGTCGAGAATCGATTGTTTACGTTGGGCTCCGAAGCGGAACGCGAGTTTGCTTTGTGCTTGGATGCCGTTACTGGAACGGAAATCTGGCGCGTCGAAGTGGGGGATAATTTCCAAAATCAATGGGGCGATGGCCCGCGCAGCACCCCGACCGTGGACGGAGATCGCGTCTATGCCATGGCGGCCAACGGCAATTTGAGTTGTCTCGATCGGGGTTCGGGTCAAATCATTTGGCAAGTGTCCCTGCGCGACCTCGGGGGCGATGTTCCCCAATGGGGCTATGCCGAATCGCCATTGATTGACCACGATCGCGTCGTATGCACGCCGGGAGGGAATCAAGGCGCGATCGTCGCCTTGAATAAGATGACGGGCGCTGTGATCTGGCGCTGCACGGAGTTGACGTCAACGGCGCATTATTCCTCGATCATCACGGCCAATTGGAATAATCGGCGGCAGTACATCCAATTGCTCGTCGATGCCCTGGTCGGTGTGGATGCCGACAACGGCCGGCTGCTGTGGAGTTCGCCCTGGCGCGGACGGATCGCGGTTATCCCCACGCCCATTTTTTGGGAAGGCAAAGTCTATGCGACAAGCGGCTACGATATCGGCAGCAAACTAGTCGAGTTGACTGACGACGGCGCCGTGGACG
>JACTND010000197.1 GCA_014584305.1 Planctomycetota bacterium | reverse complement strand
GTTGTACGCGATCAACTGCGGCAGCGCGCTGAGTCATGATGAAGGCCGTCGTCAAGTTGATCTGGGCCAGCACGAGGTAGGTTTCCAATAAATCGGTTTCCGACCAATCCTCGCCGCCCCAGGCCGCGGGAGCAAACCAACCGAAATAACCGTGCGTCCGACAAATGTTTAATAACTCAGCGGGCCACGAGTTTTCATCGAGCTGCGGTGACGAATCGGACAGCGCGCGGGCTAATTCCTCGACCAATTCCTTTCGTTTGGAGTCCATCTACGCGTCCATCAGTTCCGTTGGCGTCTATCTATTTTCCGATTCTCCGCAGGCGCTTCGGGCGAGATCCTATCGTCCGGGCAAAGCGGGGAATCAGCAACTCAACGCCGGGCGTTTACATGCCGCCGTTAATTCGGCATAGTCAATTATCGGCCAAAACGTTACAGTTGGGAATGGTCCCGCTGCTGGTCGGCGACGACCAACGAGGCATAATGAACCGCAACTTCTGGACGCAGAAAAATCGAATGTCACCAATTGAGATGCCCACGCCCACAGCAATGCCCAATCTGAATGACAACATCACGGTCGAGGAGTTGCATCACAAGTGCCTTAGCTTGGCGAGTAATTTGCTGTGGTCCTGGACTCCTGAGACCCAAAACCTGTTTCGCGATCTAGACCCATTGCGCTGGCGGCAACTCGATCACAATCCCGTGGCTTTGCTTCGCGAGTTTACTCCAGAAAAACTGTACGAGCGGGCCACGGAAATGGTCCTCTTCAGCCGCATCAATCAGGCCTACCGCCGCCTGAAGGAATACATGAGCGAACGGCAAACGTGGGCCGCGACCCATGCCGGCGTGTTGGGCGCGCGGCCGGTCGCGTATTTCTCCGCCGAGTTTGGGATTCATGAATCACTACCGATTTATTCCGGAGGCTTGGGCGTCTTGTCCGGCGACCACATTAAAAGCGCCAGTTCGTTGGGCGTCCCACTGGTCGCCATCGGATTGTTCTATTCCCAGGGCTATTTCCACCAACAACTCGACGACGACGGGTACCAGATCGAACAATATGTTGACACGCAAGTCGACCTCCTGCCGATGGAAGAAGCGGTTTCCCCCGAGGGGTTTCCGCTGACCATCGCCATCGCCACCAGAACTGGCGAGTTGCGGGCCAAGGTGTGGCGCGTGCAAGTTGGGCGCGTGCCGCTGTACTTGCTCGACGCGAATGTCGAAGGCAACACACCCGAGGACCGCACGTTGACCAGCCGGTTATATGGCGGCGACGAACGGACGCGCATCCGCCAGGAATTGCTGCTGGGAGTCGGCGGCATCAAAGCGCTCCGCGCGCTGGGAATCAATCCCGGCGTCTATCACCTGAATGAAGGCCATAGCGCGTTTGCCCCCCTGGAAGTGATCCATCAATACATGGCGGACAATGGATTGTCGTTTGACATGGCGCTGCGCGAAGTGGCCATGCAGTGCGTCTTTACCACGCACACGCCGGTCCCCGCAGGCCACGACCGATTCCAACCCGATCTGGTGGAAGAACATCTGGGGCCGCTGCGCGATCAGCTGGCCTTGACTACCGACCAATTGCTCAGCCTCGGTCGTGTGGACCCGCAGAATCCAACGGAACCGTTGTGCATGACGGTCTTGGGTTTGAAACTTTCCCGCACGGCGAATGCGGTCAGCCAATTGCACGGCCACGTGTCGCGGCGGATGTGGTCGCACCTGTGGCCGTGGCGCGTGGAGAGCGAGATTCCCATCGGACACATCACCAACGGCGTCCATTCGCAGAGTTGGCTGGCCGATCAGATGCGGACCTTGTACGACCGGCTGTTTCCGGCGGACTGGATGGAGCACATCGCCGAGCCGTCTGTTTGGCAGGGAATCCATCGCGTCGATCCGGGGGAATTGTGGGAAATCCACACGACGCTGAAAACCGTGTTAGTGTCGTTCGTACGGCGCCGTTGTCTGCTGCAATGTCGTCGCCGGGGCGAAGGGGAAACCGAATTGGAACGGGCCCGGTCGATCTTGGACCCCAGTGTGTTGACGATTGGCTTCGCTCGCCGCTTCGCCACCTACAAACGGGCGAATTTGATTTTCACCGACTTGGATCGTCTGGCCGCAATTCTCAACGATCCGAGTCGCCCGGTGCAGATTGTCTTTGCTGGAAAAGCACACCCCAAAGACGAGCCCGGCAAGTCGTTGATTCGCAAGATCGCGCAGTTGCGCATCGACCCGCGCTTTGCAGCCCGCGTGGTGTTCTTGGAGGATTACGAAGTCAATGTTTGCCGTCACCTGGTGCAAGGCGTCGATGTTTGGTTGAACAATCCGCGCCGGCCGCTGGAGGCGTCGGGTACGAGCGGACAGAAGGTCGTCCTCAACGGCGGCCTGAACCTGAGCGTGCTCGACGGCTGGTGGGCCGAAGCATTTGACGGTGCCAACGGCTTTGCCATCGGGCGCGGCGCATCGCATGTCTCCGATGAAATTACCGACCAACGGGACGCAGAGGCGCTGTACGAAGTTCTGGAGAATGAGGTGGCGCCGATCTTCTATCATCGCGACATTGACGGCCTGCCGCGCGAATGGATCAAGCGCATGATTCATTCGATCGCGACCCTCGGCTGGCGATTCAGCAGCGACCGGATGGTCAGCGACTACGCCACACAATGTTACGTACCGGCCGCCGGTGGATTGAGTTGCCAACTCAAGCACCTGTAATGTGATGTACCGTTTGCCGCGAAAAAGGGCGGCGTTATTACGGGTTCGTCACCTGCAAGGTCCATTGGCGACCAACTTGATAACGCGCAGCACTGGTTGTCGCAACTCCGTCGCTCAACTTCGGCGCCCAGGGAGCATCCGCCAAGGCAATCGCCAGGGCATCCGACGAAATTACGGTATCGATCAATCGGCAGTCACTGTCATAGATCAAAAACTCCACCGGCTGGCGAACACCGAATGCTCGTCGCACGTGTCCGTCCACATCATAAGCGACGCGCACCACTGATTGTTGATCGCTCGGCAATAGCCGGTCCTCTCGGTTATTCGCCAGGACGACCGTCAGCGACACGTGCCGCTTTTGGATCAGTTGCAGGAGGCGCTCCAGGTCGCTGGGAAACGTGTGGCAGTCAGCACGGGTGAACCAAACGATGTTGGCAACGTCCGCACGGCGTTGTACCGCTGGCTGGTCGGGCCAATATGCGGCGCGTGGCCCCAGTCCGTTCGCCGACGTACTGAGCGAGGCCCAGTACCAACAACCAGCGGCTAGAACGGGTACAATAGCAATCAGCGCGAACACTAGCAGGCGCCCGGCCTGGGAGAACTTCGGCCGTTGGGGAACGGGATTACGGCGCAGCGTTTCAGACCACCGGATTCGGGACATGACGTTGACTCCTCGATTCAATATGCGGCGGCGGTTTTGAATGCACTCCATTCAAAGTTGGGCAAATTTAGGCCAGATTTTTTGCGCAGGCCAACAAAATTTCCCAGTCGGATTAGCTTTTCATCGAACGAAGGTCCGAAAATCGTTGCAATTGGTCCAACTCCATCGAGTTTTGCTGGCTATATGTGAAGGGGCGGGCAGGACCGGTTTCTGGTCAAAACTTTGGCGAGACTGCAACATTTTCCGATTTTTTCGGTAAGATAGAGCATTCGCTGCCGTGCCAAGGGTACGCCGGTTGGTTTCCCAAAATTCAATGGTATGCCGCGCGCGGGTGGATGGTTTGCCAGTAGTTTCGACGGTCCAGTGGGAGAAAAACACATGCGTCGCTTTTGGTTTTGGCTTGTTGCGCTTACCACGATAACTTGGTCGCACATGGCGACCGCCGATGAAGTCCAGCCGATTTCGAAGGGCAGCGTCACCGACGCCACGCACCGCCAGACAGGCAATCTCACTCCCATGCACGACGGGCGCAAAATCCACCTGAATACATTTTGCCTGGATGCCCAGGGGAATATTTTGGCGGCAGTTGGCGGGAGCGATTTCGCGTACTCCGAATCCGAGTCGGCGCAACCAACCCACGGGCTCGTGCAAACGTATTCGCCAGAATGGCAACTGCTCCGTGAACTCCCCTTGGATTTCGTCCCCACCGCTATCAATCTCGATGCTTCGGGGTATCTGTACGTCGGCGGCGATTCCGTAATCTGCAAATTCAGCCCACAAGGGCAACTGGTACAACGTGTGGCGGCACCCAATTTGGGCGACCCCTCCGAGATGCGCAAGAAAGCCGAGGAAATGCTGGCCAGCCAAAGCCTGCAGATCACCGAGTCCATCAAAAACACATTGACCATGGCACAAAACGCGCTGAAAGCCAAGAAGAAGGAGCAACAATCGAAGGATGGTGACGACGACTCGGATGACGAATCCGATGAAGAAGACACCGACGACGAGGGGCTCGGCGAAAACAATCCCTTCGGGGAATATTCGTTGGAACAACTCGAGATGATGGTCGCCAGCTACGAACAATTCTTGAAAGACAATGCCTCGCAATACGAACCGACGGAAGAACGGATCACGGCTATTATCCGTTCGATGGGACGGATCACATCGATGGCGGTTGGCGATGAAGACGTGTTTGTGACGTGCGCGGCCTCGACCGGCTTCGGATACGACGTGTGGCGGCTTAACCTCGATTTGCAAGATCCCGTCGTGATCAAAGAGCGTTTAGGGGGCTGTTGCGGCCAGATGGACATTCAAGCCAGCGGCGACAAGCTGATCATCGCGGAAAACACACGTTTTCGTGTGGGAGTTTACACGCGCGACGGCGCGCCGGTATTGGATTTCGGCAAACAAGATCGGCGCGGCGAGGAGGGGTTTGGCAGTTGCTGCAATCCGATGAATACCCGTTGCCTGCCGAATGGCGAAATCCTCACGGCGGAATCGAGCATCGGCACGATCAAGCGATTTGACGCCGAAGGCAACTTGGTCGCGACCGTCGGCCGAGCCCGTATTGGCGGCGGTTGCAAACATGTGGCCCTGGGATTTGATCCCGCGCGTGATCGGTACTACATGATGTACCAAGATGAAAGTAGCATCTGTGTATTGGAGCCGATCAGTGCCGACCGCCCCGAATCGGAAGAAGAGCGTATGGCTCGTGAAGCAGCGGAAGGTCTGGGCCAGACACTGGTCGGTACCTGGAAAAAGGCCCCGGCCGAGGACAACGACGAGGAAGCGGTACAAAAGCGGATGGCGTCCGGACAAGCGACCATGGCCGATTACTATGGATTCACACAAGCAACCTTCGGCGCGGACGGTTCGTTAGCGGTAATCGGCGGTCGGATGCAACAGGCGCAGCCCGAATCGTCTGTGAAATGGCATGCTGTTTCGCACAAGGACCAGGAGTTGGTGGTTTCCGTTGAAATAGACTTGGTGCAGACGTATAACCTGGTCATTCAATTTGAGAACGATCGGCGCGCTGAGATATTCTTGCAACCCGGATCGCGGCAAGCGCATCCGCAGTCGTTGGGTGTGTTTGAGAAATATGACGAATAAGAGGCGTCCGTCATGTTGATTCAGAAAAAGTGGCTTTGGTTGATTTTAGGCTGCGCGGCCTGGACCCTAAGTGCCGCGCAGTCGTGGCCGGCCTGGGGTGATGATTCGCCGCGCCAGTCGGACGATGCTTTGGTGCTGGTGGTGATGGACCCACTGTCTGCCAAGTTGGCTTGTGAGTGCATCCCCGGCTACGCCCAGCGCGATTACGATCGGCTGGGCGCGTATTTGGCATCGGCCCTTAAGCGCCCCGTTCGCGTCGTCTATGGCGGCGCGATCGATGTCGCTGCCAAGGACTTGCAGGGCCGCGCCGACATCATTGTTGGCAAACATTCCGTGGTGGAATATGACGCTGAAAAACTGCATTTGAAAATCCAGCCCCTCGCAGCGTTGACCGGATTGGACGGCAAGACTACTCAAACCGGTTGGATTGTCGTGCGCCGCGACGACCCAGCTCATACTGTGGCCGAGTTGAAGGATTACCGAATCTTCTTTGGCCCCGTGTACTGCGAAGAGAAATCGGCCGCGCCGATGAAATTGCTGCGGGCACACGGCATATCCGTTCCGGCCCTAGAGGAAGTGGAAACCTGTGGGACGTGTGGCGAAGCCGCTGCCAAACTGCTGGAACTGGATCCCGATGTTCGCGCCGCGGCCGTTATCTCCAGCTATGTGCAACCCCTATTGGAAGGTTGCGGCAATATCCAGAAAGGGGACTTGCGCCTCGTCGGCGAATCGGAACCGGTCCCATTTATTACGGCGTTCGCGAATCAACAACTCCCCGCGAGCTTGATTAGTGAGATTCGCGCCGCATTGTTGAAAGTAAAAACCGATCCTGCACTCTGCCTGGCGCTGGAGTCGATCGTCGGATTTGTCGAAAGCGACTTTTCCACGACGGAATCTGTTGATTCTGTTCCAGCGGCAAAAAAAAAGTAACGGCTGGCTGGCCCCAATGGTTGGGTCCGCATCGCGACGGGCAAGCTGATTGGCTCCCTGATACCTTGCCCGCTACTCTGGAAATTTCCTGGCGATTCCCGATGACCAGCCAAAGCCTGGGAGGCTTGGCAGCCAACCAGCGCCTCGTAGTTGCCACCGGTCGCGATCCGCTCGATCGCGGCGATGTGTTCGTAGCCTTGGACGTCAACACGGGACAATTGTTGTGGCGGTACGCTTACCCCTGCGACGGACCGATGGACTACGGCAAAGCACCGCGCGCGACACCGATCCTTTTGGAGGAACGGGCACTACTGCTCGGCGCGTACGGCCATCTAGCCTGTGTCGATTTGATAACCGGCCTTCCGCTGTGGAAAGTCGATTTTCAACAGACGTTCGGAGCGTCCCTCCCGACTTGGGGATTTTGCGGGTCTCCGTTGGTCATTGGCGATCGGGTCTTTGTACAAACAGGCGCGCCGCACGCGAGCCTCGTGTGTTTGGACCTTCGCGATGGGGCCATTGTCTGGCGAGCGCCAGGCCGCGATGTCTCGTATTCCTCATTCATCCAAATTACGGTCGGCGGGGTGGATCAAATCGTGGGCTACGATGCCACGACGTTGGGTGGTTGGCGGATGGAGGACGGCGAACACCTGTGGGAGTTGGAACCGGAACACGCGGGTGATTTTAACGTGGGTACTCCTCTGTGGGACGGTCAGCGGCTGTGGGTGGCGACGGAGAACAACGGCACGCGCGTCTTCCAATTCGAAGAGAACGGCCGAATCAATCCGACTCCGCTGGCGCAACATCGCCATTTGGCCCCTGACACGCAAACACCCATTCTAGTCGGCAAGTGGTTGATTGGCATCTGGCATGGTCTGTATTGCCTCGATCGGGAAACCCTACGAGAAGCTTGGGTTTCGGATGACGAGGCGTTTCAAAGTTATGCTTCGATTATCGCGTGCGGCGATCGGGCGCTGTTGCTTTGCCGAGAGGGGGAACTCGTCTTGCTTGACCTCCACGGCGATCAGTATCGAGAACTGGGCCGCGCCCGCGTCTCAGAAGATCTTCAGGACATCCAATCCCATCCCGCCCTTGTCAACCGACGCCTTTTTGTCCGTCTCGACAACAGCGTTATCTGCATCCTGCTCCCCGAGTGAACGCTGGACTGTAAAGCTAATGCAGCGCTCAGTCCCTGCCCGACCTGGTCGCAGCCAGGCCAAGGAGATATCACAACCGTTCAACCGGAACCCTTCGTTTAGCCGTCGGCCGCAGACATACAGCGCCTACGCCTCGGACTCAATAAGGACAGGCATTATCGTGGCGCCGCAATTTGCCGAGTTTCTCCGGGTTTTTTGGCAGTACATAACGGCTTGGAGCCCAATTGGGCAATCGAGGAAGTGACGCTTTGACTATCCGTAGATCGGCATACCTTGATGGGTTAGTGTGCCAAAATGGCAGCTCCTAATAATGCCTGTCCTTTCTTGTCACTCCAACACGCTGGTGCCGCACTTCGACTCGATCCTCACCGGATCGGTCGCTTCGAATACGACTTCGAGTTA
>JACTND010000134.1 GCA_014584305.1 Planctomycetota bacterium | reverse complement strand
TGTAGCAGCTAGTCTCGCGGCGGCGGGCGCGGCGTGGGCGGGGCACTGTGCCTCAACAGCGCACGGCGCTGCTCGGCAATCGGCTGACGATGACTACGGCAGTTTTCCGATTGGCGTCCAAAGTTATTCGCTGCGCAATTTTGATACTCGCACGGCGATTCGACAGATCCAAGGATTGGGTCTCCATTACGCGGAGTTCTACAGCAAACATCTGCCGTTGGATGCCGATGAACCGCTGATGCGCGAGACGTTGCAACTGTTGGCCGATGCCGAGATTCGCCTCGTGGCCCACGGAGTCAACGGATTCACGAGAGACCACGAGGCCAATCAAAGAATATTCGAGTTCGCGCGGCGGGCCGGAATTCGAAATTTGACTGCCGACCCACATCCCGATGCGTTTGACAGCTTGGATAAGTTGTGCGAGGAATTCGATATTCGCATCTGTATTCACAACCACGGGCCCGAATCGCGGTACAACAAAATCGCGGACGTCGCCCGCGCCGTTCGCGATCGGCATCCGAACATCGGTGCCTGCATTGATACGGGGCACTTCATTCGCAGCGCGGAAGATCCCGTACAAGCGGTTTACGATCTGCGCGGACGGGTGTTCGCTTTGCATGTCAAAGATCAGAACGAGCCGCGTCCCCATGCGCATAACGTCGTGATTGGTACCGGCCATCTCGATCTGGTCGGGTTGTTCCGCGCGCTGCGCGAGGTCGCTTTCCCCGCCGACGGATCGATATCGCTAGAGTACGAGGCCAAACCAGACAACCCCATTGAAGATATGCGCGAGTGTTTGGTGAAGGCCAAGGAAGCGATCGCTCAGCTCTGAATCTGGACGCGGGGCATCTGTGAATCTCTTCCCCATCGTCGATAGCCGCACATTGCCGCAGCGGCTGCTCGCCAACCTCGAGGCCCGCACGGCTGTCCGAGGACAATGGACGTTACCTTGTGTGCCCGCCGCCGGCGAGTATTACTTGCAGCGGTTGATCGGCTGGTTCGCCGATTGGGGCAAACCGCTCCGTCCGGACGAGGTCGAACAGGTGCGCGCTAGGTTGCATGACCAACTCGCCGAAGGTTTCCGACAAAACGCTGGTGCCAAGCTGGTGATTGATTTCGACTTGACCGTGGCTGCTACCCTGCAAAAGAATCTCGCACTGCAGATAACGCACCTGCTCCCCAACCTAGCGGATGAGTACGCGCAGTGGGTCGGGCAGGATGCGCAACCGCTGTTCGGCGCCCATCCCGATGCCCGCGTGCTGAAAGCGATTAAAAAATTTCCGAGTCCAGCGGGGGTGCGTGTGTTGGATGTCGGCGCCGGAGATGGGCGCAATGCGGTGCCATTGGCCTTGTTGGGCTGCCAAGTGGACGCGGTCGAATTAACGCCACCGCTGGCGGATCGATTGCGCCGCGCCGCGCACATGCGTCACGCGCCGATTCGCGTATGGGTGGGCGATCTGTTTGATGACGCCTTGTCCTCCGCCATGGGGACGTATCAACTGGTCATTCTCAGCGGTGTGGTATCCCATTTTCGCTCGCCGGCACAACTCGGATCGTGGTTGGCCAAACTGGCTCAGCTCTTAGCGCCGGGCGGCCAATCGGTGTTCAACATATTTTTGGCGGATGAGGATTATCAACCGGATGACTTGGCGCGGCAACTCTCTCAAGTGTCGTGGGCCAGTCTGTTTACGCGCGAGGAACTGCGCACCGCGCTAATTGGTTTGCCGTTGCAGGTGGTTGGCGATGATCCTGTATTTGAGTACGAGCGAACCCATTTACCGCCCAGCGCTTGGCCGCCGACGCCCTGGTTTGAAACCTGGTCGTTAGGGCGCAGCATTATTCCCGTCACCGAGGGGCGTCCGCCATTCCAAATGTATTGGATCGCCGTGGAACGGCAGTAGCACGTTCCGCTGGTAGGTACCTGCCGATACTAGGAACGACTAATGCCGCAACCGGTTGTTGAATGTACATCAAAAGGCAGGTCTTTCAATTTTAACGCGCCGCTGCTTGCATGAGCCAAATAAATTGTTCGTTAGAAAAGTCGTACTTGAACGGTGCGTCGATGGCAGAACGAGTGCTCGTCCAAGTGGCCCCTCGCGGCGATCTTGACGACGACGCCAATTGCGATGACAAATCATTTGCGAAGCAGGCGGTGTGGATGCGCACTCGAATGATCTAACGAACAGTGACCGGAGATGGGGATCGAATCGACTACGAGTACCGTGTTGCTGAGTACGAGTACGAAGGAGACCAGATACCGAATTCCGAACGAACAATCGGATGCCCGGGAGCTCTCAAGAAGCTCGATCTTGATGGCGGCTCGTCCCCTCGGGCTCGGTGATCGTGAAAATGGGTCCTACATCGGGGGTCCCGTGAAGTCGCCAGCCGAATCACCTACCAGGAGTTGGAGGGATGACTTCACCCGAAACGGGCAACAACGCGCTTGGGCGTTCTCGTACTCATCGGTTCCGGCACTAAGGGCGTTTGTCCTCGGGAGGGTCTTTTACCGGCGGGCGATCCAGGTTTTCTAAACGTTGGGCCGCGGCTAGTTTTTCCCGTATGGCGGCCAGTTGCTTTTCGGCGGTCTCGACCGCCTGCCGGAGCTGCTCGGCCTCGCCCGGTGTCATGTATCCGCGCAGCAACAGACTCTCCGAAAACCGCGCGCGATACCGCGCTTCTTCCAAGCGGCGTTCGGCGTCGCGGAGTTCCAGTTCCGTCATGGCCGCCTGGTGATGGTGCGGATCGCGGAGGATTTGCAATTCGCGCTCCGCCCGATCCAATTCGAACTGATCGTGCTGGAACTGGAACTCGGTCAATAAGCCCTTGAAGAACAGTTCGCGGCTGGCTTGCAGTCGCCGGCGGGCCTCGTTCACGCGGCGCTCGGCATCGAGCACGTTGATATGTAAATTGGCAATCAGGATCGTTTCCAACTCCTGGACCCGCGCTTCGAGCCGGGCGACACGCGCCGCCAGCTCGTTGTTCGGAGTTGGTCCCGCAGCATCGTGGACTTGCCAAGTGGAGTGGGTGGGCCAAACCGCCGCGATCATGACGCCAATTGCCAGCCACCGGAACCAAACGATCGTCTCCATTACAGCACCTAACGAGGGAAAAGGTTGTATCTTCGAGTCTGCCAAGGGCTTCGCCCGTAACCGAACACAGGAGACGTTCCAAGCAGTCGGCACGATGAGCGCCCGGCACGATTCAGTCTATCGTATTTCCATGGACCAATGTTCCTCCAAATTTATCGCGTGGGTGATGTCTTTGGGAGACGAACGTGTTTATTGAGCGAGATCGGTCAGGATGCCAACTGCGTGATCCATTGCATTTGATCGAAGGACTTGAGCATGTTGCGCGAGAAAACCTCGAGCTGGGCTTGCTGCGCTTGAGCAAGTTCTTCGGGTAATGCACCGCTGCCCGCGAGTGCTTCCACCCGCGCAACATACCCATGCTGGAAATTGGGAAACTGAGTCACCAGCAAGTCCGCGAACTGTAACGCGCGCCGATAGTCCCGGGCATTGAGCAACCCACGCGTCATGTTCAACAGGACCCCTGGGTTCGATGTGGCATCAGGCAGAGATTCCACGTATTTTAGCGCTTCATCGACACGTCCTTTTTTCACGGCAGCCGTTGCTTTCTCCAAAGGTGTCACCCCGGTCGCCGTTCGCGTCATGCTTACCATGATGACGCTGATGAGCTTAATGATGCTCCACAGGAACGAAACCGCCGCAAAGATGAGGAGGACCGGAAAAAAGCGATCGGCGGCAACGATCGTCACCACGTTGAGGACGCCAATCCCGACGGCAATTGCCAAACTGACCAAGAAGCTTCTCCAAACCGATTTGGCATAACATCGGAAGCAAATACTGTGATCGCGGGTGCCTTTTGCGGAATTCTGGGACCGCAGCTTGGTGTAATAGTTGCAGCTCTCACAGATTCCATAGTCCAGGTCATCCACATTCAGTTTGGGAGAGAGAAATCGGCTGCAATTGTTGCAATAGAGCGAATCGTTATCGGCATACGGGGTGATATCCATGCTGGCCGAACACGTCGGACATCGGGTGATGATCACGGAATCGGGAGCACTCTGCGTCACCAAATAGTTCTCTATCTCCGAACGCCGCACATGGTTCTGAATCTTTTCGAACATTTCGAGTCCGAGCTTTTTCGGAGAAAGCTTGAAAACCCAGTTGACAACTTGGGTGGCGGATTCATTTTCCGAAACATCCGGATTCTTGGCTTTGGATTTGAGCAGTTTAAGCCAGGCGTTGTAATCCCGGCCCACCACGGCCAGGCTTAACATTTCCGGATTGACAATCGCCAAAGCCCAGGCGGAACGCGGCAACACGATGCTCCCTTGTTTGATCTTGACGATCGCTCCTTCCTGGTCCATCGTCACGGTGCATGGAATGGACTGTTCGCCCTGAACCAGCGACGACGGAAACTCGATCGTACTCCAGGGAGCCGTTCGTATGGCTGGCAAGATGTTTTCATAAGTCATAATGGCCTACCGGGTTTTCCAATCGACAACATCTGTGAAGTTGACAACGATCGACCCAACCAAGCTAAGCATGGTGCCATCAAAAATCAAGCAGTTGGCGTGAACTGCAATATCGTTGGCAAATAAGGCAAGGAGTCCCAGAGGATCGTTGGAATGGTGGCCTGACGAGAGCCGCCCCCGGACGCAAAGCGAAGGTACTGTGGCTCCCTCACCAACGGGATTGCTGAGATGCGAAGCTTGCCGTTGCTTATCGCCGAGTACAGGGTCGGGCTGATGGCAGACTGCTGCTAGTCGCCGGAGGGGGCAGCATCATAGTCGCCGCCCCCTTCGCGACTCAGCGACAGCAGCAATTGAATCAACAATCTTGAATGTCTCTCGCGAACGACTTCCTCGTTTCCGCGCACGGCGTGAGAAATTCTCGCTAACGATTGCGCAGCAGATCGCGGATTTCGGTGAGCAGTTGCACATCCGCCGCGGGCGCGGCCGGCGCAGCGGCTTGCTCCTTTTCAAACCGTTTTTTGACGGTGTTCATGATCTTGATGACAAAAAAGATGGCCGCCGCCACAATCAGAAAGTTCAACGTGGCTTGAATGAACATACCGTAGCGAATGGGAACTTCCGCCGCGGCTTTGAGCTCCGTGCCATCCGGCGAGAGAATCGCCGGGACTTGCAGCTTGATCGCCAAGTCGGTGAAGGCCTGGCCGCCGATCAAGTAGCCAATCGGCGGCATCAGCACGTCGTTGACCAAGGAATTGACGATCTTGCCGAACTCGGCGCCGATGATAATACCGACCGCCATATCGACGACGTTCCCGCGCATGGCGAAATCTTTGAATTCTTTGAGTAGCCCCATGATAGTCTCCTGATAAAAAGCGATTCCTTGAATTACCGCGACCTCGGGGGCGCCATCATCCAAATCCAACGCTTTCGAATCAAGAGCAATTGGGTTTTATTGGCACAATCGGACCAGGGTCCGTACGAAACACCCGCTGGCTCCGGCATCGATCCAGGGGGAGGGTTTGTCGGCGAAGGCCGGTCCTGCAATATCGATGTGGACCCAGGGGACTCCCTCGACAAATTCTTCCAAAAACTTGGCGGCGGTAATAGCGCCACCCCAGCGACCATCCCCCATGTTTTTGATGTCCGCCACCGGGCTTTTGATATGTTCGGCATATTCGGCGAACATGGGGAGCTGCCAGAGTGGTTCCCCCATCGTGTCGGCCGCATGGGCTACTTGTTGATACCAAGCCTCCTGGTTCGTGAATCCGCCAGCCACGTGCCGACCGAGGGCAACCATGCATGCGCCGGTCAACGTGGCTAGATCGACAATCCGCGCCGCGCCCCGCTCGACCGCGACGTTCAGCACATCCGCCAATACCAGCCGCCCTTCGGCATCCGTGTTGTGGACTTCGATGGTCTTGCCGTTGCGGGCCACGAGGACGTCCCCCAGTTTATAGCTGTTGCCGCTGACCATATTCTCCACGAGTCCGCACAGGCCCATCACATTGATGGGCAACTTCAGTTGAGCGATTGCCGACATAGCTCCCAACACCGTGGCCGCGCCGGACATGTCGCACTTCATATCGAACATCGAATCGCTCGGCTTCAGGGACAAGCCTCCACTATCAAAGGTCACACCCTTGCCCACCAACGCCAACCAGGGCTGGCGGCTATCCGCGCCGCGGTGACGGAGGATCACTAGACGCGGGGGTCGCACGGACCCTTGGGCCACGGCCAGCAGCGCGCCGCACCGCTCCTGTTGCAGGCGGTGTTCGTCCCATTCTTCGAACTCCAAACCGCGTTCGCCGGCCAAGCGTCGCGCTTCGTCGGCAAACGATTCGGGATAGATTTCCGCCGCCGGCGCATTGATCAAGCGGCGGGTCAAGTTCATGGCCTTGCCGACAATATCGCCCCACCGAACATGTTCGCTGGCCGACTGTGGAACGAGCAACTCCTCGAAGGGAAACAATTTTCGTTGTTGCCGATACAAATCCTGTCCCAGCGCGCCTGTTTGGAATCCGCAAATGGCGGCTGCGGGAGCGGGCAGATCGAGGAAGTTCGCCACGCGGCGACGCTGTTTGACTGCCAGTGCTTTGGCCGCCGCACCGGCAGCACGATAAGCCAATCCGTCATTGGTGGCCGCGGACCCCAACCCGACCACCATGATGACCGGGGCGCGGACACCGGTAACTCCCAGCAATCGCGTACAGGTCAGCTCGCTGGCTGGAACTTCTCCCAACTCGATCATTCGCTGCAGGAATCCGCCCGAAGCGCGGTTTACTTCGGCCGCCGAGCCGTCCAACGGTTGATTTTCACGGATGCCAATGACTATCGCATCTGCGTCAACCGTTGTGGCTGAATCGCTGGTCGTGTTTATGTTCATCGAAGATCCACTGATCACGGCAATGTCTAAAACGCTCGATTTTATCGCAAGCGATTTTGCCTGGAAAGGCGACGAGAACCTGACACTCGCCGCGAGAATCGCCGCGACGAGATTGGGGCGGGTTGTCGCACCGCTGTGTCATACGGTATTGTCGAAGGCGTGCAGCAAAATGATCGGGGACCGGAGCGTCGCGAGTAACTTGGATGGGATATCGAACGCTGCGACAATGTGTCGCCGATTTGGAACGCCATGGTCATCTGATTCGTTGCGATGATCCGGTGGATCCCCATTTGGAAGTGGCGGAGATCCAACGGCGGTGTTATGCTTCGCAAGGACCAGCGGTTCTCTTCACGCAAGCCCGTGGATGCCGATTTCCGTTATTGGGGAATCTGTTCGGCACATTGGAGCGCGCACGTTTTATATTCCGTGACACAATCGAGTCGGTGCGCCGCGCGATCGAGCTGAAGATCGATCCCCAGCAGATGTGGAAACGACCGGGCCGCTACTGGCGCGCGCCGCTAACCGCACTTCACATGCGTCCCAAGCGCCGCCGGAGCGGCCCGGTCAGGGACCACGAAATCCGGATCGGCGACGTGCCGCAACTGGTCTCTTGGCCAGATGATGGCGGGCCGTTTATCACCCTTCCCGAAGTTTATACCGAGGACGTGCGTCGGCCGGGTTGGAGCCATTCCAATTTGGGAATGTATCGTGTCCAATTGGCGGGCAACGACTACGATCCGGGGCGCGAAATCGGTTTGCACTACCAAATCCATCGCGGGATTGGCGTACATCATCGCGCGGCCCTGGACGCGGGCCAACCGTTGCGCGTCAATATCTTCGTTGGCGGCGCGCCGGCCATGATCTTGGCCGCCGTCATGCCGTTGCCGGAAGGGATGAGTGAGCTGGGGTTTGCCGGCGCGCTGGCGGGCCATCGCATCGAGTTGATCGACTGCGGCACAGGGAACCCGCATGTTTACGCCCAAGCCGATTTCTGCATCCAAGGAACTGTCGCGCAGGGTGTCGAAAAGCCCGAAGGCCCCTTTGGCGATCATTTGGGATATTACAGCCTGAAACATGAGTATCCGGTCTTGCGCGTAGAACGAGTCACG
>JACTND010000099.1 GCA_014584305.1 Planctomycetota bacterium | reverse complement strand
ATTTGGCGCTACTTCGGCGCGGACGAACCGAACTACGCCATTCTCGATCGCTCGCATGCGCCGGGGATGTATCTTGGCCTGATACTCGGCGCGGTATTCACATTGGTGGGCGTCGGCGGAGTGGTGGGGACGATCTTGTATCGAATGCGCCAGAAACGGCGCGCGGTCGATCCCAACTCGGCCGATCGCGACGCCGGAGCCGACAACTTGGCTCCCAACGGCCTGCATGCCGCGTCGTTCCCGTCGGCGAGCGCGGGCACAGCAAACGGTCCTCAAGTGCTGGCGCCAAAACAATCGCGGATGATGGTTCTAGCCGTCGCTTCCGGAATAGCGCTGTTCTGGAACGGTATCGTGTCTGTATTCGTGGTTGTCATCGTCAACAGCTTTCTCGACGGTGACCCGCAATGGTGCATGACCGTTTTCTTGATTCCATTTGTCGTCGTGGGTTTGAGTTTGTTGCTGATTGTCCTCTACACGTTTCTGACTTTGTTCAATCCAACTCCGCAGTTGACGCTGGCGCAGGGCGTATTGCGCTTGGGAGGTCCGCTCGTGGCTCAATGGGAGTTTCGCGGCGGTACTTCCCGCATTCGCAAACTGACTGTCATTTTGGAGGGAGAGGAAGTGGCCACCTATCGCCAAGGGACCTCCACCGCTACGGACCGCAGTACGTTTTACCGCGACATACTGGCTGAGGTGACTCTGCCCTCAGAGATTCCCTCCGGACGCGTCGAAACACACATCCCCCTCGCGCTGATGCATTCCTGGAAGGCCACCAACAATCAGGTCGAATGGCACCTGAAAATCCACGGCGAGATTCCCTTCTTCCCGGATATCAAGGAAGATTTTTCCCTGGATGTTCGACCGGCGGAACTTTGGGAAGAGGTGTAACCATACAACCATGAAACTGGAACTGCATTCGGCCGACGCACGCACCGCCTTTGAGCCCGGCGAAGAGATCCTCTTGCTCGCCGCCTGGGAACTCGATTCGCCGGTTGACGGCTTGGAGGTCCGCTTGATTTGGTTTACTCAAGGCAAAGGAACCCAGGATGTCGGCGTCGCCTGGAAACATCGTTGGGAACGGCCGCCGCTGGTCGGCAATGAGTCCGTGCAGTTGCTTTTGCCCGATGGACCCTATTCGTTTTCGGGAAGTCTGATTTCGGTTTCCTGGCGGCTGGAATTGATGATGCTCCCTGCCGAAAAAGGAGTGCACATGCCGATTACGATTGCTCCCGAAGGCCAAGAAGTATTATTGTCCAAAATCGAATGATCGTCCGATGGTTTTGCCGCGCAATAACCCCTTTGCCGCCGAACGGTTGGATGCGCTCGAGTTCCGCCCACAAGGAGTTTCTTGGGAGGAACTAGTCGCTCGCTTTCGGCAATGGAACTATCGCGGACTGATCGTCGGTCCGGAAGGTCGCGGTAAAACGAAGCTACTTCGCCGCCTGTATGATTGGTGCCGAGAACAAGGCCAACCTGCCGGCGCGCTCCGGTTGGCGTTTGCTCAACGGCGCATAACCAAACAACAACGCGCATTCGTGGCTGATCTGCCCGACGACGCAGTCTTGTTTGTTGATAGCCTGGAGCAACTGGATTGGATCGGTTGGTGGCGATTGCGGGGAATGACGCGCCGGCTTCAGGGATTGGTAGCCACCAGCCACTGGCGCGGCCGCTTGCCCGTCCTCCTTGAATGCCGCACATCGTTGAGCTTGTTAGAGGAACTGGTGGCCGAACTGACAGGCGGCGACAACCATTCCCAGGATATGCTGAGCCAGTTGTTCGACAAACATCGCGGCGACGTCCGACGATGTTTGCGCGCGCTATACGATTGGAAATCCGTTGACAAGGAAACTGCTGGGAACTGCTAGCGGTCGCAGCCCGGCGAAGCGGGGAGGTTCGTATTTTGCGTTATCGGGTGTCCTACTATACTGACCACTGACCGGCGTCGATCAACTGCGGCGGGCGGCGGTCTTTATATCTTCTTCAGGAAATCAGACGATGCGAAGGATTGCGATCATCAACCAGAAAGGAGGCGTCGGCAAAACAACGACAGCCGTCAATTTGGCGTCGGCCTTGGCGGAACTTGGCCAACGCGTGATGCTGATCGACCTCGATCCCCAAGCCCATGCGTCGCTGCATCTGGGATTGCATCTGACCGCCGAAGATTGTTCGATCTACCATGCCTTGACGGGAACCGCGCGCCTGGCCCAGGCGCGACAATCGGTCGGCGAACGTCTGGCGGTCGTGCCGAGCCATTTGGACCTGGCGGCGGCGGAGATGGAATTGGCAGGCGAAGTCGGGCGCGAAATCATCCTGCGGGAATTGTTGCAACAAGATACCGACGAGTTCGATATCGTCATCCTTGATTGCCCCCCATCGTTGGGTGTCCTGACGTTGAACGCCTTGACCACCGCGGGCGAAGTGTTGCTCCCCATGCAGGCCCATTTTCTCTCGCTGCACGGGTTCAGCAAGTTGCTCAAAACGGTGGAGTTGGTGGCCCGGCGACTCAATCCAGTCCTCACGTTGTCCGGCGTCGTGTTCTGTATGTATGAAGGCCACACGCGTCTGGCTCAAGAAGTCATCGCTGACGTGCACACGTTCTTTGAAGCGGAACGGCGGAAAGGCACAACCTGGTGTGATGCGGTCAACTTTGAAACGCGCATTCGCCGCAATATCCGCTTGGCGGAAGCACCCAGCCACGGCCAATCGATTTTTCAGTATGCGCCCCAATCGCACGGCGCGGAAGATTATCGCAATCTGGCCCTGGAAGTTCTTGAGCAACAGACCATGTTGCCAGACGAGAGCAACCTCGAATCCGCGGCAACGAACACGATGGAATCCGTCGTCCAACCGCATCCCTTGTAACCGGCCCAGTGATTCCCTTGGGAACTTTGATTCGGAGGAGCCAGCGAATGTGGTGAGTAGCCACGTCGTTGCTCGAACCAGGCTTGTGTGCGAAGCCTATCATGTTGGTCGCACATTCGACTGCATGCCAGATCGAATTGACGGCGCTCCGTATTGGCAGCCACGTTGCCGGCGATCTCGGATCGGCGCTTGGAAAATCCCGCGAATCGCTGGGTGACCCTGTAAAAATTACACGCTGGCATTGGCTTTGCGACACCTTGGCAACCATGCGATCCACTGGGGTTCGCAACAGTTTTTTGGGGAGGGCGTAGCCATGAAAGTTACGAAGACTTGGATGGGCGCCGCAGTTGGTCTCGCGGCGCTGGTGTTGGGTGGAAATGCGGTACAAGCGGATCATCGCTTAGCGAATCCGTTGGTAGCGCTGAGCGAGGACCTGCGCTGCCAGGCGGACGAGTTGCGCAGCGCCTTTCGCGAGCAGTTTCGACAATCCGCCGTGTTCAACGAGTTGATGTGGAAAAGCCACGAATTCCGGAACACGGCCAGCCGCATCCGATCGTTGGCATTGTCGAATGGCTGCCCGATCCGTTTGCGCAGCGAGTTGGACGCGCTCGACCGGTTGGTCAATGATATGGGTTCGTTGGTCGAAGTGGCGCGCCTGCGGGCCGCTCGCGGATTGGACAAACCCCTCTGCGGCTGCACCCTGCACGTCGATGCCAAGCTAGCGCGCATGAGGCAATCCGTTTGGTCGATGCACCGCTTCCTAGCGGGTGGGTCGGGAGTCCATCGGCCTTGGGACTATCGGTATGACGAATTTCGAGATACGCGCGGATACCGCGGCTATTCGAACGACATGTACTATCGTGACACCCACGGTCGCCAAGTCGATCCGCACTTCGCGATCAACGGTCCGGGCGGTCGGGCCGGCGTCGAGTTCGGCAGGGACGGTGGCATCGTGGTCAATATCGGTGGCGCGGGAGTCAGGGTTCGATAGTCATCGTACGTTCCGACGATAGACAATCGACAGCCCTCACAAGGAGACTTGTGGGGGTTGTTCGTTTCCCCTCCCGCCACAATCCGAGCGCACGCCTGATCCGTCGCCGTACAGACTCGTCGCTTCCTCGCGATTCTCGTGATTTCATTGGAATGGGATCATTGCGCGGTAATGCACCTCCAAGGGAACCGTGTTTTGTGTCATGGTGGTTTGCTAGACTAACAGTGGCCGAGCCGCAGACTGGCATGTGGTCGCTGTCGAGGGCGCGTTTCGCCCACCCTTGTTTTTGTAGAAAAGGAAGATCGGTGCATGGCTTGGGTCGGAACGATTGATTTCATGGGCCTCGTTCGTTTTTTCCGCGCACGAGAGCGACGGTGCCTGGCAGTACTCATCGCCGTGTTGTCGGCACTGACCTGGAACTCGTTTGCGATGGGGCAGGATACGATACGCATCATGTCCTGGAATACCGAGCGGGGCTCGAATCCCTATGGGGCGGAAGGTAAGTCGCGCGTTTTGCAAACCATTCGCGATGCCCAAGTAGACGTCGTCCTCTGGCAAGAGAGCTATCGACTGGACGGCAAGGACCAAACCTTGGGCGCATGGGTCGCCGCGCAACTCGGCTGGTACCATTGGCAACACGAAAGTCCCCATTTGGCGATCGTCAGCCGCTGGCCAATGGAACAAACGTTTTTCCACCATCCGTGGCACGGCTTGGGCGCCCGCATTCGCGATGACCGTCAGCGTGCGTTCATCGTGTGGAGCGTCTGGCTTGACCACCGCGCTCCGGTCCAGTGGGCGGCGCTAGAACAACCCGCACCTTCCGACCTGGACCTGATCGCCTGTGAAACAGACAAGTCCGATCGATTCGGTCAAGCGCAACGACTGCTCGACTATTTGGACGAGATCGGCCACCTGTCGTTAGACGTTCCCTTGGTGGTCGGCGGCGATTGGAATTGCCCCTCGGATTTGGATTGGACCGCCGCAACGAATAATCAGACACCGTACCGCCGACCGTTGCCCTTGCCCGTCAGCCGGTTGATGCGGGGAGCCGGTTTTCACGATACCTTTCGGCGCGTGCATCCCGATCCCGTCGCTGAGGCCGGCAATACATGGACTCCGCTGTGGGACATCGATCCCGAGTCGGGACAGGCCGATCCTCCGGAGCGGATTGACCGTGTGTATATTCGCAACGGTGCCGCGCCCCTGCGATTGACTCCGATTCGAGCGGAAACGTTGCCGCGCGATTGGAGCGCAGCCCGCTTGCCGCGCGAAACAAGTCCCTTCCCCAGCGATCACGCGGCCGTCGTGGTGGAATTTGAGTGGCACAGTGCCGACGATGCGACCCTCGCGGGATTGGCAGACGACGACCGATCGGCGTCGCCGGCGCTCGACCATCGTCCCCCGGCACCGGTTGAGGAAGCCTGGGTTTTGACGCGGTTGGCGTTTGGGTCCTGTTATCAAGAGCGGCTCCCCTGCCCTGTCTTGGAGCGCGTGACAACGCTGCAGCCGCAACTTTATCTGGCGCTGGGAGACAATATCTATGGCGACACGCGCGACATGCCTCTCCTTCAACGAAAGTATCGGCGATTGGGTCGACAACCGGCTTGGCGCGATTTGGTTGCAGCCGCGCGCGTGATGGCGATTTGGGACGACCACGACTATGGAGAGAACGATGCCGGTCGCGAATACTCACGAAGTCGGGAATCGAAGGAGGTCTTTTTAGATTTCTTCGATGAACCTGCCGACAGTCCGCGTCGCACGCGGAAGGGAAACTATGCGGCCACCCTGGTCGGTCCCCCGGATCGGCGCGTGCAAATCATCGTGCTCGATGTTCGCACTTTTCGGTCTCCACTCGGTACTGTCCAACCACCCTACCCTGAGATCGGCGATTATCGAATCCTGGGAGAGGACGACGAACAGACCCTGTTGGGAGAGGAACAATGGCAATGGCTCGAGGAGCAACTCCGCCTCCCCGCCCGCGTCCGATTTCTAGGGATGTCCACCCAGTTCGGCACGGCCCATAACGGCTACGAAGCATGGGCCAATTTTCCTCGCGAACGGGAGCGATTGTTGGAACTGATCCAGCGCACGCGCGCCGCAGGGGTTGTGTTTCTGTCCGGCGATACGCATTGGGCCGAAACAAGTCTGATTGACCGCGCCGGCTGGTATCCCCTGTATGATCTGACGTCCAGTGGCGTGAATCAAGGTTGGTCGCATACGGGTGGCAACGCCTTGCGGGTCGGCCCGGCGTTCAATGAGCCGAATGTTGGCGTGATCGACATCGACTGGGACCGCGACGACCCGTTGATCCAGGCCCGTGTCTTGGATGTCCACCTCCGCCAACGGATTGTTCACACGATTCCGTTGTCGGAGTTGACCTTTGCGGCCTGGGAGCAGCCGCGACCCGCGGTGGTGCTCGATAACGAAATCTGGCAATCGCCGTTTGGCGAAATGCGATTCGAGCGCAGGGCAGATCGCGATCCCACGGAGGACGCCTGGCGCGTCATCTATCCCAACGGGGTTTGTGAACTGCGCGCTGTCGATGGCGGCTGGGAAGGAACCTGGCGCGAAGGCCAGCGCACGGGTCGCTGTCGGTTCACGCCGACGCGCCTGAGTCGCTTTCTGTATGGCGTGTACAGTCGCGGGGACGGCCCGATACAACTCAGTTGGCCCGTGTGGCGTTCCGACTAATCGGCTGCGCCCATTTAATGGACTATAGGCGTCTCGCTTCCCAGGAATGTGCTACACTGAGCAAAAGTATCGCCAGCGTGAACGCCGTTCCCGTTCGGAAATCGCTGCGAACTGGACATCGTCACTTTGGGGAGGGACCATGCGTTCCGTATCACGACGACAATTCCTGGGATCTTCGAGCCTGGCGACGGTGGCCGGTTTTCTGTCGGCCAATGCCCTGAGTGTGGGCACAAGCCCCCAACCGGCCCCGTCATCGGTTCCGCAGCGCACCGACGACGTGCGCCTGGCGGGGCGCGTTTGGAAGACACTCAAACTGTACATGGTCCAAGTCGAAGGTTCGCTGACGGACAAATTCCGCGCTGCCAAAGCGGCCGGATTCGAAGCAATTGAAATGGACGCGCCGGGGATGGACGTCGCAGCGACCAAGTTGGCGATTGCCGAATCGGGTTTGCCCGTCGATGGAACGGTCAACTCGACGCATTGGAGAATGCGTCATACGGACCCCGATCCGGAGGTGCGCCGGCAGGCTCGAGAATCGTTGGAAACCGCCATTCGCGACACGCATGCGGTGGGGGGTCACTCGGTCCTGCTTGTCGCCGGGCGTGGCGACGATGGAACAGAGGATGAATGTTGGCAACGGGCCCGGGATAATATCGCTTTGTCGATTCCGCTTGCCGCGCGGTTCGGGGTGCAAATCCTCATCGAAAATGTGTGGAATCACTTTATGTACGACCACGCTGGCGATCATCGGCAGTCCGCCGAAAAGTACGCGCGATTTGTCGATGAACTCAATTCGCCTTGGGTCGGCATGCAGTTTGATATTGGCAACCACTGGAAATATGGTGACACGGGGGATTGGATTCGCCAGTTGGGACGCCGGGTTTGCAAACTCGACATCAAAGGTTTTTCGCGCGCGAGTGATCGTTTTACGCGAATTTCCGAGGGAGACATCGACTACGGCGACGTGCGCCGCGCGTTGCAGGAGATCAATTTTTACGGCTGGTGCGCCGCTGAAGTCGGCGGCGGCGACCAGGACGAACTCGCGCGGGTTGCCCGTGAGATCGACGACGCGCTGGGTTTGGCGTGAACCGGCCAGCACCTGATTCCGACACGATGGGGTCTGCCCAGGCAGCCGGGCCTGGCGGTGCGCGTCGTTATTGACTCGCGGCACCGGGAAACTTGATCGTTTCGGTTTCCAGGATTTTGCCCTCCTCCATATTCGCGCCCCCCACCACAATCACTTGGTTGTCGCCCACCGTCACCAGGCGATGAAAGAATCGACCTGGTTTCAATCGATGAACGCGCTCCCACGCATCGCCCTCGGTTGAAAGGACATAGACCTGCCCTGAATACGCGCTGACGACCAACCGATCGCCGACGGAAGCCGCTGCGCTGCCAAACCCCTCCATCCGCCCTGCTTCGGGCAACTCGGGTCCGTCGTGCCAGGCCCCCTGGTTCACGTCCAACCAAGCCACACGGCGAGTCACTTGTCCATTGGACTCCATGCCGCCGATGGCATACAACC
>JACTND010000091.1 GCA_014584305.1 Planctomycetota bacterium | reverse complement strand
GCCGGGTAGCGTCGGTCGAGCGATAGGTTCAAACGCCCAGTGCATCTCGTAAGGTGCGCCGGCTTCGATCCAGCGGCGGATGCGATCGACTTCCTCAGCGCTCAACTCCTTGTGCGAGTCCGCCGGCGGCATGCGCACATCTTCATCTTTGGTAGTGATCCTTTTCCACACCTCGCTACGGCGCAGGTTTCCGGGAACGATCGCGCGCGTGCCGCCCAAATCCGCCAAGGCGCCTTCGCGTGTGTCCAATCGCAGGTCCGCTTCGCGCGTGCCTGCATCGGGACCATGACAGGCGAAACACTTGTCCGCAAAAATCGGGCGGATATCGCGATTAAATTGGGGTGTATCGTCAGTCCCAGAAGCGCATACACCAGGTGCGCTAATCAGCACAATGAGTATCCATCCCGTCATCGCTGATACATGTTTCACTTCACTCACTCCAACTGGTAACTGACTGTTTCCCACCCCATTGTAAATGAAACAGACGCAAAGTTCACGCGGCCGAATACCGCGCGCCGCCAAATTCATTTTGCTATATTACTGGCACACCACGTGCAGTTTGGACCGCACACGATCATCGTGGTGATTCCATCTGATTCGTCAGGACAAGAATTCTCAAGCATCGGTTATGCGACGGGCAATCGACGATCCAGCGGCGGTCGCGAGCTTTCATCATTTGCACGGTGAACCCGAAGCTGGTCGCGCGTGCCGAGGCTTGGCGTGCTTTGCGGCACGGCAACTCCAACCGGGTGCATTCCATCAGGCGTGCCAAGATAGCGCACCGATTTACTGTTTGGGGCAATGCCACGCCGCTCCCGCGATCGCCGGCGCCGAATCGCGCCCCAACGTGCGCGTCGCTGCGTTACAACCAGTCCTGCTGGAAAACGTAGTGACGGGGCCTGTCCGTTCGCTCTCGGAGTATTTGAACCGGGGTGGCGGTCAGAGTTTGGATCGGGCTCGGCTTGCGACCCCCGATGGGCTGATTCAATTGATCATCGATTCGAATCTACGCGGGCGGGGAGGAGCTGGATTCTCCGCCGGCAAGAAATGGCGGGCGGTGCGCGCTGCGGCGGCATCCTCGCCGCCACCAATCATTGTCGTCAACGCCGACGAAGGCGACCCCGGCGCGTTCAGCGACAAGGTCTTGCTGGAAGACGATCCGTTTCGTTTGCTCGAAGGAATCGCCATCGCGGCAGCAGCCATTGGAGCGGATGAGGCGGTCATCTACCTGCGCTGCGAGTATCCCACCGCGGCGCGCGTCTGGAGAGATGTGCTGGCACAAGTGGCGGCGACGGATTGGTTAGGCGGTCTGAAAGTCCGCCTGCATTCCGGACATGGCAGTTTTGTCTGCGGGGAAGAAACGTCGTTGTTGAATTCGCTAGAGGGACGCCGTCCGTTTGCTCGGACGCGCCCCCCCTACCCTGTTCAACACGGCTACCACGGTTGCCCGACATTGGTCCACAACGTCGAAACGTTATGCGCCACCGTGTGGATTGTGGCGCACGGTGCGAAAGCATATCGGGAATTGGGATGCGGCGAAAGTGCTGGAACGAAACTGATTTCTTTGAGTTCGCTGTTTCGCAATCCTGGATTGGTCGAAGTGCCTTTCGGCATTCCTGTTCGCCAGATTGTCCAAGAAATCGGCGGCGGAGCGCGCGACTGTGATTTTTGGGGAGTCATGATCGGCGGTCCGCTGGCCGGTGTGTTGCCACCCCATGTGTGGTCCACGCCCTTTACGTACGAAGACCTGGCCCGCGTGCACGGCGCGGTGGGACACGGCGGCGTAGTCGCTTTCGACCAAGCGACGGACTTGGGGTCGTTGATGCTCGAAGTCTTTCGATTCGGCGCGACTGAATCGTGCGGCCTCTGCGTCCCGTGCCGTCAAGGTCTGAGTGAATTGTCGGAGGCGTTTGACTCAATTGCCGATCGAACACCGACGATCGACCGCCAGCGGTGGTTTGATTTGGTCGCTGTTCTCGAACATACAAGTATCTGCGGGCACGGCCGTGGTATGGCGGAATTTGCCCGGTCGCTGCAACTCCATTTTCCTCAGGAGCTGGCAACATGGCTCAGGTAACTCGCATTGACGCGGCTGCCTCGGTACGGATCGCGATCGATGACCAACTGCACGAGTTCCCGGCCGGAATCACAATTCTAGAAGCACTTCAGCGCGTCGGCAGCGATGTTCCTCATTTGTGCCATGACGAACGTTTGCAACCTGCGGGTGCCTGTCGAACGTGCTTGGTTCAAGTGGACGGCCAATCGCAGCCGGTGACGGCATGTAATACGTATTTGGGCGAGGGGATGGTCATCGCATTTTGTGCGCCGCACGTCGAGAGGCTGCGTCGTACGAATTTGTCGTTGCTCGCCCGGAACTATCCCGCGCGCGCGGTGACGGCGGAACCGGACCATCCTTTCCACCAACTTTTGGCGAAGTATGCGATTTCCCCACCAGCAAAGCCGCCTCTCCACTCGTACACCGACGACAGCCACCCGTATCTCCAACTGGATATGGAACGCTGCATTCAATGTTATCGCTGCGTGCGGATTTGCCAGGAAGTGCAAGGCGCCGACGTGTGGCAGGTCTGGAGGCGAGGGCCGGAGACACATATCGCGCCGCGCGGTCACCAGAGCTTGCTTGATGCCGGTTGCGTCAGTTGCGGTGCCTGTTCGGATACCTGCCCGACCGGTGCGATCAAAGACCGCCGCGAGAGCCTGGCTGACTCCTGGACCGACAGCACGTGCGTTTTCTGTGGCGTCGGCTGCCAATTGCGCGTGGGGACTGCTGCGGGGAAGATTGTGGCCGTGCGACCGGCATCCGCCGACGTCAATCGCGGTCATTTGTGTGTCAAAGGCCGCTACGCCTGGGAGTTCAACCATGCTGCCGACCGGGTTGTGACACCGATGATCCGCCGCGCGGGCAAATGGGACCCTGTTTCCTGGGATGAAGCACTGGATGAAGTCGCCCACCGTTTGCGCGATATTATGCAGCGGCAGGATGGCGGCCCGCGCGCGATCGGCATCGTTGGTTCCTCGCGCGCGACCAACGAAGAAAACTATATAACGCAGAAATTCGCCCGTATCGTCTTGGGAACGAACAACGTCGATTGTTGCGCCCGCGTTTGCCACCAACCGACGGCAGCTGCCATGAAAATGATGCTCGGGACCGGTGCCGCTACCAACAGCTTTGATGACATCGATCAGGCGGCCACGATCATGGTCTGCGGCGCTAATCCCACGGAGAATCATCCGGTTGTCGGCGCGCGGATCGCGCAGGCCGTGCGGCGCGGCGCCAAACTGATCGTGATCGACCCCCGGCGCACCGAATTGGCAACCATGGCCGACTGGCATCTCCCCGTTCGCCCCGGCGCCAATATTCCACTCCTCAATGGGATGGCCCAAGTGATCCTCGATGAAGGACTTATCGACCGACAGTTTGTCGCCGAACGGGTCGATGGGTTGGACGCTTACATCGATTCATTGCGGGAATTCGCGCCGGAATCGGTCGCGGAAGCCTGCGGAGTTACGGCCGATGTGATCCGCCAAGCGGCCCGCTGCTACGGAACGATCAAGCCCGCGATGTGTATCCACGGTTTGGGGATGACGGAGCATTTGCAAGGAACCGAAGGAGTGATGGCACTGGTAAACCTAGCCTTGTTGACCGGCAACATTGGTCGCCGCGGATCGGGTGTCAATCCGCTGCGCGGTCAGAACAACGTCCAAGGATCGGCACACATGGGTTGCGAACCGAAATCGTTAACTGGCGGGCAGATGCTGGAAGATGCGCGCGAACGATTCGCGGACGTTTGGGGGACAGCGTTACCGACGGGAACCGGTTTGACGCTGTTAGAAATGATGGATGCGGCTTCGGCGGGTAACTTCAAGTCCTTGTGGTGTGTGGGCTACGACGTTTATTTGACATTGGCGCACGAAGAGGCTACGGCACAGGCCCTGAGCCAAATGGAATTCGTGGTCGTTCAGGATCTGTTTTTCAATCAAACGGCCGATCGCTTCGGGCACGTATTTCTGCCAGCCGCTTCGGTGTTCGAAAAGGATGGCACGTTCATGAATTCGGATCGCCGCGTCCAGCGCATTCGCGCGGCTTTGCCACCGGCCGGTCAGTCGCGGCCAGACTGGTGGATCTTGTGCGAAGTCGCACGACGACTTGGTTTTGAGCGTTATTTCAAGTACACCCAGGTCGAGGAGATCTGGAACGAAGTGCGAACAGTTTGGCCGGGGGGGGGCGGGACTTCGTTACGACCGCTTGGACCACAACCCACCGCAATGGCCTTGTCCAACCGACAACCATCCGGGAACGCCCGTTTTGCACGGGGAGCGATTTGCGCACGGCGTTCGCGCGGCATTGCGACCCCTCGCCTGGATTCCCAGCCCCGAGGTGACTTCCTCGGAATTCCCTTTTCTGTTAACCACTGGTCGGCATTTGTATCAATTCAACGCGGGGACCATGACTCAACGTACGGCAAACACCCAGTTGCAATCCGTTGATGTACTAGAAATGTCCGCGGAGGATGCCGGCGCCTTGGGAGTCGGTGACGGCGACTGGGTGCGGTTGCAAAGCCGACACGGCGGCATTCGTTTGCCCGTGCGCGTCAGTCCGCGCGTGCGGTGCGGAGAACTGTTTACGACGTTCCACGATCCGTCGCTGTTTGTAAATCGAGTGACATCTCCGGTTCGCGATCGGTATGTCCACGCACCGGAATACAAATTGACGGCCGTCCGCGTGTGCCGCGATTAACAGGGGCAGTGTCCATGGGAGAAGATCATTCCGTTTCGATGGACGAGCGATTGGCGGCGGCAGTGCGGCCAGATCAACGCGTCTCGTTAAAGCAACGATGGGCGGAGCTGTTGTTCTTGCATTGGGAAGTCGATGCAGATGCCGTGCAGCGGTTGCTCCCTGCAGGACTGACGGTTGACCTGTTCGAAGGGAAAGCGTATGTCGGCTTGGTCCCGTTCACAATGACTGGCGTGCGGCCGGTTTGGGCGCCGCCTGTGCGTGGGCTTTCTAGTTTCCATGAGACGAATGTTAGAACGTACGTACATTGCCGCGGACGATTTCCGGGCGTTTGGTTTTTCAGTCTCGACGCCACCAACGCTATTGCCGTTTGGATCGGGAGAACGTTTTGGAGCCTGAACTATTTTCGCGCGCGGATGTCGTTACTGAAAGATCCAGCAACTGGACGCATCGATTACTTGACGCGCCGCCTGGGCGCTGCACAGACTACGGCCGCAGCGCGGGTGACTTACACGCCGCTTGGCCAAGCTCGTACGGCCCAACCGGACACGCTGGAACATTTTTTGGCCGAGCGCTATATTATGTACGCCCAGTCCCGCCAACGGCTGTATCGAGGCTATGTCCACCATGTGCCCTATCCACTGCAAGACGTCACGGTGCATTGCTGGGAAGAAAACTTGTTGGTCGCCAATCAGCTCCCGCGCGAGAATTGCGAACCGTGCGCACTGTATGCGCGCGAGGTACAGGTCGATATCTTTCCGTTGAAACCAGTGCTCGAGGACTAGGCCCTGCTTCCCCTGCGCTGGTGAAAACCACGATAAACGTAGGGCTCCTCCGCGACTCAAGAATCCAACGAGGCGGTTGTGGCCTTATTCACGCACTCGATGCCCGAGCCGACGGTTCGCCGAAGTCGAATCGATTACGAACCCAATCGCTTGAAATAAATGCGAAATTGGCGACGATCATAATCATCCCGAACGTCAACATGCCCATCGCCATACCGATCCCGAGGTGGACCACGATCGCGACGGCGATCATGATCGGGCGCGTGAGCCGATGCCAAACCAAAAACGGATAGCAGACTTCCCAAGCCAACGTGCTGAAGGTCAACAAGTTGACTAAAGCGAGATGACCGGCTAACCACGTCAAATCGATCGTCTGATATTCCAGATTGGCCACTGCGCCCCATAAGGCCAAGCCCGTCCACCAAGTGTCTCCTTGCAACTTCCCTAATCCGGCAAACAGATACACCACGCAAAGGTGCACCTGGATCAGCCGAATCGCGATGTTGGCCCCCACGGTAGTTTCCGTTGAAGCGGCAAGGGCTCGCGACCGCGACTTCCGCCGCCGCAACCAGGCGTCCACCGATAAGAATCGTCCCGCCGGACCAAAGCCTAAGTACAATGCCAAGAACCCATTGATCTGATCGAGACCAAACTGCGCTCCGGTGGCGCGGTTGGCATACGAAATCACCAACAGCGCCGTCAAGATCCCAGTTACGCGCGTCCACAATCCGATAGTAAAGCAGAATATTACGGCCAACGCGAACAGATGCACTGGCCATAACCAGCCGTCACTGGGTAACCAATCGAAATGGCTCCACATATACGAAACGCTGTCAACCAGTTGCGCGCGATAATCGGCCGGAATGATGGATTGCGAACCGAAGAACGTCGCCAATTCTCGACCCCACGCCAAGTGCGTGTAGAAAATGATCGCCCCCGCCAGCACGCGCAGCACGCCCAAGATGGCTGGATCGGCGGGTGTAAACCAAAACCGATTCCACCCGGCCACCCACGTTTGGCAGTAGGATTTGACCGCCGGAATTCCGTTCATTGGTTCGCCTCCCACTGGCCGATGGGGCGCGGTTCCGACAACAAGCGCGGATCATCCAATTTCATGCCGACGATGACATCGGCGGGCGCTGGAAGGCCGCGCTCCTGGATGAATAGCTCGATTCGTTGTCCTCCCTGGCGGCGCAACAGGTCGCGCGCCACAGCCTCGACTAATTGTGGAATCCGTGTCCGCGCGCGTTCATACGAGCGCGCTTGGCGATCGCGCATCTGTTCAACTTGGCGCACGAAACGATGTTGGCCGGCGGCGCGAAAGCGATCCATCTGCTGCTGCAGTTCCGTCTGCAACGCCGCAAACGACTCGCTGTCTGGCGTGCTGACGTGCTCTTCAAACATCGTTTCGCTCAACATGAACCAGCGATGATAGATCAGCCGCGGCCAAAGTTGACGCGGGTGCGGAAACCGGCCAGTCAGTTCCGATCCGTCCGCGCGCGTGATGCGATAGGTCACTAGATGACTGGGACCAGGATCCGGGGCAAAGAACCGATAGCCATGTCCCAGATAGAGGGCTTGATGAAATGGCGCCATAAATCGCCCTAACGGCCCCGTCAACTCTTCTGTATAGATCGGATTCGTCATCGGCCCGGAGACTACGACCGCCAGGTAAGCCAACAATGCCAACGAAACGACGCTGCGGCGGCGGGCCGACCAGGTCTGACTCGCAGCGGGCTGTGGAGGATGTGTAGTACTTGTCATGAACGTTTCCGATAACACTGTTCGCGTTTCGCCTTGGTCCGAAACAGCTCTCCAGGCATTGGCAATGCGGACCAGGGGAATTCCGTCGATCCAATTGGCCGCAGGAAACTATACATTGCAACAAAAATGCCGCCCCGAGAAATTTGCATTCTCGACGCGGCAATTTGAGCTGTGGGTCAGATTGTTGACGGACCGAGCCCAATCGGCACGGTCGTTGAGCTTAACGTGCGGCGACGCGCGTTTCGGCTGTCGAAAAGTCGAACGACAATTCGTACGTTCCGCCCGCGGCGACGTCGAGGGTTTTCTCCAGCGTGACGACCTGGCCATCGCGTTCGATCTCCGCCACGACGCGATAATCGCCCCAGGTTGCCCCGGCTGGTAACGCATCGGTTGTGAACACGCGCGTTTCCCCAGTTTGGTTCGTGGGATTGCCCGCCAAATAGACCTTGGCCTCGGCCGGCACATGAACGGTTACGCTCGTCGCCGGAGGCGGCAACGTGTTGTCAAAACTGATTTGCACATCCCGTTCTTCTCCGGCACGCGAAGAAATTGTTTCCGAACGGACCAGTTGCCGACCTCCGCGATCGACTACCGCCGTGACTTCAATCTGATATTCCTGATCGTAGGCCAATCGCCGCGCAACGTACTTGCGAATCGGTCCTGTCGAACGCGTTCGCTTGGCCTGTGGTCGTGGGTAGCGGCGTCGCTCCGATCTCGACCCTCTGTCAGGTTCTGGTCGAGGCGGGATTCGACGGTTGGATTCGGTCGAGGTAATCCGGCCGACTTTGAATGTAGTCGGAACCCATACCGGGAGACGTCGCCCAATTGCTGTAGCCCGAGTACACGTGGGTGTAACCCGATGAACCACCGGAAGAGCCCCACGATCCGCCACCGGAAGATCCCCAGGAACCGCCGCTGCTCCCTCGACTGACGACATAGCCGCCGCTGCTTCCCCAGGAACCACCGCTGCTCCCCCAGCCGCCGCTGGAAGCGAATCCACCGTGGAGGCGGTCGTGAATCCGGCCGAACAGATTGCGAATGGGGCCTCCTCGACTGCCGCCTCCAAACAACCCTGGGCGACCACCCCAACTGCCGCCGGAACTGCCGCCACTACTGCCCCACGATCCAAAGGAATCTCCGAAAGCCGAAGACGCACTCAATAGGACCATCGCACCGATGGCTAAACCACATATTGACATGGCGAACCGCTGAACTCGCAGCATAGAATCCCTCGTTAAAATCGCGACAATGGTAATCTGGGTCAAACCGGAAATTTGTACGGCCTTATCGAGTATAGTTCACATGGCAAAACAACACAAATGCCCAATTTGGGCAATTTGGTGAAAACTTTCCGAATGTGCGGATTAGGCAACCTGAGCGCGCCGATCAGCTCAAGGAATCCCGGTTTATCCGGCATCCCTCATCACGTCGCAGCAACGCGGTGTTTTCCCGGGCGAACATGGTTGCCCCTTAGATATGGCGAGTTAGAAACACAACAGTGTTTATGATTTGGCGGCAACTGGTCGTTGCGCGCAGGTAAACCGGTTTCTCGTCAGGCCTCGTAGCGCCCGACGATGATCGAGGCGTTATGACCGCCGAAGCCAAAGCTGTTGCTCATGGCCACGCACACTTCGCGACTTCGGGCTTGATTCGGCGTGTAATCCAGATCGCATTGCGGGTCAGGGTTCTCCAGATTGATCGTGGGTGGAATCAAGTTGTTTTTGATCGCCTGTACCGTTAACACCAATTCGATCCCGCCGCTGGCGCCGAGGGAATGTCCCAATTGGCTTTTCGTGCTGCTGATGCTTACCTGACGGGCGTGTTGGCCAAACACGGATTTGATGGCCTTGGTTTCCGCGACGTCGCCTAAGGGTGTGCTTGTCCCATGGGCATTGATGTAGTCGACTCGGTTGGGAGTGAGTTGAGCATCGCGCAGTGCCGCCTGCATCGCTGCCGCAGCACCAGCGCCCTGTTCGTCCGGTTGGGTGATGTGTCCGGCGTCGCAGGTGGTGCCGAAACCGAGAACTTCAGCAAAGATGGCTGCTCCGCGGCGCTGCGCACATTCCAATTCCTCGAAAACCAGCACACCGGCCCCTTCGGACAACACGAATCCGTCGCGATTCGCATCGAATGGGCGGCTGGCGCGCGATGGATCATCGGACCGCATGGACAGGGCCCGCATGTTTTGAAAGGCGCTCAGACCAATGCGGGTCACCGCCGCTTCTGCCCCGCCGGTGATCACCACATCGCATAATCCAGCGCGAATATGCTCCAGCGCGTTCCCCATCGCGTTGGCGGCGCTGGCGCAGGCTGTGGCTATCGAATAATTCGGGCCTCGCAGGCCGTAGTGAATTGCCAGATTGCCACCGCCCGCATTCAACATCAATTTGGGGATGGTCATCGCAGAAACGCGGTTTGGCCCCTTGGTGGTCAACCGCGCCACCTGTTCCTCAATCGTGATCAGCCCACCAATCCCTGATCCCAAAACGACTCCGACGCGGCTGGTGTCACCCAAGAATTCGAGTTGCGCGTGACGGACGGCATCGATTCCGGCCACGATCGCAAACTGGGAGAAACGATCGACCCGATTGAATTCCTTGGCGTCGATATAACCCTGCGGGTCCCAATCTCGGACTTCTCCGCCGAAGTTCGCTTTCAAATCCGTGACGTCGAGAATGGTCAGCGGCCGGATTCCACTTTCGCCCGCAACCACGCGCTGCCAACACTGGTCCACGTCACACCCTAAGGGAGTGACGACACCCATTCCCGTGACCACAACCCGTCTCATGGATTACCCTGCGCGCGATTCAGCCCATTGGTGTCGCGGAATACAGAATTCGGCAGGCAGCTAATTGCCGTTAGACGAATTCTTAATGTAGGCCACCGCTTCGCCGACGGTCTGAATTTTCTCGGCCGCGTCATCGGGAATGTTGATGTCGAACTCTTCTTCGAGTTCCATAACCAGTTCGACATTGTCGAGGGAGTCGGCACCCAAATCGTTAACGAAATGCGAACTCATGGAGATTTTGTCGCGGTCCACGCCTAATTGCTCGGCCACGATATCCATGACTTTATCTTCAATGGAAGCCATACAGTTTCTAATCCTTCTGTTAACACTCTGCCAGTTAATACCGTCCACCGCGGCCGCATCGAGGAAAACCGGCTCGAGCCGACAGACGTTTACTCTTCATTTTTGAACGATTCAAGATAGTCAGTTTCCCAAAAAGGGGTCAAGGGCTCAAGCCGCTTCCACGGGGGGCAAAAACCCCTGCGACCGGCGGTTTTGTGGACTTCTACGAGTCAGCCGGTCATCCCGCCATCAACGGTCAAAACGTGACCGGTAATGTAACTGGCGGCCGGGCTCGCCAAAAACAGGACGGCCGCGGCCACGTCGTCGGCAGTCCCAATCCGCGCGGCCGGTATCCGCTTGGTAACCTCTCCCAAGATCGTTTCGCCCAAGGCTTGCGTCATTTCGCTCTCGATAAAGCCCGGAGCGACAGCGTTGACCGTCACCTTCCTTTTGGCCAATTCCTTGCTCAAACTGCGCGTCAAGCCGATCATGCCGGCCTTCGACGCGGAATAGTTGGTCTGTCCCGCATTGCCGATCAACCCCGAGACGCTGGAAATGTTGATGATGCGACCATACCGAGCGCGCATCATTGGACGGCTCGCAGCGCGGCAGAACAGGAACGTCCCGCGCAAGTTCGTATTGATGACGTCGTCCCATTGTTCGTCGGACATGGCGGGCAATAACGTGTCTCGTGTGATGCCGGCATTGTTGATCAGGATGTCGAGACGTTTCGTTTGTTCGACAATCGTTTCAACCACTTGATCAACGCTCTCGCGACGATTGACGTCACACGCCAAGGCGCCGGCTCGTCCACCCTGCTGAATGATTTCAGTCACCGTTTGATTTAATTTCTCGGCATTGCGCGCGACGCAGAAGACCTGACAACCGCTGCGGCCCAACGCCAACGCCATCCCTTTTCCCAAGCCCTGCGAAGCCCCGGTCACAATCGCCACTTGGCCCGACAAATCGACTCGCAACGAATCCAAGTTCATGTCATTCTCCCAACGCCCCGAAACAAGGCGTCTTGCGTGATATTTTCTTCAATAGCGACTGCAAGCCTCCCTTGGGGCCCACTTCCCAAAACTCATCCAACCCATCGTCCAACATCCGCCGCTGGCTGAATTCCCATAAAACCGGCGAGCAAACTTGTTGAACCAACAAGGGGCGATACTCATCGGGCTCCCAATGCGGTTGGCCATTCACGTTCGAATAGACTGGGAATTGCAATCTGCGCAAGGGTACGGCGGCCAAGGCTTCCGCCAATTGGTCGACCGCAGATTCCATGATTGGCGTGTGAAACGCGCCAGCCACAGCCAGGCGATTCACTCCGGCGGCGCCCTCCGCAGGCGCCCGCTCGGCGATCCGTTCACAGGCCGCCCAATCGCCAGAAACAGCGTGAACCAACGGATTCAACCGATTGGCGACGATCAATAACTCGCCTTCCTGGCGGCACGCCTCACACAGCGATTCGACTTGCTCCAAGGGCAAGCCGATAATGGTGACCATTCCGCTGCGGCGCGCGTCGGAAGCCGCCTGCATGGCTTGGCCCCGCCGTTGAACCACACGCAAACCGTCCTCGAACGACATTCCCCCCGCTGCGGCGATTGCTGTGTATTCCCCCAGACTCAATCCGGCCGCCCCGCGGATTTGGGACACGACTTCGGGGCGCGTGGCCCGCAGCATCTCCAATGCCGCCAAGCTGGCGACATAGAGCGCGGGTTGGCTGCAAACCGTACTGTTGAGTTTCTCTTCCGGGCCGTCAAAACAAATAGAAGCCAGATCGTACCCCAACACATCGGCAGCGCGGTCGAATAAGGACCGGCAATTGGGGAATTGCTCGTACAACGCGCGGACCATGCCGACGCGCTGGGCGCCTTGTCCCGGAAATAGCAGTGCAACGCTTGCCAAAACGAATCTTCCTGTAACTCAACCAACCGCCCAGTGCGTCAACAGTCTGCCCAAACTCCCCCCAAATGTGAAGGGGTTCCAAAAAGGGACACCCACTTTTTGCATGGTCGCTCTTCAATAGGTGCCACCCACCTTTTGGTTAATCTCTCTTCGTTTTTCCTTGTTTTTTGCGATTCGAGGCTCCGCTGTCGCGGAAATTGCTTGCTGTGGTGGCCCACTCGCGAGCTGCTCTGGCGCTCTGACCGGATGGCCCAAAAGTTGGGTGTCCCTCTATGTGTTGGGCACGACGATTTCTCGGGGTGCCGACTGCTGGGGGCGGGGCGAGGTTTGAAGGGAATTAGAATAATGGCGCGTGGGAAATGATTTTGATGGATTTAGCCCTGAATTTGCGCCCGCGGGTGAGCTTCGTTTGTTTGGCTGGCATGCTGGCGTTCCGGCATGGGCCAACAACCTCAACCAGCTAGGATTCAGGCTCGTGATATCGATCAGGATCACCGAGCGGCGGGAGTGATCTGTTCCTTGCTAACCCCCACCGATCCGCCGCTTCGGGGCATTCGACTGTTCGTCAGGATTTTGTACTGGACTGGTACTCGTACTCGGCATCGCGGTACTCGTACTCGAATCGATCTTCCGATCCTCCGTTCGGTCGTTAATTCCATCGAGTGAGCATCGACACGATCCACGTCAGATGCTTTTTGCCACAGCAATTCGCATCATCATAATCGATCGGCAGTCGATAGACATCGAGTCGTTCATGATCGAAAGTCCGTTCCTCCATTACGATCCTTTCGAGTACGAGTACCGTTGCACTGAGTACGAGTACGATAGTCCTGACGAACAAGGGATAGACGTACTTCAAGGTACTTCAGCCGTTCTTGGCGCGCCTTCATCACGTCGGGACTGGCGAAGCTGCAGAGAAAGTTCGGCATTCGCAAGACTTCATTGGGTTCCTTGTCGGAGTCCGTACGCGACTTTGGCCCCGAACCTCTGAAGCAGATCGCCAAGGAACTTGGCGACCAGCTTCCCCGAGTTCAACAATGTCGAAGCTCCATATCCAATGGAGAGGACCGGGCCAAAGTCGAGCACGGGCCCCGGCAGCGACGGTTCAATTCGCCTGGTGACCGATATGCTGAATGTTCCAGCTGATTGGGCTGGCTTGATCTACTTTTCTCGCCGGCTGATTGAATTTATTTTCAAGATGTTCAAGCACCTGCTGGGGTGTCGACACCCTTTGAGCACGAAACCGGACGGGGTGAAGATTCAGGTCTCTAGCGCGATCATCGCTTGCATGTCGATTTTGCTTGACACGGGTCGTTCGCCGACGAAGCGAACATTCGAGATGATCTGCTTTTTCATGAGCGGCTGGGCGAGTCTGGAGGAGTTGGAGTCGCACATCGACAAAATGA
>JACTND010000065.1 GCA_014584305.1 Planctomycetota bacterium | reverse complement strand
CTTGTTGGCGACGCGGATGGATTACGTCAAAGCCACGCAAGTCGCGGCCACCATCGGCCAAGGCATGGCCCTCGTTTTTGGATTGCTGGGTTTACTCGGCGAATTCTCACCGATGTTGGTGTTTATCGCCCTGTTCGTATGGATCGGAGCACAACAGGAAGCGAGTATGGTGCAAATGAAGGGCGCATTGGCCGGCATCCCCGTGGCTGCGGCCATGGTCTCGAATTTTCGCGTGTTGCAGCCGCAAGACACCTTGGGCAACGCGGCGCAAGAAATACTGGCTGGATCGCAACAGGACTTTCCCATTGTGGTCGATGACCAAGTGGTGGGGATTCTCACGCGGAATCGGTTGTTGATGGCGTTGGCCAATTCTGGATTTGATGGATTGGTCGGCGATGTGATGGAACGCGACTTTCAAACGGCCGACATGAACGAAATGCTGGAAGTGGCTTTTCAGCGGATGGAGGCTTGCGATTGCCATACGATGCCCGTCACCCGTCAGGGGCGCTTGGCGGGTCTGTTGACTGCCGAGAACGTCGGCGAGCTGATCGCAATCCGCGCCGCCCTTGAATCGCGCCGCCAGCCGCAATAGCGGACATTTGGCGCCCCGCATCTTTGAACAATCCATGACTATGACTGCCCGTCGGGGATTGCCTGTGTGGCGCGAGGAAACCTGGCGTTGTAAACCCGCACGTCCGCCAAAAGGGGACACCCAACTTGTCGGACCTAGGCGCTAAACGCGGGTGTCACCCGTTGACTTGCCGATTGACTTTAGCCCGCATTTCTCCGAAACGTTTGTGAGGGATAACTCAGCAATTCCCTCACTTACGTTTCGGGTTGTAAAAACACTGTGTTATGACCGGTACTGGCCTGTGAGAAATGCGGGTTAGCTCCTGCATGTATAGCCTAAAGGGCTGTGCTCACTCGATCCGGCGGTTCTTCCAATTCCGACTGGAGCAAAACAGTATAACAACGCTTGGTTCCGCCATTGCAAAGACGTGGTTGCGTTTTTTGTTGACAGAATGCTCGTTGAGTATCGCGAGCTTCTAAGCAAAATGCAGTCCATCGCTTCGACGATGCATTATCCCAACGATGAATGCGCTGGATTGAATGATACTGCTCTCGAAAATATGGCTCGTTTTCGCGCTAGAGCCAATCGCTTGCACAATGGGCTGTTGCTTTTTTCGACTGAAGGCCGGGACACTTGACCGTTACGGTTGCCAGACAACAGACAGACGGAATTGAGGGGAATTGGGGACACCCAAAATGTATAGCCATGCGCGGCATCATTTTTGCGTGACCCCTTTTTCTATTTGTCCGGTTATAGGGGCGGTTTTTGGGGACTTGGTTCTAATTTAGGTGGGTGGCATGTAATGGCGCGCGAGGCATTCACGTGGGGTGCGGCTGCTGGCCGATAATGGCATTGTGCGCAAGAAATCGGTTACCAAATTGCAACAACTCCACAAGCGGCCGGAAGGTCAACGGCAATCCGCTTCCCGCTGGATCGAGTCGTTTACGAATTACCTCCGCAGCGAATGCCATCTAGCCGAAAATACCGTGGCGGCCTACCGCCGCGACATGCGGCGATTCAGTGAATGGCTGCAGGGCCGTAGCCTGAATGGACTAAAAATCGGCGACTTGAGCGATTATGCCGCTTGGTTGCATGGCCAAGCCTTGGCCCCCGCTTCGGTGGCGCGGCATATTGTCGCCCTGCGGATGTTCTACAAATACCTGCAACTGGAGGGCGTGGTCAGCGAGAACATCGCCGAACTGTTAGGAAGCCAGAAGCTCTGGGAACGTATCCCTGAGGTCCTGACACCGAAACAAGTCGATGCGTTGCTGACCGCCCCAGCGCGCGATGCTCCACTCTTCTATCGCGACCGGGCGTTGTTGGAAATGATGTATGCCACCGGTTGTCGGGCCAGCGAGGTCGCTCATTTGCGGTTGCGGGACGTCCATCTCGCAGAGCGAACGTGCAAGTGCCACGGCAAAGGGAGCAAGGAACGGATCGTTCCGCTGGGCCAGGCAGCGATTCGCGCGCTGAACGATTATCTCCAACGGCTGCGGCCAGAACTAGCGCGACGGTGCGCTGAACTGCCCGAGTGGCTGTTTCTGTCGCGCAGCGGACGACCGCTGCGGCGCGAGGCGATTTGGGAACTGGTCACCAAGTATGCACGGATCAGCGGTGCACCGGCGGGCATCAGCCCGCACTGTTTGCGGCACAGTTTTGCCACGCACTTGTTGGCGGGCGGCGCCGATTTGCGCCAAGTGCAAGAATTGCTCGGCCATAGCAGCATCGCCACCACGCAAATCTACACGCACGTCGAACAATCCCGTCTGAAAAAAGTCCATCAGCAATTCCACCCGCGCGCCTAGCGCGGATGGCCGTGAGTGCCCGGGTGCGCTCCGTCAGTGGCGGGACCCGCTAAGAACGGATCCCCCCCTCGTCCCCGGCCATTCTCCCTTGAGAGGGAGAAGCGGAGCAGGAGTTTCGGGACCGGCATGAAATGCCCTCATCAATCGGATTTGCCGACTGCGATCCGCGCGAATGGTTCATTCAGAATGGGGTAGCGCTGCCAATCTTGGAAATCGAAGTGCCACCATTCGTATTCATAGACTTGGAACCCTTCGGCTTCCAGCGCCGAACGGAGCAGCTCGCGATGCCAGCGCGCGCGGTGGCTCGACCCGGGGTAGTCGGGATAGGCCCGCTCCGTGAACTCGTCGTATCCCGAAACCATCTCCAGCGCGTGTCCGGTGACCCGATCGAACAGGGTTACATCCACGGCGCAACCGCGATTATGTCGCGACCCCAGTTGTGGATTGGCTACAAAGTGTTTCATTGCTCCCGGCGTCGCGTCGTAGAAGATCTTGGTTACATACCACGGGCGATAGGCGTCGTGAATCAGCAATCCATATCCCCGTTCGGCCAGACGTCGATGGGCGCGAACCAGGGCTTCCGCCGCCGGTCGCTGAAGAAACGCGAGGGCTTCTTCATAGACCGGAACGCCCAAAAAATTTCGCTCGCTCGCGTAACGAATGTCCAGACGGATCGAATCGTCCAGCGCCGTGGGTGCAACTAAATCCGGCGGTAGAAAGTCGCGGACTTCCGTGGGCGGTGTCGCTTGTAAGGCCTCCACGCGGAGTTCCGCAATCGGCCGCACTGGTTCAATGCGAAAGATCGGTCCTCGATCGCCGGACACAGCGCGGCGTTCGAAGTGTACCTCGGCGGCGGTCACGCCCCTAGCAACACCTGCTGCGTCGCGATCGAACACTAATCGTTCACCATGGTAGAGTCCGTAATCCGGGAAAGCGAAGGTATTACTGTCGATCTCGGTCAACGGATAATCGAAAAACCATTCAATCAAGGCGTGCAGCCGCCCGTGCCGTTCATAGAGAAATAGAATGTTGTGGTCCCAGCCGTATTCGCCGACTAGGCCCTGCAATCGTTCCGGAATCGGCGGTGGCGGTTGATCGGCCAATCGCCGGTATTCGGCGCCATCGATCCGAATCGCCGAAGGCGACACGATGTCGATTGCTTTGTCTCCCCACAGAACATCATCCACGACAAGGCGATCCGAGCGGCGTCGCACGTTTCCACGAAACACACCCCATTCCAATACAAGTTCTTCGCCTCGGGCCAACAGCGTGGCATACTCCGGACCTGGAGTTTTCTCGGCGCGTCGATACTCGCCCGCCAATTCACGCGCCGCGCGTGTGCCGACGGCCATTGTTCGTTGCCACTCGATCGGTGGTTGGCCGTTCCGCTCCGCAAGCACCGTGCGCAGGGCAAAACTCGCCAACCGTTGCACGACATGATTCGCACAATCTTTCGACGCAACTACAATGACTCCCAGGTTCTCGTCCGGCAAGAGTGCCAACTCGGTTGCACAGCCATAAACGGCACCGCCATGTCCCACGCGCCGGTGCGAATCCAGCTCCGAAAGTACGAACCCCAGCCCAAATTCACGCTCCGGAGCATGGCCGCCGTCATATTGTCGGCGGAACATTTCAGCCAACGACGCTAGTTGAAGAATTCGATGGCCACGGCGAACCCCGCCGGCCAGGAGGGCCTCGATGAAATATGCCTGCTCGCGCACGCTGGAATACAAATTCCCCGCGGGGAGTGTGCCCAAATCGAAAGTCGGTGCGGGAAACTGGCGTCCATCGTAGCCCCACATGACGCTTTCCACTGCCAGCGGGCGCGTCGCGGCGTCGAGCACAAAGCGGCTCGTTTCCATACCCAAAGGTTCTAAGATACGCCTCCGCACAATATCCGCGAACGGCGCCGCCGCGTGGCGTTGTCCGTCGAGGCGCTCGACCAACAGGCCAACTACCGATACCGCGGCGTTCGAGTATTTCGTTTTTTCCCCGGGCGGATAAACCAACGCGGTGCGATTCAAGCTCATTACCGTGTCCAACAGGTTGGGTTCGCGCGGATCAAAATAATGCCCGACCGGCGGCTCGCGAACCAAACCCGATCGATGGCTCATCAACATCCGCGCGGTAATCGCCGTCTCGTAGGGATTATGCGGCGAGAACTCAGGAAGATAGTGAGCGATCGACGTGTCGAGGTCGATCAATCCTTCTTCGACCAATTGCATGACGGCGATGTCGGTGAACAACTTCGATACGGAACCGACGCGGTACAGAGTCTGAACGGAAGCCGGGCGCGTTTTAGCGGCATCGGCGAATCCAAACGCATCGGCCCAGATGACACCATCGGCATCGACCAAGGCGATGGCCACCGAGGGGAGTTGCTTGTCGTCCATTTCCCAGCGGATGGCATTGGTTATCGCCGTGGCCACACGTTCGAACCCGGGGCGCAGCGATTGTTCTTGTCCACGAACCGTGTAGGTGCATATAAGGAATGCTAGCCCTACGGACCCTATCCCCATCAAATAAGCAGCAAAGCGACCGAACTTCATGCAAATCTCCTTCCGCGTAACCGTTCACGAATATGGTTGGGTGAAATGATTGTAACTGTTCAAAGATAACACTTGGTTTCCCCGTAGCCGCAGGCGAATGCTGGGCTGTCAACAATTGTGGCTTACGAGAAAATGTGGTCGCGTACCTTCGTGGACGAAGTTCGTTGAGGTCCCCCACCAGCTTGACTGGTGGTAAACCAAGTTTATCTGGCTAAAAGCAACATTTTAGGCTCCTGCTTTCTGGATCGTTGAACTAGCCAGTCAAACTTTCGCGTCAACCAGACAAGCTGGTTGAGGGCCGAGGAACGGTTTGCGCCGGGGGCAGTGGAACGACGTTCGCTTTCTCACTTTATTAGCTGCCAAACTGCTTCATCCACGAAATAAACTCCTGGGGTGCGTTTGTCAATCGATCTCCACCGGTCAGCTGGGTGCGTTACAATAGTGGACCGTTAGCTGTGGGCGCAGGCGCGCAGCTGTGACCAGCGGCACACGATCGACGAATTGTGAATAGAAACGGCAGTACCGCCGACACCCGCTGGCATTTGCGGAATGAGGGATTTCTTCCCGCGGAAGCGAACAACTTCGAACAGGCTCGACCATGAGTTTTCGATTCCTGCATGCTGCTGATATTCATCTGGACAGCCCGCTGCGCGGGTTGGAGCGCTACGAGGGAGCGCCGGTTGAGGACATTCGCAATGCCCCGCGGCGCGCCTTTGAGAATCTGATCCGATTGGCCATCGATTCGCGCGTCGATTTTGTCGTGCTGGCGGGAGATGTTTACGACGGCGATTGGAAGGACCACAACACCGGTTTGTTCTTTGTGAAACAGATGAATCGGTTGCGCGCGGCTGGTATTCCCGCGATCATGATCGCAGGGAACCATGATGCCGAAAACAAGATGACCAAATCGCTGACGTTGCCGGACAATGTGGAATTCCTTTCGTCCCAGCGACCGCAAACGGCGACGTGTCCGCGGCTGGAGGAGTTAGGCGTCGCGGTCCACGGCCGTTCGTTTGCCACCGCCGCAGAAACGGAGAATCTGGTGCGCAGTTATCCGGCCAGGATACCGGGCCGGTTTAATATCGGGCTGCTGCACACATCGCTGGAGGGCGCTGTAGGACACGAACCCTACGCCCCCTGCACTATCGATGACCTACGACAAAAAGGTTACGACTATTGGGCGCTGGGACATGTTCATCAACGGCAGATCGTGTGCCGCGAACCGTGGGTGGTCTTCAGCGGTAATATTCAAGGCCGCCAGGTGCGCGAAACTGGCGCCAAGGGTTGTTATCTGGTGGACGTTAACGACCGAGGGGACGTGAACCCTACCTTTCGACCGTTGGACGTTGTCCGGTGGGAGGTCTGCCGGATCGAGATCACGAACGTGGCGCGACCGGAGGAGCTGATTGGTTTGTTGGAAGATGCCCTTGCGGCGTTGCGGCGTCAACACGGCGATCTGACGATGGCCGTGCGCGTGATAGTTGCAGGGAGTTCCCCCTGCCATGCGGCGCTCATGGCGGATCCGATGCGCTGGACGAACGATTTCCGTTCCGCCGCGCAGAGCGGGACGTTGGGAAACGTCTGGCTGGAAACGGTGCAGTGGCAGGCGACAGCCGCTGCTTGGGAAATGGCAAACATGCCGTCGGATGGCCCGCTCGGCGAGCTGGTCAGTCTTTTGCGAGAATTGCGTGACGACGAAGTTCAACTCAAGGAACTTGCGGAGGAATTCAACGACCTGCGGAGAAAATTGCCGGACGAACTCATGCGCGGCGCGGAGAGTTTGGGATTGGATGATCCCGATCGTTTGCGGCAATGGTTGGATGACGTCCAGCCATTGATTCTCAGCCGATTGATAGGAGGTCGGAAATGAGAATTATCCGTCTCGATTTGATCGCGTTTGGTCCGTTCACCAACGTCACGTTGGATTTCAATCATTCACGAGCGGGACTGCATATCGTTTATGGCCCGAATGAAGCCGGCAAGAGTTCGTGTTTGCGGGCGTTGCGGCAATGGTTGTACGGCATCGACCGGTCCACGGAAGACAATTTTGTTCACACCTACTCGCAACTCCGCATCGGCGGTGCGATCGCCGACGATCAGGGCGCTCGGTTGGAGTTCATTCGCCGCAAAGGGAACGACAAAACGCTTAGAGCCCTGGACGATCAGAGTCTGATTGATGCCAACGAGTTGACGCGGATGCTCGGCGGTGTGGACCAAGGGACATTTGCGCAACAGTTTGGGATCAACTATGACGAGTTAGTACGCGGTGGCGCCGAGATTGCGGCAGGTGGCGGTGAATTGGGGCAAATACTGTTTGCCGCTGGAGCTGGCATCGCGGACGTTCGCCAGATTCAAGCGGGATTGGAACGGGAATATCGGGAAATCTTCGTACCGAGCGGCGCGAAACCTCCCATCAATGCTGGGGTCAAGCAACTGGACGACATTCGCAAACAGATCCGTCACTTGCAACTTTCGACTGCGGCCTGGAAAGCCTGTCACGAATCCTTGCAACACGCGGAACAACAACAGGAGTCGATTGATCAACAACTTCACGAGCAACGCGCGCGGAAAAACCGTCTGGAGCGGATCCGCACCGCCCTGCCCCTCCTCTCGCGCCGCTCTCTGTTGCTGGACGAACTGGAAAAACTATCCGCCGCGCCCGTGTTGGCCGCTGATTTCGCGGAACGCCGACGCGAAGCCAGCGCACAATTGGCCGCCGCCGAAAACGCTAGGCAGAACACGATGATCGACTTCGAACGGTTGCAAACGATGATCGCCACGGTCGAGGTCCCCGCGGCGCTTCTCGACCGACACGCCGAGATCACGGCGCTCCATGCAGACTTGGGCGGTTATCGCAGTCGGCTCAAGGACCGACCTGCGCGCATGGCAGAGATCCGATCGGCCAAGCAACGAATCGAACAGCTTTTCCAGGACCTCGGTCGCCAACCCGATGCGCACCATTCCGACATCTTTCGGTTGTCCCGCGTACAACGTGAACAGATTCTGGCCTTGGTTGCGGATCATCGAGCGCAATCGGAACGGCAAACGTCATTGACCACTCGCCTTCGCAAACTCACTCGGGAACGCGAGCGATTGGAGGCGCAATTCAACACGTTGGCAGCCGAACGCGATCCCGCCGAATTGAAACGCCTCTGGCAACGCGCGCACCGACTGGGAGACGTCGATGGCCAACTGGCAGAGGCGCGCGCGGCGTTGCAACAAGCAGAAATGTTGGCATCCACGGAGTCGAAACAATTGCCACTGCTGGGGACCACCTTGGCCGCCTTGAAGTCGCGGCCACTGCCGTTGGCGGAAACGATCGAGCGGTGGGAACGGGAGTGGGCAGATGCCCAAGCGGCCGTGGCCAAGACTTCCGAACAGGCCGCCGAGTGTGCCGAACAGATCGAGCGCATCGCGCAGTCGTTGGAGCGGCAACGACAAGAGCACGACTTGCCAACCGAAGACGAGCTGCGACAGGTGCGCAGCGACCGAGATGCAGGGTGGCGGCTGGTGCAGCGCGTTTGGCAGGATGGAATCGCTCCGGATGACCAAGAGGTAACTGCCTTCGTCGCCCGCTGGGCGCCTGGCGGGGATCTGGCGCAAGCGTTTCGCGCCAGTTTGGAGAAAGCCGATACGGTGGTCGATCGGTTGCGGCGCGAAGCGGATCGCGTGGCCGAGCAGGCGTGTTTGACTGCCGACGTGCATGACCGACGGCAACAACTCGAACGCGAACGCGCGTCACTAGAAATCGCACAAAGACATGCTGAGCATCTTCAGGCGGCCTGGCGCGACCTGTGGACGCCGTTTGAGATTTCCCCCCTGCCGCCACGCGAGATGCAAACCTGGCTGCGGCGTTGCCAGGCGTGGTTGGAATCGGAAGCGCACGTTCAAACTCGGCAACAAGCCCTGCTGGAGCTTGAACAGCGAATCGCCGCCCATTCCCAGGAATTGCTCAGCGGATTGGAACGGTTGGATGAAGCGCCCGCCGCAGCGCCCAGTTGTTTTGGGGATTTA
>JACTND010000256.1 GCA_014584305.1 Planctomycetota bacterium | reverse complement strand
CGTCTACCGCCAGCACGAGTCGCTAACCCGATCGGCCAAAACCAAAGCCCGCCGCGTCCGCCGCCGACTTCAAGCACGATAGTCCGGTCGAACGCTTACTCGCGACCGGCATTGCAGCCCGTCCGATTGTTTCGATGGCCAGCTCCATCCGCTACCGGCCTCGCTTGGCTCGTCCAGCGGAGCAATTCCAGAAACTCCCGCCAGGGCAAATTCAAAAATCCTTTGTCGGTGGCTCGCACGCTAGAGCGACCCACCTCTGGATCGCTGGCCAGCTTGCGACCAAGCATCAATGGAGCAAGCCAGCTATCTCGCTTGTCTCGCTTGGGTTTGGTTCCAGGTCGAGCGATCCGTTTCTTGCTACGGAGGGCTGGCAGCACCGGGGTACAAGCGATCCAGGATCAGCCTATCGGATTGTTGCAATCAAGATTCTCAATCAGGATCGTCCAACGGAGGCAGACTTTGAGTTGGTCATTTGAGCCAGGATTTGGTGCCGATCGCTGGATCGCGATTGGTTGACGGTCTGTCACCATTCCGCATGGCCACGAAACGAGGATGATCCTTGAGAAAATTCCAGCATTCCATCTCCAAGTGCTGCGGTAAAGTGTCAACTTCCAAGATGGCCTGTTCCAGCAAGTCCAGGACTTGATCCTCAGCCAATCGTTGTTCACTCTCTGACAACCTCTCGTGCCATCGATCTTCACTCAACAGCTGCGCGAAATGATGAGCCGCTTGGAAGATTCTTTGTCCCAAACTGCCGAGCGGAACGGCAACTTGCTTCTCGATGGCAGAAATCACCGATTTAAGGTCTCCTGCTTGAGCGGCTCGTTTCGCTTTTGCAATCCAGGCCTTTTGCTGACACTGCCACACCCAGAACTTTGTTTCTCGATTTGGCTTCAAAGCAATCAAGCGTTCGCCTTGCACCATGATCTCGAACAACTGCTTGTCAAATCGGTCATGGTCTTGGCCGTCCCCATGATCTTGAACTTGATCGCTAACCAGCGAATCCAGGTAAGCATAATTTGCAGCAAACAACGATTGCTGGGCACCGATATCGTCTGGATAGTCTGTCAGCCATTGAATCGCTTTGACATGCACTGTCTGAGCCAACTGAGACGCCTCTTTCATTCGCTCTGTCTGCTTGAGCCAGGACACGCGATCCACTCCATTTTGAACCCAGACTCGCTGGATCGACAGCGACTGATCAAACGGAGGCCGAAACCATGCCTCGACTTGTTGATTCGTTTCAAAAGCCAAGTCGTGGCGGCCCAGCATCCACTGCGTCCGCGCCAAGAATGAATAGGAACTGAGCAGGGAATGAACCAACCCATCCCTGCGACCGTGATCGATCATGAGGTGATCAAGCAAGGTGACAGCCTGTTGTAGATGATCCTCGACGTTCGGCCAGGAATGAATAATCGCCAACGTACTGGCGGCCTGGTAATGGGCTTTGGCCAAATGGTGAGATATGGAAAAGCTTTCGGGTTGATTCCGATGAAGTTGCTGCAACTGTTCAATCGCACGGCAAATGGTTTGATAGGCATCGGCGTAGCGTGCCAGTCGGTGTTCGGTATTGGCTTGGGAGATCAGGCTTCTGGCGGTGATTTTGTAAATGTTGTCGGTCAGTGGTTCGTCTTTCCGCTGATCCAACCAACTAGCCACCTTCCAAAATTCATTTGAGGCCTCGAGAGGCTGATTGAGTTGCAGCAGCGTTTGGCCGCGAAAAAAATCTAGCTTGAGGGCGAAATAGTCTTCGATTCGGGATCCCAGCTGTTTTCGTTCTACATCGAAGCGTGTCTCGATTTCCACGACGACTTGTTGTGCCAGGGCCGCTTTGCCTTGTTGGAGCAGCGAATTACATTCCAAAAACTTGAGCTTGAGCCAAGTCTCTAGTTCGTCGCTCGGTAATGGTTTACTGGTTGACTTCGTCGCTGCCAGAATTCGACATGCTTGTTGACAATCTGCAATGGCTTGTTGATGTTCGCCCAAGGCAGATCGCAATTCCGCAATTCGAATTAATGATCGAATCAGACTTTGCTGAAGTCCAGGGTGGCTGCGGTTCTCGTCAAGTATTTGTAATTCGATTTTTAACACTTCGCTCAAGGTATTTTTTTGAGCATCGGTCAGTTCATCCTCAAGATCGCTTGTCTCCCAGGAATCGAGCAGCTTATTCACCATTTCGCTCATCAAATCAAGATTATGGTGAACTCGAACCTGCTCCGACTGAGCCAACTTCAAATTGCGCTGAGCGTCAGCCCATTTCCAGGTAGTGATTGCCGTTCCAATCAATAGTGTCAGCAAAGTTATCGCCAACGAAGTCGCCAGGCCACGATTGCGACCGGCCCAGCGTTGTAGTTTTACCCAAGAGTAGACCGGCCGGGCCGAAACGGTTCTTCCTTGTAACCAGGCTTGCAGGTCATCCGCTAGTGCACCTGCCGATGCGTATCTCTGTTCCGGCAGCTTGCTGAGACATTTGTGACAGATCGCTCTCAAATCGGTCGGAACACCCGATCGCTCGTGCCAAATCGAGGGGGGGTCTTCAAAGCGAATCGCGTCGAGAGTACTCTGCCGGCTGTCTCGTTCAAAGGGGTTTCGTCCTGTCACCAGTTCATAAAGCATTACGCCCAAAGCCCACACGTCGGCAGCGAATGTGACTTGCCGCTGGCCTTCCGCCTGTTCCGGCGACATGTAAGCCGGAGTGCCGATCACCGAGCCGTCCATTGTCAGAAATTGCGAATCATCAGAATTAATCGCCAACCCGAAATCCGTAATTCTCAGCCGTTGATATAGCGGCAATTGAAGGTTCTCCGGATCACTGGCGACCAGAATGTTGGATGGCTTGAGGTCGCGGTGGATCAATCCTCGCTGATGAGCGTTTTCGATTGCCTGAGCGAGTGATGCAATCACCTCGGCTGACTCCCGCAAATTAAGTTGCCGTCTTTTCGGATCCTTGTCCAGCGATACAGCCTGCTCCAGTAGCCAATCTGCCAGGTCGGGGCCATCAATCCAGGCATAAGCGATAAACGCAATTGGGCCAACGCAACCGAATTCATAAACGGGGACGATTTGCGGATGGGTTAGGATGGCAGCTGCGCGCGCTTCCCGCTCGAATCGCAATCGCAACTGGCCATCACGACCGCCGAATATCAGTGGAATTTTGAGAGCCACCGGTCGGTCAAGAATCTCATCGTGGGCGAGAAACACCTCCGCAAACCCTCCACGCCCAATCGACCTTTCGATGCGGTAGTTGCCAATCTGTTCCGGTAGTGCCGATTCCCACTGCGGTTCTGAAACGGCTGATGTTGATTTCACAAACTCATCGCAGGCGAATTGCCGCTTGCCTTTGATCGACTCTCGAACGCTTCCCAGAAACTGGAGTGCCGCAAAAGCTTGCGCTTGCTCTTCGGCAGAACAATTGCCGAACTCCCCCTCAGTCACAAGGGGAACTCGGTTCATCAACACATCGGTGGAATTCTTCGGAAAACAAGTTTCCAGGTTTCGCCGCTGCAGCAAGTCTTCCGGCGCAGTTGGATCGCAACTGGAGTTCGGAGGATCTAGCTCAGGTTTACGGCTGGGATTCATCGATGATGGATAACTCTTTCTGCATTGCAATTAGTGCCCGCTGAAACAATTTGGTTACCGCGTCCACCGAGCGGTTCATTAGTTCTGCGACATTGGCATATGGAAGTTGTTCGATACCTCGCAATTGAATCACGGTCGCATAGTCTGCGGGAAGTCGCGTGATCACTCTGCGAAAACGATCAATATTCTCATTTCGCTCCGTTATCGATGACGGTGTCTGCTCGGAACCAGCCAGCATCGGAGCGTCCAACACATCGGCGGAAAACTCGCGTCGAACATCCCGTCGGTCACGGTACAAATCGCGCCGGATCGTACGAATCTCGTTCCTCAGAATCGCATTGAGCCAAGCGTAAAACTCAGTGGAACTGGTACTGCGAAAATCGGCAAAGCCATGAATCATGCGGGTCAAAGTCGCCTGCACAATATCCGATGGATTGACTTTGCTCCGTATCCGGTGCTCAAGTTGTCGTTCTGCGATCCGAATCAAACCCGGCAGAACCTGTCTACAAATCTCACTATGCGCCTGGCGATCTCCATTCTTTGCTTGCTGCACCAATTGACTTATGCTCACCAGATTTAACTCTGGCTGCTCCGCATCGGACGTCATGTCAGGGGTTGAATCTTTCATCTTCGATTCAGCATCTGTGGGAGATTAACTTGCAAGCCTCTAATGTAAGCAAGTTTCCCCAGAAAAGCGAACCAATTCAGCCGAATCCAACCTCGTTATTTCGTGTTAGCCTCCGTTTGGGTTATGTGTAACAATCAAATGGAATCCGTAAAACCCACTCAACCTGGACTTTCAACGTCGTCTGCGGATCGCAATTGCAATCAAACCCCACAATCCGATCAACCCAGCGGAGTTTGGTTCTGGCACAGCATTCATCTCGACGTTGACCGTCAGAAAATGGCCGAGGTTGTCGAGCTGCAAATGCTCAAAGCCAGTCGGAATCGAGCCCAGGCCATAAATCAGTTCGCCCACACCGGTAACACCATTCGCAAAGGCGATATTGGTCGAAGGAGTGAATGCAGAGGAGAAAAACAAGCTGAAATCGGTTGTACCAAAGTACTGCCCCATTGATTGGCTGGCTGACCAGTCATCATATACTGCGTACTGGCCAACGCTTTGATTACCAACGCCGAAAGGCCCGCCAGTAATGCCCGACAATGTCTGCGGGCTAGGAGCGGAAACGGATGCAAACAATCGTAGGCCAGATGCAAACGATGTCCCTTGGGGAGTGGCAACGTCGATGTCAATCATCGAGATCCCACGAATGGCATTTTGCAAATTGATGTTGTAGCCCAGGTTAAGCGGATCATTCACAGTGAAGTCAAGCTGATAAATCACATTCCGCTTGTTGGTTTGGGCGACTCCCCCATTTGCCTGATGCCAGTTTCGGAACGCCAGCCGATGAGTAAACGATGCTGTATTACCGACTTGACTAACACTGGACAAGCTAGATGCAGTCTCAAAGAACCGGTTGGCAGTATTCGGATTGGTGGAACTTTGATTGTCCACCGAAATATTGGTGATCAGATCGCCAAACAGGAATCCTCGATTGGTTTCCCAAAATCCGAATAGGAATATCAAAACAAGTAAATATCTCAAACATTTTCGGAGATAATCAGAAAGGCCAGAGCGAATTGAAGTGCATTCTTTGATCATGGTTTCAGCCTTTTCGTTGTCTTGTTGCGTAAAAACATTGCGCCACAAGCTATGAAACCAAAGAGACCGAAATCGGACGCAAATCCCCAAGAAAATGGTCGATTTGACAAAGAAACGAGATATTCGCATGCCCGCGATGAGCGGTTTAGCCGTGTTGGATGAGTTGATGAAACGCGATGCTCCGCCCAAAGTCATTACGTTGACAGGGGGCGGTACCATTGAGAACGCGGTCGAATCGATCACGAACGGGGCCTACGATTTTTTGACCAAGCCGGCCAAGTGGATGATTTGGCACGGATGATCCGACAAGCATGTGATATCAAACAATTGGAAGCTGAGAATACTCAACTCAAAGCAGCTCTGAAATACCAAACTCAGTTTGGTGGATTGGTGGGGCAGTCGCCAGCGATGCAGGAGATCTATCGCCTGATCCAACGCACCGCGGCCTCCACAAAGCCGGTCTTGATCCAAACGGAAAGCGGCACCGGAAAAAACTCGTGGCACGGGCCATTCATCAAGCCAGTCCCGTTCTCGATCAGCCCTTGGTGGTGATCAATTGTGCTGACTTGGCCGAACAATTGCTCTTTTGATTGCCCAAGAGACCTGCGCCAACTGGCAATGGCTATTGCAAATTGCTCCCATTCTCCCCTGCGCATCCCTCTTGCTTTTGTTAGGCAAGACTGCATCGTGGCTCTAATGCCTAACGGGCGGATTCGGTCTAAAGTGGCATTTTGGCTTCGAGATACTTTTTTCGTCAGACAGATACCAGCCACGTCAAACCGGCCAACATCAACCAGCCAGGACCTTGTTCCGGAATCGCAGTAAAGAGAGCGATTCCATTGCAGCGACAGGCCGCGTGAGTGATGAATAGTTCCTTGCCGCCAAAGGTGCCGACCAACGAACCCTCGGTCAGTCCGTTGAACTGACCAATCAAGGTCCCGCCGATATCTCCGATCAAGTTTTGTTGATTCAAGCCGAGCAGATGGCCGTCGATCAACGAGACCATTTGATCAACCGCTCCGGTTGTCAGACCGCTGAGCTCGATAAACGTCTCCGTCGATGTGCCTGAGAACAGGTTGCCGTCACACAACACGCTGGCTGGGCTGTTGCCAGGTCGCAAGTCGCCCAGTGCAAACACATCGCCTCCACCGACGAATCCGCCGCTGACTTGAATGATACCTGTATTGGTGTGATACCGTTACTGGCCGTCAGGGACCCGTTGCGAAGAAAAATCAGACCGGTTCCCACTAGATTTGCACGGCTACAGCGATTTGCAATTCTGCTCCGTTGACTTCAACCAATCCACTATTTTGAAAGGACGCGCCGGTCAGTCACCGTCAAAAAAGGGACACCCACAATTGGGCGCCAATAGCCAAACATCTGGGACGAGCCGGTTAGTGATACATCAATCACCGCCAAAAAACGCGCTGGCGAGGGCTCAGTACCGCGTCGTTCCATTCCTCGACGTTTGGCCCAATTATTGCAACTCACGATGGAAAAGCCATTCGCGGTGCCAAAATGTCAATCGTCAATGGCTTCGCAAGAAAGAATACCGTTTGATTTTTCTGCTGACTTGGCAAGAATTCGACAACAACAATACACGAGGAGTTCCTAGAATGATATTTGATCCGGTTTATATTGTGATGGTCTTGCTGCCAGCTCTGGTGTTATCCGGTTTAGCCAGCATGTTGGTCCGCTCGCGTTTCAGCTACTACTCGCAAGTGCCTGGTTCGCGCGGCTACACGGGCGCGATGGCCGCGCAGAAGCTGCTCGATCGGGCGGGAATTCGTGACGTGCAAATCGTGCAAGCGGATGGGTTTTTGTCGGACCATTACGATCCAATCAACAAGCGTCTCGCGTTGTCTCCAGCCGTTTACAACAGCAGCTCCGTTGCCGCGGTAGGCGTGGCGACACACGAAGCGGGTCATGCGATCCAGCACGCCGTTGGCTATGCTCCTTTGGCGATTCGTTCGCTGCTGGTACCCGCCGTTCAGTTCGGCAGCCCGATGGGAATGTGGGGCATGGTAATCGGCCTGGCCATTTGGGGCGGCGCGGGCGCGGCCGGTGGCGCGAGCAGCGCGGTGGGCTATACCATATTTCTCATTGGCGCCAGTTTGTTCGGCTTGTTGTGTTTGTTCCAATTGGTGACCCTTCCCGTCGAGTTTGACGCCTCGCGCCGGGCCAAAAACCTAGTCGTCGAGACGGGGATTATCACTCCGCTGGAGCGGGAGGGGGTGGACAAAGTTCTCAATGCCGCCGCCTTGACGTATGTCGCCGCCTTCGTCTCGTCGCTTTTGACGTTGGTTTACTTCCTTTGGCGCTCCGGCTTGCTCGGTGGCCGCCGCTGACCGAATGCTTCTAATTGACGATTCGTACCAACCGCTTGACAATCGTTGGTTCGCAAACGCTTTCGAAAAAGGCGCGATTATGCTGCTAAAGGCACTGCAACTGACGATGCCGCTGGTACTAGTCGTAACCACCGCCCTGCCCAATTGGGCGCAAGATCGGCGCGGACGAACGCAACCGCAAGTGGGTGACAGGCCGGTCAGAACGGAGTTGATCGAGCCGATCCGGAATGAGTCGTTCACGAAAAACGGCCGGGCCCGCGTTCGGAAACAAGGTGGCAATCCTCGCATGGAGGACGGGATCCTGATGTTTGACGGCTCGCTCGATGGCAATCGCCAGGTCGATCCGCAAATCGCTGTCGGCAAGGAATTCATACTGCACGGCACCAACAGCGGACTGATCATCTACGACAAACAGGGAAACTATGTCCAAGGTGTCCCACAATCGGAATTCAACGATGGCATCGATCCGAAACTGTTTTACGACCGGCACAACGACATCTTCGGATTCAATCTATGGTATTACTATGACCAGCCGAAGCAGAAACCGGTAAACGTTTCCGTTTCAGAAACCGGCGATCCCCGCGGCGCTTGGAACACTTACCCCGTTCCTGCACCAAATGCTGTCGATGGAGGTGGGATCGGATTCAGTCACCAGTGGATCGGCTATTCGTACCCCGGCGGGGCCGAGCAATCGTTCGTGATGAAGTTGGCGGACGCCAAAGCGGGTCGGCCAGCGACCGTTTATCACTTTGCGGGCAATTTGGGTGAACCGGTTCACAGCCAAGATCCCAGTGATGACTTGTATTTCTTTGCGATCAATCGTCAAGCATTCGTGATTTCGACGATTACCGAGGGCGACGATGGCGTACCAATCATCGGTTCCATCGTGCGGCGGCCGCATGGATTGGATGCGGTCGAGTTTCCCCCTCAATCGCCGCAAAAGGGGACCGAGCAAAAGACTGCCTCCGGTGATCGTAATCCCAAACGGGTCGTGCTCCAAAACGACTGCCTGTGGTTTTCGCACGCCGTGAATGTGAACGGCCGATCTGCCGTTCAATGGCATCAGGTCGCGCTGGACGGCACGATCATTCAATCAGGCCGCCTCGCGCATGACATCAATAGTTACATCCAAACAACGTTGGGGGTTAACTCGCGCGGCGATGTCCTCGTCGGCTTTCAGGAGACAGGACCTGACCTATACATCAGTCCGCGCTGTGCCTGGCGATTCGCCGATGACGAACCGGGGAAGCTCAGGGAGATCGTGTCCTTGGGGGAGGGAACGGGTGCCACAGATGGAGTCGCTTGGGGGGATTACAGTTGCACGGTCGTCGATGGTGGGAATGGCCTCGACCTGTGGACCATTCAAAGCCGCGCCAACGATCGCGGCCGGGGCGAAACGGTGATCGCTAAGATACCGTTCCACGATTGAGTTCCGAAAGTCGTTGACGAAACTTCGCAGCGCATCGTCGCAAGTAGAAAACGGCGTCCCATTACTTGGCGGTCAGGGGTTGCCATCTCCGTTCGCAAACCGCGGTTTTTCTCGATTTGCGGACCCGCTTGTGGCGTCCAGAGAAAATCGCTGTAACACAATCGTCGTCCCTCCGCTGTGATGTTCAGACAAACGAACCGAACCCGGATTTGTCGGAAAAGGGGCCTGGCTTTCTCCCGAACCGCCTACGCATCTCTAGCGAACGATGCTCCCCTACGGCTGGGCTCCTTTTCAGACAAATCCGGGTGAAACGTCAATCTGAACCAAAAGGAGAACTATCATGAACCGTCTGATCGCTGCTGTCATCGCCGTTTCCGCTTCGGTCTATTTCGCCGGAAATGCTCAAGCTCAACTCGGACATCGCCACATCGGCATGAACGTGAAGGTCGGGAACCACCACAGCTTAAACTTCGATACACACCGAGGGCACGTTCCAAACGTGAAATCGATCGTCGCGCAGAAGGCTGCGATCAATTGGAATCACCCATGGCGGCCCAACCATCAGATCTTCCAATCCCACCAAGTCCATTTCATCAACCAGCCGATTCACTATGTCCAATTTTATCAATTTCCATTCCCCGTTTGTTGGCAGGGCGGTCAGTATTGGGTTAAGTTCAACCACCAATGGATACCGTACCACTATTTCATCCAGCACCACGCTGGCGCATGGCAATGGCACCAGAATTTCTTCCATTTGCACAATCATGTCCAGTTTCAGTGGCATGGCAAACCATTGGTTTTCATCGGAAAATGACCGAAGTACTCGGCCTGGCAGACGCTAATTGGATAAGCGTGGACGAATGTACTTGATTTGCCAAGGCTCTGTCACCTTCTTAGTCGGCGACGACACATGATAGATGACACAAAGCACGCACCATGGCCTGGGAACGCGCATTATGGAAAACGGATTTGCACCGCGCGTTTCCCGTGCCCAGTGGTGATTGATAAGATAACAAGTACGCTCAATACGCAAATTCATGAACGATTGGGGACCAGTTTGGCAGCGCGTGGTTGGTGGGGAGACCGTCGCGTTTGAATTGGTCGTGGCGCGGCACCAAAATGTTGTTTCCGCAGTGGCGTTCAGTATTGTGGGCGACTTTGCGGCCAGCCAAGATGTGGCTCAAGAGACGTTCTGGACGGCGTGGCGCACGCGCGAACAGTTGCGCGAGCCGGAAAAGTTGACTGCCTGGCTGTGTGGTATCGCGAGGAACATCGCGCGGCAGTGGCGGCGACGCTCGGGGCGCCAGCCGACGGCATCCTTTGCTGACGCCGCGGAACCAGTCAGCGACACCTCGCCCGCCGACGCGCTGGTTTCCGCTGAAGAGCAATCGCTGGTGTGGGATACGCTGCGTGCGCTCCCCGACTCGTATCGCGAAGTCCTGGTGCTGTTCTATCGCGAAGGGCATTCCATTGCGGATGTCGCCAATGCGCTGGAATTGAGCGAGGATGCCGTTAAGCAACGGCTGCACCGCGGCCGCGAGATGATTCGGGCTCAACTGGCCGACGTGATCGAAAACACGCTGGTACGTACCCGACCGGGACGGCGATTCACCGCGCGGGTGATGACTGGGCTCACGGCGGTTGCGGCCCTGAAATCCGCCCCCGCAAGTGCGGCAACGACAACCGCGGTTGCCGCCGGGGGTGCTTCGGTGGGCTTGTTGGGCGGGATTGTTGGCATGTGCGCCGGATGGGCGGGTGCGTGGTTGGGTATGTGGGTGCCGGCCCAACTCGCACCGACGCAAACCGAACGGCGTTTCTTAGAACAACAGGGTCGCCGCATATTATGGGCGGCATTGGTTTTTTCGGCTATTTCCGTTATCGCGACGGCCGTGTTAATGATTCGGCCAGATAACACGATTCATCGTTGGGTGTTCATTACAGGGCTGGCGATGGCTTTGGCTGGGTTATTAATGTATGTTGTCGCGCACGTGGTGTACGTCAATCGGCGGATTCGCGCGATTCGATCGCACGTTGCACCTGACGAGGATCGGAACGACTCTCCCTGGAAAACCCGCCTAGAACCGCTCGTGAATCAAGGGCCTCGCGCTGTGAGAATCGATTATCGCAGCCGTTGGTCGCTATTTCGTTGGCCGCTGTTGGCAATTCAAATCGGTACTGCGAGCGACGCCGATACCGGCCATCCGCGCGTCGAAGCGCGTGGTTGGATCGCCATTGGAGATCGAGCCTGCGGATTGATTATGGCGGTTGGCGGCGTCGCGCGCGGACTGATCGCCTTTGGCGGTATTGCCGTCGGCGGGCTGGCGATCGGCGGAGCGGCAATAGGCGTTTTGGCCTGCGGCGGTGGAGCGCTGGGTTTGGTTGCTGTGGGAGGACTGAGTGTGGGCTGGGATGCCGTTGGCGGTTTGGCTGTCGGCTGGAATTCGGCAGTGGGGGGATTTGCATTGGCGTACCATGTCGCTTTTGGAGGTGGAGCAATTGCGCACGACTTCGCCATTGGCGGCGGGGCGTGGGCTGAAGAAGTCAACACGCCTGTGGCACAGGACATGGCGGACCGCGAATCGTTGAAGTGGTTGATGGATTGGTATGTTCACAATCGACACGTGGCAATAATGGCAATTATTTTCGTTTCCATTGCCCCGTGGTTGGTCTTCCTGTGGATGAGTCGTTGGAAACGCTGAGCGCATGTTGGCCACACCTGCACTCGCGGTTAAGCATTTTCAATGCGACAATTCTTGGCCGATCAAAAAGCGGCGTTCCGATTGGCTGACAGCCAGACGTTTGCCGTCGGCATCCACCGCTTGAACGCGGAAGCCGGCGATGCGCCCGAATTGCCAATGCGTTTGCACCGCGGAACGTTGGGCACCTGACAACTGGTTAATAACCAGATTCGGTGACGTGGTTTCAATCGTCGCGTACCAAAACGATTGCGGACCAGGCATATCGATAAAGTGTCCGATTTGCACTTGATATTTGGCGGCGCCAGCTACTGGCGACCAGGCCAATTGCAATCCCGATAGATCCACGCGCGTCAATTCTGCTGGTTTAAGCAGTTCGATGGGTTCCAACCGCCGGATGGCCAGCGGTGGCAACTCCACCCAGTCCCCGCGAATGTCGATGGTCTCTGGCCATCCCTCGGCGACAATCTCTAACAATTCCGGATCGACGCCACCAACCGGAATCCATGGACGCGCGGTTCCGACCAAACGCAGGCGATAATGACCGTCCAAGACTTGTACCGTTTTTGGTTGTTGCGGATCGATGTACACGTAGCGACTCAGGTGTACAGGGAGATTGCGATTGGGATCTTCGAGGTTAGGATCAAACAACTCGATCATCGCGCCCAACTTCAAGTCACCCAAAGATTCGGCGTCGTGCACGAGAAACCGAATTCCTCCTTGGGCTTCGTCGTCGAATTCCGGATCGAGACGCCGCAGATCGGCCAGCAATTCGCTCAGCAGCCGACACTCGGGAGCGTGGCTCTCGCGGCCCATGAAGTAATTTGACTGCGAGTCTGAGGAGACGCCGGACACGAACGGAAATACCGTGCGCATCGCTGCCAGCGCCTCACGGAATCTCACCAGCGCTTCGCGATGGTTCCCGTCGGCTTCCAGCTTCCGCCCGGCAGCCATTGCGGCGCGCCCCCGATCCCAGGGAGAAAGCTGACGGTCCCGCGCGCGTTTGTCGAGTTCGGCTAAGGTCCCGGTTGGCAAGTTCGCGAGTTGATCCGGCGACCACCGTTCGAGCGGAAACTGCTCGCGGGCCAGGTTTTGAATGGCCGTCAGCCAACGTTCGGCTTCGGCGCGTTCGTCGGCAGAACCCCACGGCCCGTCGAGAAAAATCGTCAACCGCTCGGCAGCCAATTGACAAGCCGATTGGGCAGCTGCATCCAATCTCACGCCGTGCAACGGCTCGAACACCTCGTTGGGCATTCGTTTGCGGGCAGCCAAGACCAGCGATTGCGCGACCAAGTAGTCGTGCTTGCCGAACGACAACCGCGGATTTGTTTCAACGGCGCGCAGCGCTAGATCGACGGCCACAAGGGTGTCATCGATCTGCGCGATGGCATCGGCGATAGCGGCCATTGCCACGTCTTGTTGACCCGATCCGCCGCGCGCGTAGGCGCGTTGGAATATCTGTGCTGCGACTTGCGGGCGCCCGGCTTGCAATTCTTCGTTTCCCCAGGCCAGCAATTCATCGAACGATTTATCGAAGAGGCGAGGGGTCAGAAACGCCATGATCGCCGCGGTCACAATGATGGCAGTCGCGATTCTCCAATGGCGCGCCGCCCAGCGCATGGATCGCATCCAGGGTGAGGTGCGGCGCGCGATCAGAGGCTCGCCGTTTTCAAATCGCCGCAAGTCTTCCAACAAGGCCGACACATTGGCATAGCGGCCGGACGGCTTTTTCTGCAAAGTCTTGAGACAAATCGTTTCCAGGTCGCGCGGAATGCGGCGATCGCTGGCGCGCAACGATGGGGGCTCGTCGTTCAACAACTTGACCAGTACATCGGCCGGCGACAATGCCGTGTAGGCCGGACGGCTCGTCAGCATCTCGAACAGCAACAGTCCGAGTGCGTGAATGTCCGTGGCTTCCCCGATCATATCGGTTTGTCCGCGCGCTTGTTCGGGGGACATGTATTGTGGAGTCCCCAACATTTCGTTGGATTGGGTGAGGTTGGAATCGGACGAGAGGTTGCGCGCCAATCCGAAATCGGTGACAAAGACGTGCCCGGTCGAGTCGATCAAGACGTTGGCCGGTTTCAAGTCGCGGTGGACGATCCCCTGTTGATGGGCGTGTTGGATCGCCGCCGCTACCTGTTTGATGAGGGAGACGGCGCGGGTTGGGGACATTGCCCCACGGGCGATTTCCGCCGATAACGGTTCGCCTTCGATATAGTCCATGGTAAAGAACGGCTCGCCGTCCGCTTCGCCGACTTCGTGAATGGATACGATATGCGGGTGCCGCAAACGAGCCAAATGCTGCGCTTCGTCGCGAAAACGTAGCAGCAATGACGAGGAATCGCGGCCGCTGGGCCGGAGAACCTTGATGGCTACCCGCCGGTTGAGCGACCGTTGACGGGCTAAATACACAACGCCCATACCGCCGCGGCCAAGTTCGCGCTCGATCTCAAAGCGGTCGGCCACGTTGGGAGGAAGCCGGTCGAACCCTCCGGTCCAGCCTCCGACAGTCGTGTCGTCCAGCATTTGGCGCAACACATTGTGAGCAGTCAAAGCCAACTGAAATTCTTCTCGGAGCGAATCGGGGATGGCCACCACTTTTCCAGACAAATGCTCGTCGAGGTACTGCGCCACCGTATCAACGCCATTGTGTGGTTTGTCGTTCATCGCCAGGAGTCCTGCTGTTGTGATTTCATCTGTTTTCCCAGTTCCACGAGCGCCCGCGACAAGAGGTTGCGCGCGGCACCGGAAGTGCGGTTCATCTGTCGTCCGATTTCCTCGGCACTTAAGCCTTCAAAGTACCGGAGCAAGATGACTTCCCGGTGCTCCGGGCTCAATTGCTGAAGCGCCTGTTCGATTTGTTGCCGCCCCTCCGCGCGGCCCGCAGCCGTTTGCGGGCCAGTGGGCCAGGAGCGGGGCACTTCAATGTCTTGGCGTTTCAATGCTCCAAAATGATCTGCGGCGTCGCGCAGGCGGTTGCTGATGATTCGGCAAACCCAACGCAAGAAGGCCCCTTCGTCCCGGTATTCGAACTCAGCGAAACAGCGATGGGCAGCGAGGTAGGCATCTTGCAGCACATCCTCCGGTTCGACTTTGGCGCGGAGCGCCTCACCCATGCGCGCCCGAATGAAAACCAGCAGGTGGTCAGCATGGAGCGCGAACAGCTGTTCGTAGGCTGCGCCGTCACCGGCCGATGCCTTGCGCCACAACTGTTTTGCCACCGACTCGGGTTCCATGATTTTTCGCCGCGCGGTGCGCGCCCGCCCAGGATGATGCTCGGCCGCTATCATAACAAATCGCCTTTCAGTAGATACGGTTGGGGCACGAGGTCAATGGTTGCCAACAGCGGGTTTTGCCGCTGCGCGTGGCCGCTTCACGAACGCTGGGATCAACATCGGGACTTGTCGCCGGTAGTTCGCGTAATCTTCGCCGTGATGCTGAATCAAGTCGCGCTCTTCGTATTGAATGGCGATCAGAATGTAAACCGTCATGCCCACGGCAAACACCAGGTGGGTAACACTCATCGCTGGTGTACCCCAGAACGCCAACAGCCAACCGACGTACAAGGGATGGCGCACGATGCGATAAGGCCCCGGCGTGACGAACCGGAGCGGTCGATACTCGCGTCCGCGGAAATACATCCATGCTTGCCGCAAACCAAAGAGGTCAAAATGGTTGATCAAGAAGGTAGTGACCAAGACGGTCAACCACCCGGCCACGCCGATCGACCATCCGAACGCTTGCAGAACCGGATGTTCCCACTTCCAGAGATAGATATCGACGGGGCGCCACTGCCAGAACAGGAACAACAACGCGGCATTCGTCAGCAAGACGTAAACGTTGCGCTCGATGGCGGCTGGAATGATCTTGGTCCACCACCGTTTGAAACCGGGGCGGGCCATGACACTATGCTGCAAGCCAAAAATGGCAACCAACAGTGTGTTGATCGCCAAAGCTTCTCCGATCGGATACGTTTGTGGCCCGTTGATCGTTTTCGGAACGGGAAGCCCCATGATGAAAGCGGCAGCATAAAGAAAGACTCCCAGAAACATGACGTAGGTGATGCTACCAAAAATCAAGACTGCTGCACGCGGAAACATTCCGAGGACTCCTAAAAATCTGGATTTTGCGAATGTGGATGGCGTGTCGTTGCCGGTCGCAACTGTTGCCAGTCGGTTCCGTCAGTTCTTGCGACACCATGCGCGCTCACCCGTTGAGCGGCAGTAACCTATTGAGCGGAAAACGCGTCGCCGCGTGTCACACTTTCTTGGTGATTTTTTCGACGTTGATTGCGAATGATCGGCGGGGCGCGAACCGGGTCATAGTCGTTCATGCCCCAGAATTCACCGAAGACTTGCGGGTTTATTTGGCAATTTCGTCCAAATTCCAACCGGCGGGAATGATCGAGTTTTTGATAACCACTGGAATGCCGTCGCGAATCACGCACCAAGGATGGTCGATTGCGGAATCCTGCAAGGCCTGCGCGTTGACGATGCGGGCGCCGCTGGCGATACGCACGTTCTTGTCCACGATCGCCCCTTCGACCGTGGCGCTGGCGCCTATCCCCAAGGGGACATTGGCGGGGTTGGCGGTCGCGGCGAGGCCTTCGCCGTCCGACAGTTCCTCGGCATCATAGTAGTCGGCCCCCATAATGACGGAATTGCGGATCGTAGCGCCAGGTCCGACGATGGTTCGCAAACCGACGACACTGTTTTCAATCACGGCCCCGTCGCCGATCAAACAGCCCCCCGCAACCAAACTGCCGCGCACCGTTGCATTGCCAAATCGGCTCGGGGGCAAAAAACGTGCGCGCGAATAGATCGGACCTTTTGCCGCAATCAAGTGAAACGGTGGACGATCGCTGGCCAGGCTCAAATTGGCTTCGTAGAACGAGCGAATCGTGCCGATATCCTCCCAATATCCGTCGAACAAAAACGTCTGCACGTTGTGGGTGCGAATCGCCGCTGGAAAAACTTCTTTGCCAAAATCTTGATAATTGGTCTTGGTCAGGACACGCTGCAACAAGTCCCGATTGAACACATAGATTCCCATACTGGCCAAGACATTCCGTTGCGAGTCAGTCACACCGAGCGCGGCCAACGTGCCCGGATCCACGCGGACCATGTCGAGCTCCTGAGTGGTCTGGGGTTTCTCGAGGAATCCCAATACGCGGCCGCTTCGATCCAATCGCATCACGCCGAAACTGCGGGCCGCTTGTTCCGTCACCGGCATACAAGCGATGGTCACATCGGCCTGCGTCTGTTGATGCCGACGAATGAGGTCGCCGTAGTCCATGCGATACAATTGATCGCCAGACAGGATCACAACATAATCGACGCCGCGTTGATTGATGTATCCCAAATTCTTGCGGACGGCGTCGGCAGTCCCTTGGTACCAATCGGTTCCTGAATTCATCGTTTCTTGGGCTGCGAGAATCTCCACGAATCCGCCGCTGAAGTGATCGAAATTGTAGGTCCGGCGAATATGCCGATGCAGACTAACCGACATGAATTGGGTGAGGACGTAAATCTGATTGATGCCGCTGTTGATGCAATTGGAAATCGGAATGTCGATCAATCGATACATGCCCCCCAACGGCACGGCCGGCTTGGAGCGAATAGCCGTCAGTGGGAACAAGCGCGTGCCGCGACCGCCTCCCAATACCATGGCGACAGTACTCTTCATGGACGATTCTCTCTATCCAATGTGTGTCTTTCAATCGACTCGGCCCGTTGGCAAAGAATGCTCAGTATAACGGGCCTGCCACTTTTTTCAGTCAGCCCCACGTCAAAATTTCTCTGGCGGTGGCGCGTCCATCGACGATTGACAATCTCACCTCAAATTCGGAAACTTGTACCAGCTTGGTTAACTTCCGGAGGGTGCGTAAAACAAGTCGTTGGTGGTTGTTGTTGCAAATGGTCGGCGATTCGGATTTTATCCGGGTGCGATCTGCGATCGAGAAACACGCATTTGCAGAACACTCCGAAGTGCATTAGAGGAATAATCGAAAATGACGAATTCGTCCGGTCCATTCGGCGCTCGCGATACGTTTGAGTCCGGTGCGGGGCCGCTGGGTATCTATCGGTTAAGTGCCCTTGAGGAGCGTCAATTGACGCAGGTCTCGCGCTTACCGTTTTCCATTCGCATGTTGCTGGAGTCCGCTTTGCGGAATTGCGACGGTCATGCGGTGACGGAAGCGGATGTGGCCAACCTGGCAGGTTGGCGGGCGTCGGGAACTGCCGCCGTCGAGGTACCGTTTAAGCCCGCGCGCGTCGTGTTGCAGGACTTTACCGGTGTGCCCTGTGTCGTCGATTTGGCAGCGATGCGCGATGCGATGGCTCGTCTAGGCGGCGATCCGAAGAAGATTAACCCCTTGATTCCGGTCGATTTAGTGATCGACCACAGCGTGCAAGTCGATCGCTTCGGATCACCCGATGCATTGGAATTGAACGTTGAACTGGAGTTCCAACGCAATCGCGAACGCTACGAGTTTCTGCGCTGGGGGCAACAGGCTTTCGACAATTTCCGCGTCGTGCCTCCGAACGTGGGGATCGTGCACCAAGTCAATCTCGAATACTTGGCAAAATGCGTCTTTCGCCGAGCCGACAGATTCGGACCGGTGGCCGTTCCCGATACGCTGGTCGGAACCGACAGCCATACCACGATGATCAACGGTTTGGGCGTATTGGGCTGGGGCGTGGGGGGCATCGAAGCTGAGGCTGCCATGCTTGGCCAGCCGATTTATATGCTCTTGCCAGAAGTCGTGGGCTTTGAGATCACGGGCAAACTGCGGCCCGGCGCCACCGCTACCGATTTGGTTTTGACCGTAACGGAAATGCTTCGCAAACGAGGGGTGGTCGAAAAGTTCGTCGAGTTCTTTGGACCGGGACTGAGCAATATGGCCTTGGCTGATCGAGCTACGATCGCCAACATGGCCCCCGAATATGGCGCGACGGTTGGGTATTTCCCGATTGACTCGGAAACGTTGAACTATTTGTCGCGTACGGGTCGGACCGATGACGAGGTGCAACTAGTGGAGAGGTACGCGCGGGAGCAGAATATCTTCCGCACAGACACCACGCCAGCCCCCGAATTCACGGACCGGCTGTCGCTGGACCTTGGGACCGTCGAGCCCTCATTGGCCGGCCCCAAACGGCCGCAAGATCGGGTTCGATTGGCGGACATGAAAACATCGTTCCGCAAGTCACTCGAGGCGCCTTTGGCCGAACGCGGCTTCGCGCTGAAGCCGAACGATTTGCAGCGCACCAGCGTCGTGCACAACGGAAAACCGATTACGATTGGCCACGGGGCGGTGGTCATTGCCGCAATTACCAGTTGCACCAATACCAGCAACCCTTCGGTGATGATGGCCGCTGGCCTGTTGGCGAAGAAAGCGGTTGACCGCGGCCTGCGAGTCAAGTCTTTCGTAAAAACGAGCCTGGCACCGGGCTCGCGAGTGGTGACCGACTATCTGAATCAGGCGGGGTTGACACCCGCTTTGGAGCGACTCGGTTTCCACACCGTGGGTTACGGGTGTACGTCGTGCATCGGCAATAGCGGTCCACTGCCGGAACCCGTGGCCAAGGCGATTACGGACGGCGGATTGGTCGCGGCAGCGGTGTTAAGCGGAAATCGGAATTTTGAAGGCCGCGTGCACCCGTTGACCCGCGCCAACTATTTGGCTAGCCCGCCGCTGGTCGTTGCCTATGCCTTGGCCGGGACTACGGATATCGATTTCGAAACCGAGCCGCTCGGTGTGGGAAGCGACGGTCGACCGGTGTTTTTGCGGGACGTCTGGCCCTCGGCCGAGGAAGTGCGTGCGGCGATCGATCAATCGGTAACACCGGACATGTTCCGCCGTCAATACGCGCAGACATTTACGGCCAATGAAACGTGGAATCGAATTCAGATTGGCCAAGGAGATTTGTACCGTTGGGACTCGGCCAGCACCTACATTCAACATCCGCCGTTTTTAGAGAATTTGACGCTGGCACCCCAACCGGTCACGCCAATTCGCGGCGCTCGGTGCTTAGCTGTATTGGGCGATAGCGTTACCACAGATCATATTTCGCCCGCGGGCTCGATTGCCAAAGACAGTCCCGCGGGGCGCTTTCTGACGGAGCATGGTGTCGCGCCAGCGGATTTCAATAGCTATGGATCGCGCCGCGGAAACGACCGCGTCATGGTCCGCGGCACGTTTGCCAATATTCGAATTCGCAATCAGATGGTCCCGGGCGTGGAAGGGGGAATTACTCGCCATCTGCCGAGCGGCGAACAGATGACGATCTACGACGCAGCGATGCGCTATCGGTCGGAAGACGTGCCATTAATCATTCTGGCCGGTGCCGAGTACGGAACGGGCTCCAGCCGAGATTGGGCTGCCAAAGGGACCATGATGTTGGGCGTGCGCGCCGTACTTGCTTCCAGCTACGAGCGTATCCACCGCAGCAACTTGGTGGGCATGGGAATCCTGCCGCTGCAGTTTGTTGACGGCGATAGTTGGCAATCGCTGGGGCTGGATGGGAATGAGACATTTGATATACCGGTCCGCGACAATGTCCAACCGCGCAGTCAAATCGTCGTGTCGGCTACCAAGCCAGACGGATCGACTCTGATGTTCAACGCGGCGGTTCGCATCGACACGCCGGTGGAATTGGACTACTTTCGTAATGGCGGCATCTTGCAGACGGTATTGCGCAATCTGCTGGGCTGATCGTCTTGCCGGGCGACGCTTTTGTGGCGACCGTTATCGCCAATTTAGGCGGCCACCTTGCGACCTGACGGCGGTTGTGTGGCCAACGATTGGACTTCGCTAAAGCTGAGGACCTCCGGTTTTCCTTCGCCCTGTGTGTCATTGCGGAGCAACACCAGCGAACGCGCGTGCATTAATCGGGGCAAAAAGAACCAAAGCTGGTCCCGATCGTTTTGCTTCGTGTCCAGCGTTAGAAAGAAGATGTCCGCTTTGGGCAACTGATTCGCCATGCGGACGATGGTTCCCATCGGGTCGCCGGGGAGCAATCGAATTCGTGCCCCCGTTCGGTTCAACGCTTTGTGCGCGTTGCGCAGAGTGAGGTTTGGAATTGGTTGCGCTCGCCCTTCAAAGTCATCCAGGCCCAGAAAGCTGATTTCGCTGTTCGGCGACATCCTCTGCGCAATGCGGATGATGGACTGGCTGCGTTCCAGGCTTGCCAGGCCGCCTTCGACGATTGTCAACGGTTTGTGACGGGCGGTCCATTTGTACAGCGTCCGGTCGTGTGCCGGACGCGAAAAGTGGCACAGCCGCAATAGTCCCAAAAACCCGAGCCGTTTCATTGAATTCCCGTCAATTGATACAGTCGATGCAATCCCCCCTATTTTTTCGACCAGTTGCAATCGCGAAGTTCAATCGTTGGCGAAAAATCGGGGCTTGCTTTCCCTGTCTCCTGCGTGCGCAATTCGGAACCTATAGTTCGTAGGCAACCGGCGGCAGGGCGACGACGTCGGTGGCTCGCCGCACCATGGATTTTGCCGTTCGCCGCCCGCAAGCACCTTCGAGGCTCGGATGACCCACCAGCCGATCGCCACCACGCTTCAACGCTCGTGCCAAGTGGAACAGTTTGAGCCGCGCACCTTGCTGACGGCCCAAGCATTGTTGACCGTGGCCGACTTCGCGCCACAGGCCGATGTCGAGATTCTCTCAAGTCAATCGAACTCCACTTGGTACGCGGTCAGCGCCCAAAACGTGCGAGATTTGTACGGCTTCGATGGCCGGGGACAGACAATCGCCGTAATCGACTCGGGTATTGCTTGGGATCATTACGCATTTGGGAACGGATTCGGGCCAGGTCATCGCGTGGTCGGCGGCTGGGACTTCGCCGAAAACGACGCCAATCCGTACGACGATGGACCGGCCGGTTTCCATGGCACACACGTCGCTGGTATCGTTGGCAGCCAACACGCCGTGCATACGGGAGTAGCGCCCGGCGTCGATTTGGTCGCGCTTCGTGTGTTCAACGACCAAGGGCAAGGGCAAATGGAGTGGGTTCGGCAGGCACTCCGCTGGGTCAGCGATCACCGGACCTCGTTTGCGAATCCAATTACCGCCGTTAACCTGTCCCTCGGTGCCAATTGGAATGGTAATGCCCCTCCCCATTGGGCAATGCTCGAAACAGAGTTGGCCAACCTGCGATCGCAGGGGATTTTCATTAGCGTCGCGGCGGGGAATGCCTTTCAGAACTACCAGGCGGTTGGATTGAGTTACCCGGCTGCCAGCAGTTTCGTCGTCCCGGTCGCGAGCCATGGACCCTCCGGGAATCTCAGTGGATTTAGTCAACGTAACGACCGCGTGCTGGTAGCTCCTGGCGAATCGATTAAAAGTGCCGTTCCCGACCATCTGTTTGGCGGCATGCAAAGCAACCAGTTTTTGGGGGCGTCGGGAACGAGCATGGCCGCTCCCTATGTCGCCGGGGCTAGCGCCCTGCTGCGCCAAGCGTTCGACTTCATGGGGCACAACCAAGTCGGCCAGCCAACCCTGCTCCAAAAACTCGTTCAATCCGCCGACCGCGTTTATGACACGGCGACCGCGGCTTGGTATAACCGCGTGAACCTGGAACGGGCGATTGCCAGCGTAATTGTCGATGTCCACGGTGATACCGCGGCTACGGCGCATTCCGTGGGGCATTTGGGACAATCACAGGTGATCTCGGGGACTATCGGGACCAAGAACGATGTCGATTGGTTCGCCTTTACAGCAACCGCCTCGGGCCAGTTGAAACTACACCTCGACACGACGCATCAATTACGCGCTGTAGTCCAATCGCTCGGCGGAAACGCACAGTGGGACGGCCAGACGCTGACCATAAATGTCACGGCCGGCCATCAATACAAACTCTCCATTCAAACGACTGATGGTATCGGTCACTATCAGTTGCGCGCCGAGTATGCCGCACCCAATGTAAACGCCATCTCGTGGGGTAAAGTGTTCTTTCAAGAACGGGCCGTGTCCGTGAATGGACAGCAAATGTACCAACTCACCGCCGGGCAGAACGGGTTACTTTCAGTGGTTGGCAGGCTGCAGACCGGAAATGTTAGCTTCCAACTGCTGGGGGCGAATATGCAGGTCATTGCTGCCAGCCAGATCCAAGGAAACGAGATGCGGTTGGATGCGCAGGTCATTCAAGATGGAACCTATTTTTTACGCGTTCAAGGACAAGGATCGGGGGAATTTCGTGCTATCAACCTCGTTCAACTTGTAGGCAATCGACTTACCATTCACGGAACGAACCAAGCGGACCAGTTTGAGTATCGTGTCGCGGCCAATCATCAAGTGACTGTCAATGGCATTGAATACACGTTTCAAGCCTCCCAAATTCGGACCGTCATGATCAACGGTCGTGCCGGAGCAGACAACCTGATACTGCAGCTAGGCGACTGCCAGGACCGCATTACCTTGCGTCCCAACCACATTGTCGCCTCCAACGATCAATTTGAATTGCGCGGTCGAGACCTGCGCACCATCAAAGTCGATGGGGGCGCGGGTATCAATGACCTGCGAATGATTGGCTCAATGGGTTCGGATCGATTCTTTGGCTCAGGATTGACCGCGGCCATGTCGGGGACCGGCTTCGCCAACTACGCCTATCGATTTGCAAGCATCTCGGTGAATGGGCGCGGTGGCTACGATACGGTGGACCTTGCCAACTCTCATCCACTCACGTCTCATGCAGCCGTCGCTAACCGCTACGAATTTACACGACTTGGGCAACGCGTGACCATATTCAACATGGAACATCGTGTCGTGCCCCAGTCGATTGCCGCGTCGGCCTTGGTGTTCAATACGGCGAATGCGTGGTCGTCTCCATGGGCAACATCCGTTGTTTACAGTAACGGCATCTCTCCAAGTGAAGTTTCGGAACGATTCGGTTCAACACTTACCGTCGCCGACCGCCTTCGGGGATCGGAAACAATGATTTCCACGACGTTTTCCGTTCAATTGTTGGGCGACCACGATGACAGCATCCTGCCAACCAAAGAAGAACGGATGACCAGACAGGCCTTGGCTGAATCGCAAAACTGGACCGTCCAGGAAACCGAATCTGACGACCCATCGCTGTACTCAGTCGATCCCCAAGCCTCCCTAGCGGCCCTGGAAGCCCTCTTCCGCCGCCTCACCCCCTAACCCACCTAAAAGGACAGGCATTATTGTTTCTTCCCATTTTTGTGGGATTCCCAGCGGAATTCTCAATTCGAGACAACGCGACCCTCTCGGTGAAGGCCCTGAACGCCTCGGGGCCTGGTGCTTCCATGGGGGCTGTTACTGGTGCAGTAGCTACCGTTCGAAAAGCCGGCGACTTGAAAATGCCTGTCATTAAGACTTTTTCTTTCGCTTCCTTGGCAAGCGGTGACTAGCGATAGAGCTTTGCCGGCCGGAAAAAAACGCCAAAAATAACCCCGCCGCTATAATAATGCCTGTCCTTTTGGCTTTTTTTGGCTTCTTTTGTTTTTAGGCGGCTTGGGAGAGGGTGGGGTCTTTGAGGAGGGCGTCGCGGACTTTTTCTAGGCGGTCGATGGGGCCGAGGGAAAGGTCCACAAATAGCCACTTGGCGCCGCCAAATTGGCAAATTCCACCGCCGACGCCGCCTAAATCCTCATACCGAATCCGGTATCCTGCCGACTCGGCCTGTAACAGCAAGGCTTCCAGTTGTTCGACTATTTTCATCGCGACCTCCATGTCGTGGATTTTGTGCGGCGGATTATAGTACGAACTCGCGGGGATTCCCAGGGAAAAAATTCCGATAACTATTGTTAGGTGATCGAACGACCAGCACGTGAACTTGCTGCTGCGTGGCTGGAGTGAACGCTCGATTTTTGTACAGTTGGCCAGGCGTTGATCGAATATCGCTAGCATCCACGTTATGCGCCAACCAGAAGCCGACCTAACGATGAAACTCGATCTCCAGTTAGAACTTGAGCGGCTGCGCGCTGAAAATGACCGCTTGCAGCGCGAGGTTGTTGAATTGCAACGCACTGCCGCTATTGGGCAGTTGCTCAGCACGACTGCGCACGAGTTCAACAACATCCTGATGACCGTCATGAACTACGCCAAGATGGCCCTGCGCAACCCAGACCAGGCGTTTCGTGACAAGTCGCTCAATCGCATCCTGACAGCGTCTCAGCGAGCGTGTCAGATCACGAACTCCGTTTTGGGGATGGCGCGAAACCGCAGTGACGCCATGGAGCCTACGCAACTTTCCGACCTGATCCATGAGTCGCTGATCTTGCTCGAACGCGAATTGCAAAAATACCGTGTGCAAGTGGAACTGCAATTGAGCGCCACGCCTGCCGTGTTGGCGCATGGAAATCAAATTCAGCAGGTTTTACTTAACATGCTAATCAACGCGCGGCAAGCTATGCCTCAAGGGGGGCGGTTGATCATTCAGCTCAAACCGGACGAGACGGCACAGACTGTCGATTTGTCCATTCGCGATTTTGGGACGGGAATTGCACCGGAAAACTTGCCGAAGATCTTCGAGCCCCGGTTCACAACCAAGACCGGGCCAGACCAATCGGGCAAAGGGGGTTCTGGATTAGGACTGTCAACCTGCCGTCAGATTATTCAAGCGCACGGTGGTAAAATCCGTGTGGAAAGCTCGTTGGGTCAGGGCACATGCTTTACGATCAAATTGCCCGTTCATCGACCGGCAGCGGCGATTCCCGGCCCGCATTTCATTCAAGTCCATCAAGACTTCTTGCCGAACCACGCCTCTGGCAACCAGGCGGGCCTTTGAAAAATCAGAATCTGCCACAACCCGCCAAAGTCATCGGTCCATTTCACGGGAGTGACGCCTTGCCAGGATTGTTTGCGTTCGCGAACAACAGGTAAGTTGAGAAACTCCTCGTTTTGCGTTACCAACGCCCAGATACTGGTGTAGAGAAACCGGTCGGATCCACTCTGAGTCGGTTGATAGATAAACCATTCCGCCTTCCAACCCGCGTGCTGCGCCAGGTCAAGAATGACACGGTTGAAGGCGAAATGCCCGTTGGTAATGTTGAATGCAATGATCCCATCGGCTTTGGTGTGGCGTTGATAGACTTCGAACGACTCCCGCGTCAATAAATGACGGGGGGGGGAATCTCCGGAAAACGCGTCGACGATGAGGATGTCGAACTGTTCGCTTCGGCCAGATTGCAATTCTCGCTCTAAAACAATGCGGGCGTCTTCCGGCGGTTGCACCCGCGTATGCTCTTCGCCGGCGGGGTTATCGCTCAGGTAGTAGAAATATTTTTTTGCTGCGAGGATGCAATCAGGTTTGATCTCATAAAAAACTAACGAATCGCCAGGCCGTGCGTAAACAGCAACGGAGCCCGTACCCAAGCCAATGACTCCAATCTTGAATGCATCCGTTTCACGACGCGGATGGTGATCGAGCGCGATCCCAACGCCGCTCAGCGAACCGAAATAGGTCGTTCTGCGCATTCGGTTTTCCGGAATCTTGATGTATTGAAAACCGTGCAAAACCTGGCCGTTGTACATGGACCGTAAATCCCCCTCAAAATCGCTTTTTTCTTCGTTGATCGAGAGGAGCCCAAAAAAGTCGCGGCTTTGGTAAATCACTTTCGGGTCGCGGTGCACCATTTGGTAGCCCCAGAAATTGGTTCCGATTGTCGCTGCCACGATGACGAAGGAACTCGCGATAACTGACGTATACTTGGCCAAAGGCGGAAACTGACCGTTACAGACCAAGGCCGCGACCGCCAAAAGGGCCACCCACAGCAGAACGCCGATCAATCCAAAATCAATCGCCAACTCCGGCCACCACATCAGCCCACTAGTCAAGACAACCAATAATCCGAATATCAGCACTCCCATCGTTGAGTTCAAAGCCATGGATCCGAAAACAGTGTCCCTGCCACGGCCAATCGCAAACTCAGCACGACGATGCATCAAGCTGGTAAAGGTCGCAAACCACATAGCGAACACGAGCGTACCGCGCTCCAACGGAGCCCGTTTCATGAACTCTGGCGCTAGCTGCGCGACCAATAAACTGACGAACAATAGTATCCAACTTCCGATCAAGGCGACACGAAATGCCGCGAGGTAATCGCGATTCGCCAACAGCCGCCAAGCAAACAGGCCACTCGTGGCAATGAACCCCAATTGCAACTCGTGGAACTTCACGAACACTTGGGGCGCCACCAAGACCACAAACATTCCGCCCAAAGCGCCGCCCACTGAAATCATCAGGTAGTACAGCGTCAGCCGTCTCGATTCGGGGCGCAGGGCCGCCAACTCACCATGACACACCATGGCTGCGGCGAACAGCGCAAACAGGTAGCACATCACCCGCAACGCCATTGCGGCGCGATCAATATGCGGTCCCAAAATCGTGAGGGTCATGCCGATCACCAGCGCTACTCCCCAAACATCGCGCCGATACCAGGCGGGCTTTTCAAAGCAAATGATAAAGCTCACCAAATACAACGCCAACGGAGCGATCCACAGAAAGGGCAAAACGGCAACACTGTGCGACAGATGGTTCGTCGTCGCCAAAAGCAAAACGGATGGAACCAGCGACAACACAACCCAGGCGCCGAATTCCCAAATTGTGGATCGTGACGCATCGACTGACCTCGGCACACTGTCCGCCGGTTCCACTTTCGGATCTTCGGCTCCAACAGTCCTGGATGGCGTAGTCGAACCAACTGGCTGCCGCGACATTACTAGCGCCCAAAAGCAAAGGCCAGCAAACACTATATAGAACGTGGTCCAGCCCCAGGCATGTTGTCCAGTGGGGAAAAATGGCTCAAACAAAAACGGAAAGGTTACCAAGGCCAAGAGCGACCCCAAATTCGATAGTGCAAACAATCTATACGGCGAGCGACCAACAAATCGGCGCGCAAAGGCTGCTTGAATCAACGGCCCAGTCGTCGAAAGAACAAAATAGGGAAGACCGATCGTCACCGCCAGAATGACGAGGATTCGAATCACGTTCGAGTTTTCGGGAGTCGGTTTCCAATCGCCGCTGGGGATTATATTGAGCGTAACCAGGGAACAGATCAGCAGGATGCCATGCACCAACCATTGCCACCGAGCGTGGACGAGTCGATTCAACGCATGGGCGTAAAGATAGCCCCCCAAGAGCACAACCTGAAAGAACAACATGCACGTAGTCCACACATTAGGCGCGCCGCCGAACCACGGCAAGATTACTTTGGCGATGAGAGGCTGGATTTGGAACAGCAGAAACGCGCTCAAAAAAATCGTGGCCGCAAAAACCAGCATGAACACCTCAAGGTTGATTTGTCCGCCAACGAACAGGTAGTTTCATCAATGGCGAACCCCGTTTTTGACGCTTGCGGAACCACCTGCCGCCGTCTAGGCAGGCCGTCCGTTTCATGGAATACTACAACGAAGGTAAATAGCCGTAAACAGGAGCATCAACGAATTGGTGCGGAGCAATGAAGCTTCATTTTTTGGGAACTACCGGATACCATCCAAACCGTCGGCGGGATACATCGTGCCTGATGATCCCAGAACTAGGTATCCTGCTCGACGCCGGGACGGGGATTTTCCGCGCCCGCGAACTCATTGCAACCCCCGAACTGCACATCTTTTTGAGCCATATCCACCTCGATCATTGCGTGGGCTTGACGTATTTGTTGGATGTGCTGCGAGACAAGCCCGTCAAGGCTACTTACGTTTATTGTGCCCCCGAGCAAGAGTTGATTCTCAAGGAAAGCCTTTTCCATCCCAAGATTTTTCCCGTCTTACCCCCCATCAAATTCAAAACATTGCGACACGGCAATTTGGCGATTCCCGGGAGCGGCAAGATGCGTACGTTTCCTCTACCGCACCCTGGTGGCTGTACCGGATTTCGTTTGGAGTGGCCTGGGCATAGCATGGCGTACGTCACAGACACGACTGCCTCGGCTAACGCGCCCTATCTGAAGCACCTCAAGGATGTCGATTTGCTGGTACACGAGTGTTATTTCCCCGACGGGTTCGAAGAGCGGGCACAGATCACAGGGCACACCAGTTTGACGGCCGTGGCTCAACTGGCAGCAGCCGCACAAGTAAAACGCTTGTACCTTACGCACATCAACCCGATGGACGAAGGTAAAAAGCCATTCGATCTGAAATCTGTGGCCAAGATCTTCGCCAACATCACGGTGCCTGAAGACGACGACACGGCCGAATTCTAAGGGCGCTGCTCAAGCGCAGCCCGAATCACGCCCACGAATTCTTCGCTGTCCGGACGAACCTTGGTGGCAAACCGTGCGATCGGTACCCCGCGGCGATCAATAATGAATTTCTCGAAATTCCAACTGACGTCACCAGCCCCCTTCGGCGGCAAATCGAGTGAGCGCAAGTGCTTAAAAAAGTCGCTACTCTGTTCGCCATTGACGTCAATTTTCGCAAACATGTCAAAAGTCACTTGATAGGTCGAAGTACAGAATTCCTTGATTTCGGCATCCGACTTGGGCTCTTGGCCCCGGAATTGATTGCATGGGAATCCCAGAATCACCAAGCCTTGGTCGCCATACGTCTCATACAGCGACTGTAATTGCGCATACTGCGGCGTATAGCCGCATTGGCTGGCTACATTCACCACGACAATCACTTTCCCCTGATATTGCCGCAAATCAACCTGCTCGCCGTCTATCGATTTCACAATAAAATTCAATGCCGCGGGAGAGGCGTCATCCGCATCATCCTGGTCTTGTCCACATGCCTGACTGAAAGAAGTAATGCTCATCGAAAACACCAACGCCAGAACGATTTCCAATTTCAACATGTCGTGCCCCTCCGTTTCCTTTCCATCCGTTGATTCGCCGCTCATTGCGGATAAATCCCCCGCATGATCAGGCCCTTGTGGCAGCGAATCAAGTTCCGCAAACATTACCGTGGTCTATAATAACAAATAACCGAACTGGCTGAGTGGCTGAATCGTTGAATACGGGTGGGAATGAGTCAAAAATCACGAAATCATCGAAGACCCATGCACGCGCGCCCTTCGTTTTATCGACGCATCGAGTTCTGGGTGGTGGCAGGGGCAGTCGTCCTGGGGTTGATTTTGGTTCTGCCGTATTTCTTTAACGAAGACAATCGACGGCGAACGGACCCCAGCCAAACCGGCGCAGACGACTCCGATCCAATGCTCAGTTCACGAATTGCCGAGGCGCGCGTCAAGCTGGAACAGGGAATCGCCTTGAACCAACAAGGTGAGTTTGACTTGGCGGCTGATTGCTTTCGGGAAGCACTGGATTTAGTGCCTGAAGCACACGAGCCACATTTCTTTTTGATGCTGTATCACGAAGAAAAGGCTCGGCAAGGTCAAGAACAAGGTCGAGCAGCCGACGTCCTAAAACACTCTATGATGTCTGGATATCATGCGCGTCAAGTGATCCCACACTTCCCCGACATGAAACAGAATGATCGCGATTTGGTTCTGGAGGCCATCTACAATTCCAGTAAAGCAGCGTTAGTGATGGAGGACAAACCGCTGGGACTAGCCCTGCTCAAGTTGGCTGTTGAACAAGGGTTTGCGAATCGTCAGGAAATCGAATCGGAACCGATCTTTGACGCGGTCCGAGCACTTCCCGAATACAATCAAATCTTACAACTCATCAAGCCACCTCAATAGGAGCAATCGGTCTATGACCCAACGCCAGCCACATCACAAAGGCCGGTGGCGCCCCGAAGCTTGGGAGGATGACCTCTCGCGATTCGCCTTGGACGAGTCGCCGTTTTCCAATGCGCCGGCCATTGGGGAGTTGAACCGATCTGAAATTGAGCAAACCTATCAACAGGTGATCGATGAAACCCGGCGGCATGGCGCTGCATTGGATGCGCTGATCGCGGCGGACCCGTTCCCGTTGCCCAATGCAGATGATCGCGAAGGATACGTGCCAGAAAGTGACATCGGTTTTTGGGTGAGCGGTTTGCATGATTTCTTGCGCGTGCGGTACACATTGGGTCAGATGAGTTTCACTCCGAAGAGCGCGTTCGAATTGGGATGCGCGAGCGGACGAGTTCTGCGGCATCTTGCGGCCCACTGGCCACAGGTCGAGCTGTGGGCCTGCGATATAAATTATCGACATGTGCGCTGGGTGGCCGAGTATCTGCGACGCGACATCCGTTGTTTTCATATGCCGGTGCTCCCGCATCTGCCCATCGGCGATGAGCAGCTGGACCTGACGTGCGCATTCTCCGTGTTTACACACCTCGATGTTTTTGAAACCGCTTGGATTGCCGAACTGTATCGTGTGACGCGAACCGGCGGAATTGTCTATGCAACGTTTCAAACGGAGACGACCTGGGAAAATATACGTACCGCGCCCAGCTCCGATCGACGCCGCGCATTGATCGAACGACAGTCGCCAGAAACAGCCGAATTGCTTGGCAACGAATTGCCGACGGGGCGAACGGTGATTCGCCGTACGAGCCAAGGCCCCTATCGCGGACTAGTATTCCACCACACGGAGTATCTCCGCGACCGCTGGGAGCGCTATTTCACGGTCCTGCACGTGTTGCCCTATTACCACGGACTCGATCAAACGGTCCTGGTTCTTCAAAAGTAACTGCGGAAAGCAGCTTCAACTCTGAGCGCGATCGAGCAGGTAACAAATCCGTTGGAATACCTCGTCGGGTGTCTGCATGCCATCCACAGTTCGCAGCAAACCAGCCTCGCGATAGTAGGACAAGATGGGCTTAGTCAAGTTTTCAAACAACTCCAAACGCTTGGCGATTGCGGCGGGCTGATCCTCCGGACGGGGGTTTTCCATTTCGTGGTAGCGATTGATCAGCCGCCGTTCCAACTCGGCCGTAGAAACGCGCAACTCAACTACAGCCTGCAAAGTCCAATTCAATTCATGCAATAAGCGTTCCAAGGCGTGGGCTTGTGGCAGCGTGCGCGGGAAGCCATCGAGCAAGAATCCTTGTTGGCAATCTGGGCGTTCCAGTCGTTCGCGAACGACGTCCAGCATCAAGGTGTCATCGACCAATCCTCCCGAATCCATTATCGGGGCAACGCGCTGTCCGAGCGGCGTTCCCAACCGCTTAGCCTCGCGCAAGATTTCGCCCGTGGAAAGGTGGGGAATCCCGAAATGACTGCACAACAACGCCGATTGGGTTCCTTTGCCAGATCCGGGGGCGCCAATCAATACGAGTCGCATGCAGGAACCCTTATTGCGTGGTCCACCGACTAGAGTGTCGGCGACAACCCGCTCGGCCTAACGTTGGCTACTCCAATAGCCCTTTGTAATCTCGCATGACCAAATGGCTGTCAATTTTCTGCACCAAATCGAAGGCGACACTGACGGCAATCAGCAACCCGGTCCCTCCATAGTAGCTGGCGATTTGATAATCGACATTCAAGAACTGAGAAATCACGGTGGGCACAATCGCCACGAGCGCCAAAAAGCCGGCCCCGACATACGTGATCCGCTCAATCACACTTTCCAAATAGTCCGCGGTCCGTCGCCCGGGTCGATAACCGGGAATAAACGTACCGCTGTCTTTCAAGTTTTGGGAAATTTCTTGTGGGTTGAACGTGATGGCCGTCCAAAAGTAACAGAAGAAATAGATCATGGCCACATACAATACGTTGTGCAACATGGAGAGGGGGCTGCCAACAACTCTCCCCAAATTGACCAAGCCATTGCCGAACCAATTCGTCCCGAACCGCTGTCCCAACCAATCGAACAGAATGGGCGGGATCATCAACAAAGTACTGGCGAAAATGATCGGCATCACTCCGGCCTGATTGATCCGCAACGGCATATACTGCCGAGTACCGCCGTAAACTCGGCGACCGCGCACATGTTTCGCGCTCTGCGTCGGTATCCGCCGCTGGGCCTGGGTGATAAAGACCACGCCCACGACGACACCCACGAACAAGGCCGTCAACAAGATGACTTTCTCCAAACCGACATCCGCACTGCGAATTTCCGCCAGGCCGAACGTGAAATTCCTGGCCATGCCGATCAGTGCTCCGGGCATCGAGGCCACAATGCCAGCCATAATCAATAGACTGATGCCATTGCCAATCCCAAATTCGTCGATTTGTTCACCGAGCCACATTAGGAAAATGCTGCCGGTCGTCATGATCAAAATAGCGACGAATTGCCAGAATAAGGTCAGATGACCACGTTCGTTCTCAAAAAGTTCGTGCGTCATGTTGGCTTCACCCGCTCCTGACATCACAAAGAACCACAGAAATCCGGTACTTTGGATCAAACACAGGAGCACGGTCAGGTACCGCGTGTACTCATTGATCTTTTTGCGGCCTGCCTCCCCTTCTTTGCGAAGCTCCTTCAGCGGTTCATAGATGGAACCCAAGAGTTGCAGGATGATCGACGCCGAGATGTAGGGCATAATGCCCAGACCGAAGATAGTGACTTGCGTCAACTGGCTGGCACTGAAAACCGCCGCCTTTTCCAGAAACTGGCCCCAGCCCGCTTGCATCGACTTGCTGACCGCTTCCATTTTCGTTTGGTCGATCATCGGCAGCGGAATCTGCCAGCCAACGCGATAGATGGCCAACAGAAACAACGTCAGCAGAATCTTCCGACGCAATTCTGGAATCGTGAATACGACGCGCAGTTTTTCCAGCATTTGTTCACCTTCCCGTGGTGGCGATCAGCGCACCGATCACGAACCGGTCCGCTGAGATTTTTTCTGATTTTTCACAACCGGCTGCGGCATGGGCAAAACGACCACCTTCCCGCCGGCGCGTTCAATCTTCTCCTTGGCAGCGGCGCTAAAGCGATGGGCATGCACGGTCAACTTCTTGGTCAGGTCGCCAGTGCCCAGCACTTTCAAAACATCATAACGATATTTGGCTAAATCGTGAGCGCGAAGATTCTCTGGGGTCACTTCCTCTCCGACCTGGTAGGCCAATTCCAAGTCCCGGATGTTGACTTCCCCAACGCGCAGCGCGAATTTGTTGTTGAATCCCCGCTTGGGAATCCGGCGAAAGAGGGGCATGGTTCCACCCTGAAACACCAAGCTGCGCGGTGATCCGCTGCGCGAGTACTGACCTTTATGTCCCCGACCCGCGGTCTTCCCTTGTCCGGTACCCAGCCCGCGTCCCAGGCGTTTCGTGGGGCGGTACTTGTGTACATCGCGGTTTACGTCATGAATGTTCATAGTGCAACTCCTCGCAGGCGGGCCACATCGTCCCGGGTGCGGAGGCTCTGCAACGCGCGAATCGTTGCCTTGACCACCGTCACCGGATTGGTGCTGCCAAAGTTTTTCGTCAAGATATTTTTGATGCCCGCCGCTTCGCACACCGCGCGCACGGCCGAGCCGGCAATGACACCCGTACCAGGCCCGGCGGGAATGAGCAGAACCTTCGAGGCACCGCAACGTCCCATCACCACATGCGGGATCGTATCGTTAATGATCGCCACGGACACTAGCGTGCGCAAAGCCTGCTTCGTCGCTTTGTCCACGCTGGGCGGGACTTCATTGGCTTTGCCATATCCCCAACCGACCTTGCCGCTGCCATCCCCGGCCACAACCATGGCGGCGAAGCTGAATCGGCGTCCACCTTTGACGACGGCCGCACATCGTTTGATTTTTACCGTGCGCTCCACACGCTGGTCTTGTAACTCGTTCGACACGCTTCTGCACTCCGCAATAAATAAAATTAAAAGGACAATCCCGCGGCCCGGGCGGCAGTGGCCAGTTCGGCCACACGACCATGGTATTTGTAACTCCCTCGATCAAAACAAACGCGCGCGATGCCCGCCGCCAAAGCGCGTTCGGCGATGATCCGACCCAATTGTTGCGCTGCTTCCTTATTCGCCGATTTGGGGAACTGCCCCCGCAAATCCTTGTCGTTCGTGCTGGCCGAAATCAACGTGCAGCCGGCTTGGTCATCCACAATTTGGCAATACAGATTGGCATTGCTGCGAAACACGGTCAGTCGTGGGCGCTGGGCATCGCCGCGGACCCGTTTGCGCACGCGATTCGATCGCCGCCAGCGCTGAATATTCAGTGATTTTTCTCGTCTCATCGTAAGGCCTATACAAAAATCGTGCGAATCCCCGGAGCGGATACTGGTTACGTTGCTGACTTGCCGGGCTTGATTTTGATCTGCTCGCCCACATAGCGAATACCTTTCCCCTTGTACGGCTCGGGTTTTCGCAGGGAACGGATTTCCGCGGCAAATTGTCCAACCAATTGTTTGTCGCAGCCGCGGATATTGATGTGCGTCTGGTCAGGGCATTCCACTTGCAACCCCGCCGGAACTCGACGCCTCAATTCATTGGCCAACCCGACGCGCAACGTCAACACGCCGCCGGCCAAACTGCAGACGTAGCCGACGCCCTGCAATTCCAATTTCTTCTCGTAACCTTGCGTTACCCCTTCGACCATGTTGGCCAACAGGGCGCGGGTCAATCCATGCAACGCGCGCGTTTGCCGATCGTTTTGCTGAGGACGGACGACCACTTGGCGATCACCCTCGCGCCACTCCACAGCCAATTCCGGGCGATGCTCCCAGGTCAGATTGCCTTTGGGGCCCGAAACCGTGATCTGCCGTTTCTCAATTGTGACCGAAACGCCGGCGGGGACGGCGACCGGTAGTTTTCCAATGCGGGACATGACTGTGTTCTCGCTCTGCTCTCTTTACCAAATTTCGCACAACACTTCGCCGCCCACCTTTTTCAACCGCGCCTCGCGGTCGCTCATGACGCCTTGGCTCGTGCTCAGGATAGAAATGCCCAAACCATTCAGGATCGGTCGCAAATCGCGGACACCGCGGTAAATGCGACAACCCGGTTTGCTAACCCGTTTGACATGCCGAATGACCTTCTCGCCACTGGGGCCATATTTCAACTCGATCCGCAGCAACTTGACCGGTTGACCTTCGACCTCGGCCCAATCCCAAATGTAGCCCTCGCGCTTGAGGACATCCGCCAAGCCGCGCTTGACGTTGGACAACGGGATTTCGACATGAGGCCGCTCGACGCTGATCGCGTTGCGAATCCGCGTGAGCATGTCGGCAATAGGGTCTGTCATCATGGTCGATTCGTTCCTCTTACTTTCACCATTTCGTTACCAACTGGACTTGCGCACGCCGGGGATCAAGCCTTGGTCCGCCAGTTTCCGAAAGCAGATTCGGCAAACGCCGAATTTGCGATAAACCGCGCGCGGCCGGCCGCACATTTGGCAGCGGCGCTCGCGACGCGTCGAAAACTTCGGCTTGCGTTTTGCCTTGGCAATCTTTGATGTCTTGGCCACAACCAATCCTTATAAAAACTAGGGAAATCCTTGTTCAGGCCGCATCGACCGTTTGTCGGTCGCGGAACGGCATTCCGAACAACTTCAACAACTCGCGACCTTCATCGTCCTGATCGGTCGAAGTAACAAAAACAATGTTCATCCCTTGTGAACGCGTGAACTTGTCCGGATTGAGCTCTGGGAACACCAAGTACTCCGTCAAGCCCAAACTGTAATTGCCATGCCCATCAAAGGCTTTAGGGTTCACGCCGCGAAAGTCGCGGACGCGCGGCAAGGCCAGCGTTAACAACCGGTCCATGAATTCATACATCCTCGCTCCGCGGAGAGTCACCTTGCACCCAATCGACATACCCTCGCGCAACTTGAATCCAGCCACCGATTGGCGGGCTTTGGTCACTACCGGTTTCTGTCCGCAAATCAAGGATAACGCTTCCACGGCGTCTTCCAGATGCTTCTTATCGGTGGCCGCCGAGCCCACACCCATGTTGACCACAATCTTGGTCAGCCCAGGGAGCGACATCGGGTTGTCGCGCCCCAACGACTTGGCCAGTTTCGGCCGAATCTCATCCAAATACAGTTGATGCAAACGGGCTCTCATCGCTAGATCACCTCGCTGGCCAAGCTGACAATTTTCATAAAATTCTTTTCGCGTAATTCCCGAGCGACAGCGCCAAATATCCGCGTGCCGCGCGGGTTATTGTCCTTGTCGATAATTACCACGGCGTTCTTGTCAAAGCGAATATAGCTGCCATCGGAACGTCGGGTTGCCTTTCGCGTGCGCACCACCACGGCGCGGACGATCGCCTTCTTCTTGATCTCGCTGCCGGGAATCGTGCTCTTCACACTGCACACGATGATGTCACCCAAACCAGCAAAGCGGCGGCGCGACCCGCCCAGTACTTTGATACACATCAGTTCCCGAGCGCCGGTGTTGTCGGCCACTTCCAATCGCGTTTCTTGTTGAATCATGGTTCTCTCATCGTCACGTTGTTGGCAGCGGACGCCGCCGATCTAGTTGGCCACCGCCGACGGCAGCTAACTCGAGGCGCGGCCGGCTTGCTCCGCCTTCAGCGCCGCCAAGTCCACTTCTCTCGATTTGGTTACCACCTCGACCAATTGCCAGCGCTTCGTCCGCGACAATGGGCGCGACTCGACGATCCGCACCGTGTCGCCGACGTGCGATTCGTTTGCTTCGTCATGCACATGACAAATCGTTCGCTTGTGAATGAACTTGCTGTACTTGGCATGTCGCACCTTGCGCGGTATCTCGACCACGCGCGTTTTATGCATTTTGTCGCTGGTCACACGACCGATCAGTTCTCGCTTGGGCATCTCAATCTCGCTCAATTAATTTCTGTGTGCCGCTGCCGTTTGCCGCTCGCCTTGAATCGTCTTGATTCGGGAAATCAGGCGTCGATTACGGATCAACTCCGATGGCACATCCAATCGGTCCGTTTGTGCTTGAATCCGCAAACGGAACAACCGTTGTCGGGCGTCGCGGATGATCGCCGCCAATTGCTCATCGTTCATCTGCCGCAAATTCTCAGCTTGGTTTTCTCGATCACGCATCGCTGGTTGTCCTCTTCAACTATTGGGCTCGGCGTTTGACCATCCGCACTCGAATCGGCAGTTTGTGGGCCAATCGAGCAAAACAAATTTTGGCCTGCTGTTCCGATACGCCTCCCAATTCATAGACGATCGTCCCCGGCCGCACGGTGGCCACCCAATGTTCCGGCTCGCCTTTTCCCTTACCCATTCGTGTTTCCAACGGACGTGAAGTAATCGACCGTTGGGGGAACACGCGGATGTACAAACGCCCTTCGCCGCGCACGTATTGTTGCGCCGCGATCCGGCCCGCCTCGATGGTTTGGGCCTTGATCCAGCCCGCATCGAGCGATTGCAATCCAAAGTCGCCGAACACCACGCGATTGCCGCGCGTGGCGTTACCTTTTATACGACCTCTTTGGATTTTTCGATGTTTGACCCGTTTGGGCATCTGCGCCATCGGTCTCGTCTCCAAAAGTCCCTTGATTAATCCACACTTGAACGCCGATGTGGCCCTGCGCGGTCATCGCTTCGGCAAAGCCATAATCGATTTTCGCCCGCAGTGTACTCAGCGGCATTGCTCCCATAATTTGTTTTTCGCACCGGGCCATTTCTGCGCCACCCAATCGGCCGGCCAATTGAATCTTGATACCTTTGCCACCCGCCGTCATGGTTTCTTCGGCCGCTTTCTTCATCGTGCGGCGGAAACTGGCGCGTTTCGCCAGCTGCTCGGCGATCTTTTCCGCCACCAATTGAGCGTGGATCTCCGGTCGATTCACTTCCTCAATCTTGAGATTGATCCGGCGGCCCGTCAGCCGCTGCAACTCCTCTTGCAAGACCTCGATCTCCTGCCCTTTCTTGCCAATGATCAATCCCGGACGGGCGACAAACATGACCACCTTGACCTCATCGCGCGTCCGTTCGATCTCAATACGATCGATTCCCGCCACCGCATAGTTCCGCGTGGGGTGCTTCTTGATAAAATCCCGAATCTTCTTGTCTTCCACCAGGAGCGTAGCGAACTCTTCTTTAGGCGCGTACCAACGGCTCTTCCAGCCCAACATGACTCCCGTTCGGTACCCGATTGGATTAACCTTTTGTCCCATAATGCACTTCCGTCTGGCTGTGTCTTAGAGCTTGCTAACCGTAACGCTGATGTGCGACATCCGCTTTTTGATCAAGAACGCCTGGCCGCGCGACCGAGGTTGAATCCGTTTGAACATCGGACCACCGTCGACGCGCACGTCGCTAACGAACAACTCTCGCAAATTGGCGATCTGTCCTTCGTTCTGATCGGGATCCTGCGCGTTGGCTACGGCGCTGCGGATCACTTTCTCCAACATGCGCGCGCCGCGATGCGGTTGAAAACGCAAGGCGCCCAACGCATCATCGACGAACTTGCCCCGCACCAAGTCCGCCAAATGGCGAACTTTGCGCGGACTGATTCGTGCGAATCGGTGCTTTGCTCGATACATGATTTACCTCTCACTAGCTGCGGTTCACGCCGGCCAACCACACCATTCCTGTGGGAACTATGTCGCCGCCTCTTTCTTCACTCCGGAGTGGCCGCGGAATGTCCGCGTGGGCACAAATTCGCCCAGCTTATGGCCGACCATGTCTTCCGTCACAAAGACCTTCACGTGCTGTTTCCCGTTATGCACCATGAACGTGTGCCCGATAAATTCCGGAATGATGGTGCAGGAACGGGACCATGTCTTCAACGGCTCCTTGCGTCCATCCGCGTCCAGGGCTTTCACCCGGCGGAACAATCGCTCCTCGACGTAGGGACCTTTTTTCTGACTGCGGCTCATGACTTGGTTTCCGTGAAACTCCGATTACCTCAATTTCAACTGACCGTAGCGCCGCGATCGGCGGCGGCGCAAAATCGCCGCGTTCGACGATTTTCCTCGCTTGCGCGTGGACCCACCCTTGGCCGGTTTGCCCGTGGGACTGACCGGATGCCGCCCGCCTTTGGTGCGCCCCTCACCACCGCCGTGCGGGTGATCATGAGGGTTCATGGCGGTGCCGCGCACGTGAGGACGCCGTCCCAACCAACGCTTGCGGCCGGCTTTACCGATCTCAATATTCATGTGGTCAAGATTCCCGACCTTGCCGATCGTGGCTCGGCAGGCCGAAGGTACGCGGCGGATTTCGCCACTGGGCAAGGCGATCTGCGCCCAATTTGCTTCCCGGGCCATCAATGTTGCGGCAGCCCCGGCACTGCGGCACAATTCGCCTCCCTGGCCCGGCTGCATCTCGATGTTGTGGATTTCCGTGGCCAACGGAATATCCTTAAGCGGCAATGCATTGCCGACCGTGGGCGGAGCCAACGGGCCGCTCATCAATGTGTCGCCAACTTGCAAACCGTCCGGTGACAAGATGTATGCTTTCTCGCCATCGGCATAATGCAACAACGCAATGCGCGCACTGCGGTTCGGATCATACTGGATCGAATGGACCAGCGCTGGAACGCCATCCTTGGCACGCAAAAAATCGATTGCGCGCAGCATCCGCTTGTGCCCGCCACCGCGATGCCGCGCCGTAATGAATCCCTGATTGTTTCGGCCACCCTTCTTTTTCGCGCGCTTAAGCAGCGCCTTAACTGGCTTCGCACCCGGCGTCAACTCGGCGAAGTCGCTTACGGAGCCATGCCGCCGTCCCGCGCTGGTCGGTTTGTATTTTCGAATTCCCATTTCATTCCACCTTGCCGCCTGGCCCGTTCAAACTACGCAGCACTCACCCATTAATAAAAATCAATACGGTAATCGCCTTTCAGCGTTACCACGGCCTTTTTCCATCCTTTGGTCGCACCAATTTTGAATCGATAGCGCCGCGATTTGCCTTTCCGCGTTTGGGTCGCCACCTTAGCAACCTTGACCTCGAACAAAGCCTCAATGGAATCCTTAATCTGTTTCTTCGTTGCCTGCGGGTGCACCTCGAAGGTGTACTTGGCATTTTCCTTGCTTTCCGATTGGAAAACACCTTTTTCGGTTACCAACGGACGCAATATGACCTGATGATGCTCCAACTGCAAACCGCAGGAATCGGCCGAGCTGGATGTCGCGCTGTTTGTTGTCATGATTCGAATACCCTGGTTCCCAAAGCCCTCGCGCCGCTATTCTCCGCCCTGCTCGCCACGCAATCTGTCCAACGCCGCGCGCGTGAACACGACGCGCTTGGGACTCAACACCGCCCAAGCGTTCAAATCGCCGATTGGCGCGATGGTAACTCCCGCGATATTCCGTGCACTGCGGTACAAATTCTGGTCGTATTGCTCGGTGGCAATCAGCGTGGTAACGCCATCCAGCCCCATCGCGCGCAACAAATTGGCAATCGGCTTGGTCTTGGGCGCCGCGACTTCCAATCGATCGATGACGGCCACCTTTTTATCTTGAATCTTCCCAGCGATCGCCATCCGCGTCGCCAACCGCAAGGCCTTGCGCGGCAGCCGATAAGAGTAATCGCGCGGCCGCAGTGCAAAGGCGTGGCCGCCGCCGCGACGAATATTGGTGCGGCGCGAGCCAGCGCGCGCCCGCCCAGTCCCTTTTTGGCGGTACATTTTTTTCGTCGAGCCCGCCACGTCGCTCCGCGACTTGGTCTGGTGCGTGCCCTGACGCTGATTGGCTTGATACATCACGACCGCGTCGTGCAACAACTGCTTGCTGATCCGCTCGGCAATCTGATTCGGATCAATTTCGTATTGACCGATTTCTTTTCCGCGTTGATCGTAGATGGGCAAACTGACCATTACCTGTGCTCCTCTATCGATTATCGCTTGATGTTCGATTCGCGAATTACCAACATGCCGCCAATTGGACCGGGGACGGCGCCCCGCACCAACAGCACGTTATCGTCGGCGTCAATCCGCACGAGCTTCAAATTGCGCGCCGTCACGCGGGTATTCCCATACTGGCCGGCCATACGCTTCCCTTTCTTGGGGCGACCGCCACCGCGCCAGGCCGCCAGCGAACCGGTGCCACCAGGATGGCGATGCACCTTTTTGACGCCGTGTGTTGCGCGCTGCCCGGAGAAACCATGGCGCTTCATCACACCCGAATACCCGCGCCCTTTCGTGGTTCCTACCACATCCACGGCGGCAACACCCTCCAACGCGGCAACCGTAATGACTTGGCCTATTTCATATCCCGTCGAATCGCCGCGCAACTCGCGGACAAACCGCTTGGGTTCACAGTTGGCCTTGGGTGCTGGCGATTGACCGGACTGAACGCGCCGCTGATAGCGCTTGCTGCCGAACGTCGCTGGATCAGCCACGTGGCCGCGCTCGGCGCGACTGGCCTGACTAGCTCGCGATCGGCGCTCTTTAACCGGTCGTTTCTTGTCAAGAAACCCCAACTGCACGGCAGCGTAGCGGTCTCGCTCTGGACTCTTGATTTGCAAAACATGACAAGGCCCGGCTTCAATCACCGTCACAGGGGTCACTTCCCCGCTTTCCAAGTCAAAAATTTGCGTCATCCCGACCTTGCGGCCAAGTATGCCCTTGCTCATACACCACTCGCTTCACTATGTCAGTTGGCTTGTTGCTCGAATGTTAGCGCCCCGCGCACGAATCTGCCTGCGCGGGAACGGTCCATTTTCAAGCAGCTATCCCGTCATGATCTTTCTCTGAATAATCGTCCGGCAAATAGCCTCACGACCCGTTACCGCGACGTCGCTTTGATTTTAATTTCGACGCCCGGTGGAACGTTGAGCTTATTTAACGCTTCGATTGTCTTAGCAGTCGCTTGCACGATATCAATCAACCGCTTATGCGTGCGTATTTCAAATTGCTGTCGAGATTTCTTGTCGATAAAAGGACTGGCCAAAACCGTGTAGCGCTCGACACGCGTCGGCAACGGAATTGGGCCATGGACTTCCGAGTGGGTACGCTTGGCCGTGTCCACAATCTCTTGCGCGCTCTGGTCGAGCACAGCGTGATCATACGCTTCCATCCGAATGCGAATGACTTCGTGCATCGTTCCGGCCACGGATTCGGTTCCCCATTTACAAACAACGAATCACCCATCGACACAACCGGGGCTCACACCAGAAAAACTGGCAAGATGGCCAATAGCGACCAATGGGTGCGAAAAATCGACGAAAGGGTAAATGTACGGATTGCCAGCGATCCCGTCAACGGTGGCAGCCGCGAATGACCCCGTTTTTTTGCCGTTGGGGCGTTCGGCGCAGAAAACGCTTGTATTCTCGACCGCTCGTAGCATACGATTAAACGGAAATCTGGGCCGGCACCCAAGGGGCTGCGGCCAAACGAATTTGCTATTTCGAGAGTATCGTCGTCGGCGAAATTGGCAGGTGGCCGCATCGGAAACCAAGGTGACAAAAGTGGCACGTTTCATGATGTTTCCGATTTTGGCAATGTGCGTTTGGTACCCCTCCAGCGTCACCATGGGCCAAATCGTGGTGCAGCAGCCAGTTTTCGGAGTCTTTGCGATCCGAACGACCGTGATCGTCCCTGACGGCGGAACGATGCGAATTGGAGGCGTTTCCGGATATAGCGTTGGTTCGACGTCGCGCGGAGTCCCCGGAATGTCCAATATACCGGGAATCGGCCGCGGGTTTGGAAATCGAGCCGTCGGCAGACAAGCGTTGGCTGGTCAAATGACCGTTTCCGCCCAAGTGATTAGTTTGCGCGAGATAGAGCAAAACGTCCTCGCAGAAGCCGAGCGGCAAATGGCCGCCCGCGCGCATGCGAATCCCAATGGCTCGGCCGATGTCCAACGAAAAGCCGACCACATAACCCGCAACATCGGCCGTACCATCCGCCGCTGAAACTCCGCTTCACATCGGCGATAACAGAGGATGTTGAACAGCCCATGGCCGAAAATGTGTCGCCGCTCGACGCGGCGGAATGCATGGGGTCCTTCAAAACGCAATGCCCGGATCATAACTTCTTTGAGCCGGTGGGGGCGGTTTGCCCAATTCGGCGAATTCCTTTTCGCACAGTTCCTTGAGATTGGTCAAATCGCGATTATATTGAGCCGATAGCCCCGTGCTAAATACCATCGCCGCCCAACCGTAGAAGGGCCCATTGGGCAACTTCCCGAAACTGCGCCAAATGACACGCGTCTTGCCTTCGGCTTCCGGAACCAAACGAAAGCTCGTTTCCATTTCCGGAAAGTTGGCAAAAATCGACGTGTACTCGATAGATTCGTTCAGCACGCTGCGATGAATCCACAACCGCCCATTGCCGCGCTGCTCGCGCCAGGACAAGGTCGCCTTTTCACCTTCAAGCACGGCGCCGTATTGAATCTCGACGCCAGAATTCTTCTCACTGCTCCACGATGACCACAGCCGCCAATTGGGCAACCGATTGATCATGGGAAACACGGACTCCGGCGGCGCTTCGATGACCACTTCCGTTTGAACGTCGTAGCGCCGCGGCAACAGCAGACCAATTAATAGCAAAACCAATACGCATGCCAGTGCGGCGCCGACAACCCGCAGAAAAATACTTCTCATTGTTTAACGATCGCCACCTTCGCTTGCTTCTTGCGGCAGCCGTTTGATCCGGATGTTGCGAAAAGCGACCGGATCGGAGTGCCCCGCAAATCCGAAATGACCGCGACGCCGATCCTTGCCGGCATGCGGTTGCCCTCCCATAAATTCGGTTACCTGTTCCAAATCGCAATCCAAGATCACCGTTCCGTTCAGTTCGACGCGTATACGCGCCCCCTGGACCGTCACCTCCTGAAAATTCCACTCGCCTGCGGGGCGCAAATAGCCGCGCTGAGCCGCCGCCATCCCGTATGCCGAACCGTGGTGTTGACGCGGATCCAAGCCGGCGTACTTTGGGTGATCACTGTCCAGCACTTGCAGTTCGCACATACCGACATAAGCCGTGTCGCCCTGGCCCGGATAGCGAATGGCCAAGCCGTTGTTACCCCCTTCGGGCACGATAAACTCTAAGCGCACAACGAAATCTTCGTACTCGTCCGTTGTGAAAATCGTTCCGCCCTTTCCCGAACGGCAGCGAAGGGAACCGTCCACGATTTCATAATTGTCCACCGGCCCATCCCAGCCGTCAAAATCTAGACCATTGAAAACGGATTCAAATCCTTCCGCAGCATGCGCAGCCAATAACTCATTGCACGTGGCCGTATCGAGCTCGCGGACAAAAATATTCTTCCAGCGAATCTCGCCGCCATGCGTTTGTAATTGAATCGGACCGCGAGCAATCAATGGTAATTGCCGATCCCAATAGTTGAACATGGTAGCTCCGTCGACGACGAGTTGCTCGTTGAGCCAAATCCAGGTCTTCGAGCCAATCTGCCGAATAAAGAAACGGTTCCACTCGCCAAAGGGTTTATCGGCCAATACCAAAGGATCCTTGCCCGGTGTGCCCGGAGGGTTATTCCATAATCCGCCAGAACCCTTGTCGGCACCGATCGACCATTTGCCTCCCGCTTCAGTGTAGTCCCAAATCTGGACTTGAGGTGTCGCCTTAAGATAAATCCCACTGTCGGCCTGAGGGACTGTGCGATAATCGATCCTCAGTTCGAAATGCTCGAAGTGCTCCAGCGTTGTCAAATAGGGGCCCTCGCCGTCATTGACGATCTCGCCCTGTTCCACGCGCCAAAAGCGGTCCATCGCGCGGCGACCTTCGTCGATCATGCGTGCCTGTTCGTCCTCAGATAATGCCGTGAACTGGCGAGGATCGCGCGTTTCCAATGCGGTCCAACCCGAAAGATCCGTGCCATTGAACAGAGAACGAAATCCGGATGGAACCTCATCGCGCGCGGGTTGGGCTTGCGCTGCGGCGCCGCAACTGAAAATGCTCAGCGCCAATGCAAACCGTGTCAGGCCCCGCCCCCACGTGCTCAGTCTCATGGTTCCACACTCCTGCAGTAATCCATCCCGCGCCGGAGAACGAATAACTACTCGTCGCACACTTGTTCACCCCAGGCGCAATAATGATCTTATAGTACCGCAGCAATGTCGGATTGCCAATTGACTCCCAGCGGTGGGTGCCGCATCAGATACTCGTCAAATCGACGGGAACCCGTTTCCACCAACGAATAAACGCCTGCATCAGGCGTTCGGCGCATTGTTCTTCAATGTGTTGCATATTCGTGAGGTATTCGATGAGCCTGGCACACTTGGACTTTCGCCGCAATCGACTCACAAGTCCAGCAGCCGATACATGGTCATTAATCGCACCCAGTTTGGCTTGCATCGTCGTCAACACCTTCTGGACGCGTGGCTCCGGCATCCAACCGTCCCCGCGTTTTGAAATGTCCAAGACATAGCGTAACTTTTTCCCCGCGATGCGCATTCGGTGCAATCGCCTATAAATGCGATTTCCCTGCGCATCGCGATCGGAGGAACTCGCCCGCTTAGCCGCCGATACCAGTTTTCTCAACATCGCGAGACCCTGGATCTCGCTGATCTTGGCCCAAGTGGGTTCAACGCCATCGCCACGCCATCGCATCGACTTCAAGAGCGATGCCACTTGTTTTTGATAAAGGTGGGGATCGACCGACCGAATGACTCGTACGAGACGTTTCTGTGCCTTAAACCGGATGTACCGCAGCTGCTCGCAAAATGCTGCCTCTTCGCGCGTTAGGTCGCGTCTGACAGATTTCTCCTTCTGACTTTGTCGATGAAAATCGCCGGAGCTACCCTTTTTTCGCTTCTGGGCTGCATGCTTCAGCCTTTCGAGCATCACGTCCATTTCTCTCGCCTGCGTAGCAGCCCGGCGATAATCGCGCAGGCGATTCCGCCAGCGTTCGTATTGTGTCTCGGGCAGCCAGTTACGAAACAACGCCAAAGCCGCTTCGCCGCGCCGACATTGTACGCGTAGCTGATGTACGAATTCGGTATCCCAGCCGCTGAACCGTTCTACCAACGGCAAATACCGAAAAACCGCCTGCAGCCGCATCAATAACAACCGTCCCATCCCCCCATTATACCCTCCACAATATAGGACAGGCATAATTATTTGTTTTGCCATCTCTAATGCAAACAAGTGGGCGCTAAAGGGGATTGAATTTGCCACTTCTGGCTGGAACGAACTTCGGCTTGTAATCGCAAATGGATTTACAAGCGATCAACTTAAGATGTTGGCGGTTACGTATTTGATATTGACGCAACGGACCAAGATTGGGGGACGGCGACGATGTGAAGCGCACTTAGGTCAGCGAAGATCGCTAAATGCGTGCGAGTCGAAAGGTTATCCCGTGGAAGGCAGCGGCACCACGTTGTCGAGGTGATGGACGCCCTTTTGATGCGCTAGGTCTCGGAGCCGATCGCGCGTGGAGGAAAAATGATTTCCGTTGAGCCGCGCACTGCCCATCAACTTCCGCAGTCGTGCGCCCCAAATCTCCGCGCTGGTCCCCAATCGCTCCATGATGCCGGTT
>JACTND010000238.1 GCA_014584305.1 Planctomycetota bacterium | reverse complement strand
GGAGTTTGGTTCGGTGAGGTACCCCGGAAAGAGCCCTCATCCAATTCAGTATCTCTACCCCCGACAAATAGTGGCACGAGGCTATCCCTCAAGATATTTCGGAGAGAACGAGCTATCTCTGCGTTTGATTAGACTTTCACTCCTCCCCACAAGTCATCCCCTCGGTTTTCAACCCAAGTGGGTTCGGTCCTCCACGCAGTTTAACCCGCGCTTCAACCTGCTCATGGGTAGATCACTTAGGTTTCGCGTCTACCGCCAACGACATGTCGCGCTATTCACACTCGGTTTCCCTATGGCTCCAGCCCGTAAGGCCTTAACCTGGCCGCTGACGATAACTCGCCGGATCATTATGCAAAAGGCACGCCGTCACACTGAACGAATCATAGTGCTCCGACCGCTTGTAGGCACATGGTTTCAGGTTCTTTCCCTCCCCTAGAAGGGGTTCTTTTCATCTTTCGCTCGCGCTACTGAGTTCACTATCGGTCATCAGAGAGTATTTAGCCTTGCGGGATGGTCCCCGCAGATTCAACCGAGGTTTCACGTGACTCGGTTTACTCAGGTGCCCGTCGGGCGGTTCGGAGTTTTCGTGTACGGGACTTTCACCCTCTGTGGCCAGCCCTTCCAAACTGTTCCACTAACTCGAACTCTACCCATGTGACAGGTCCTACAACCCCGCGGGGGAAACCCCCACGGTTTGGGCTCTTCCGATTTCGCTCGCCGCTACTGACGGAATCGATTTCTCTTTCTTTTCCTCCAGGTACTGAGATGTTTCAGTTCCCTGGGTTGGCCGTACCGCACCTATGGATTCAGTGCGGACTGGTTCGGGTATCCCGGGATCAATGTACGTTTGTCTACTCCCCCAGGCTTTTCGCAGACTTCCACGCCCTTCATCGCCTTCTGATGCCAAGACATCCCCCATGCGCCCTTAGTAGCTTGACCACAACTATTCAGCCCTCTCTCGACCTCGCGGACGATCACAAGCCAAACCGCTGTGGACACTGCTACCAATCAAATTGGTAACGATTTAAGCCGCTCTTAACTTTCGTACTCGCAATCGCCCAGCCAGCCATGCTGCCACAGCCAGCCAAGCCATCGCGGCGCTACTACAGAGTGGTATTTGGACGACCATTCCGCCCCCGTCTTCATCCGCCCTCGCGAGCCGACGCATCCAGTGGTCAGACGGTCATCCTAGATGCCATCTTTATCACAAACCAAATTGTCAAAGAACAATTCGACCGACTCATTGTCGGCCGCCTGCCTCATGATTCATGAGGCATTCTCGGTCGCTTCGTTCGACGAAAAAACGGCCTGACGGCCGCTCAACGCCCTCCACAAACCACCGAAAATGACCCAATTCCAACAGGCGCGGAAATCGCAATCCTACCGGATCACTAACCCCCAGTCAACGGGGCTCAATTCGATTTTTTTCAACCAATCGAACGTGCCAGCAGGGAGCAAAGTATATGCGGCCGGTCCCGACTGACAAGGGCGCTAAAGAAAAATTTTCCAAAATTCGAAAGGCTGGCGCCACAGCCCGGTTTCCCGCGGAAATCCAGTGGAGACGATCGGGCTCGAACCGACAACCCCCTGCTTGCAAAGCAGGTGCTCTCCCAATTGAGCTACGTCCCCCAACAAACCAGATTCTTCCCACAGAACTCCAGATGGGCGCGCCAGAATTCGAATCTGGGACCTCGTCGTTATCAGCGACGCGCTCTAACCAACTGAGCTACGCGCCCCTTGTTACCCCAATTGTCCGGGGGGAAACTGAACATTCTAAGATTTGACGCCAAACTGTCAAACCATGTTCATGCGCAAGAAAAAAGGGGGACCGGCAGTTCAGTCTCCCTGCCAGTCGCCCCAAGAGCCCGGGACCGGGCCTTGAATGGTCTGTGAGTCTCCGAACAGTCAGCGAACGCGGCCCCAAACCCTGCGGTGTTGCTTCGTTCACCTCCGTTCTCATCAACATTAGTTCAAAATCCCCCCTGTGATCCACCGATTTTTTCCGGAAACTGGCGGAATTCCCGATTTGCTGATCTTCCGAAACACGACCCCCGCACCGATAACCAGGGACGTTGATTTTTGAATACGCGACGAATTTTTCCGACAAGGCAACAATGGCACAACCTGAACAACCGGAACTGGTGTTGGGGACGCGAAACGCGAAAAAACGACTCGAACTCGAGCGACTGCTGGCACCGCTGGGAATTTCCGTCCGTACATTGGACGCATTCCCCAATGCCTTACACGTTGCAGAGACCGGCGCTACCTTTGCCGAGAACGCCGCGCTGAAGGCTACGCTCCAAGCCCGACATCTAAGGCGCTGGGTTGTCGGCGAAGATAGCGGCCTGTGCGTGGCCGCGCTGTCTTGTGCGCCAGGAGTTCTGTCCGCTCGATTTTCCGATCCTGGGGCTACTGACGCGCGCAATAACGAGAAATTGTTGGAACTGTTGCGACACGTACCACCCGAAGATCGGCAGGCATGGTATGTCTGCCACGTAACGCTGGCCAATCCCAACGGCGAGATCGTTATCGATTGCGAAGGCGAATGCCAGGGCCGAATCATCACCGCATATCGCGGGCGCGGCGGCTTCGGCTACGATCCCCTGTTCGAGATTCCCGAATACCATCAGACGTTCGCTGAGTTGGGATTGGCCGTCAAGTCGATGATCAGTCACCGCGCGCGGGCCATGCGAATATTCCTCGGTCAACTGGTCCACGTTTCGGGGTTTGGACCGGCATGAGCCGATCGCTTGCGTAGGATGGACGCTTCAGGCGCGACACACGGGGCAGTCTGCCTCGATAACGACATGCGCTCGGCGCGCGACGGAAGGTAAATTCCGGAATCGCCGCTTATTTCGCGGAACTCGTTGAATCCCAGTCCAGTGCTCCACCTGCAGCCGTGTGCACTTCTCCCCGCCGCGCATCCATCAGCGGCCGGATCCGTTTCAAAAAATCTTCCGCGCGCAAAAAAGTCACTCCGCCGAAATGGAGCGGATCATCCGGGCGGTCGGGCAGGATCAAAACATAATACGGCAGTCCGTGGGTGGTATTTCCCAAGCCGTCCAACAATGCGTTGATCTCCGCTGAGTTCTCCGTATTGTCGGCCTTCAATGGAACTATATTGTGACTGGCAAAATAGGTTTTGGTGACGCCGCGATTGAGCGCGACCGATTCGTTCAGCTTACACGTCGCGCACCAATCGGCCGTGGCGTCGATAAATACTGGACGCCCCTCAGCCAAATATCGCTCCATCAGCGCTCGCGAATATGGCTCCCAAGGCAATTCATGGCGCGGGATCAAAACATAGAACGCCACAAATGCCCCCAGGGCGACGATCCCCAAACCCCGCCCCCAGCCCGACAGCTTCTCCGGCAGCTCGGCCGTCAAGTGAATGCGGCCAATCCACCAACAGGCCATCCCCAGAAAAACAAGGAACGCCAAGGTAGGCATCGCGTACTTTTCAGTTACCGATCCAAAAAAGAACACCACTGCGCCTAGCAGGGCAAACCCCATTAACACCTTGAACGTCTGCATCCACTCACCCGGGCGCGGCAACATTTTGGCTAATCGCGGAACCGCGCCGATCACTAGGTACGGAAAGGCCATTCCCAAACCCATGGCCGCAAACACGAGATAGGTCACCCAAACCGGCTGCGCCACCGCCCAGACGACGGCGGGCACAAGCAAAGGCCCACTGCACGGAGTCGCCAGAATCGTCGTAAAGTTCCCTTTTACAAATGCGGCCAACAATCCCTCTTGCTGCTGCACCGAACCACCCGCAGTCCCGACGAATCCTGGCAGTGGAATCTCCCAAACTCCCAGAAAACTGAGCGCGAATACAAACAACACGGAAACCATAATGATGGTGAACGTGTTGTTCTTGTACAGTTCGCCCCAACCGTAACCAAAAAATACAGCCAGCGTGGCGAGCACCAGAAAGACGGCGACAATCCCCAAGGAAAACACAACGTTCAGCAAAATGAGCCTTCCCGGACTGGCCCCAGACTGCGAGACGAAGGACATGACCTTGATGCCAATCACGGGCAACACGCACGGCATGATGTTGAGAATCAACCCCGCTAGGAAAGCCAGTCCCACGACCAACGGCGCGGGATAGTCGCGCCAGGCGCCTGCGTCGGCGATGCGCGGCCCTTGCGCCGTCATGAACGAGCGCACAATATCAATGTAGTCGCCGCGATGGGCAAATCGGATGGTTGACGGTTCTACAATATCTTGACCGACCGTCAGATCGAATTCAAAGGCGATCGCCCCCGGGGGGTCGCATTGGCCATCAGTACAGGACATAAAGCCAACGGTGCCGCGAATAATCCGATCGCCAGGTTTCTCAATCTTGGCCGGTGCAGTAATGCGAAATGTCCAAGTGACCGGCGACTTGTGATACTGAATGGCATCACCCAAGGTGGGATGCGCCGTCAATACGCCTTCGGTCTCGGGAGCAGAAACCGTCAAGTCCTCAAGGTTCGAAAATACGATCAACGTCGGCTTCCATGCTTCGTCGGCGACCGGCTTGTCAGAATAGCGATAGATATAAAACGGCTCTTGAGGTTCCGCGGTGATCGAGACAATGACGGTTCGTCCCGCGCCGATCCCTCCCGCATTGACCGTGCCATGCCAAAGTACATGCCCTGAGTTCGTGGAGAACTTACTGGAACCGACCGCCACGGACTGCAGAAAGCCGCCGAACGTCGCCGTCAGTTTCTCGTTGATGGGAGTACACGAGACTTTGCAAATTTGTCCCGTGAACTCGATCGGTATCTTCAACTGCTGCGGATCGACCCCCTGCGCCAATCGAATGGGCGCCGTCCAGGTCACAAAGTCGCTGTGGTATTCAACCGGAACTGGGAAGTAGGGATCGTCATGTTGGACAACCGGCGGCGCGTCCGGTTCAAAATTACCGGTAATCTGATAGGATGCCGATTCCGGCACTTTAATTACGGAACGCTGGGGGCCACCGGGCTGTTGCGTGATGGAGTATAAATGCCAACCGTCGGGGATTTCCACGGCAATCCGCAATTGGCCGCGACCAGTTCGTTCATCCACCAGGAACTGGGCGTCAATCGATACCCCTTCCTGAAGGTTTTGGCCCAGCCCGCTACGGCCGAACAATTCTTCCAAATCCTGCCCGACGACACCTTGGCCACCAATCGCCCCCCATAGAGCCAAAAACAGCGCGGTGAAAACCGCCGAGCGCAGCCAAACCAAACGAAAATCTATTCTATCCATCGACTCCCTTTATCGGGTGTGCGATCGTCTGTCCCCTATTCGACAACCCGTATATTCTACGAAAACCAATAGAAATGGGTCAATTTCATTGTTTAGGGAAACTGAACTGCCACACGGTTGACCGCAATACGGTTCACACCAGCAGTCCGAGCCGACTGGGCCGCGCACAGCTCGACGCGCCAGCTCACTGACCGTCACTCGTCGTCCCAGTTGATTTCAAATCGCCCGCTTGAATCGGCCAACGCGGACGCCATTCCATTGGTATTGAATTGCGCGGTCATTTGGCCGGTTCGCGATACGGCGATGACGCCCCCATCATTACGTTTCAACCGTGATTCCAGGACCGCGCGGACTGCGGATTCCACATCGACGCCGGTGTATCTCATCCTGGCCGCGATATCATGGGCCACGGCGTTGCGGATAAACTCCTCCCCCACGCCCGTACACGACACGGCACAGGTTGCGTTATCTGCGTACGTCCCCGCCCCAATCAAGGGCGTGTCGCCAACGCGCCCGTACTTCTTGTTGGAAATACCGCCGGTACTGGTTGCGGCCGCCAGGTTACCGTGCGCATCCAGCGCCACGCATCCCACGGTTCCGTGATAAACACCGACATCCTCGACGCTGATTTTGTCTTCGGAGGCCGGCGCCTGATCGCGGCTGCGACGACGTTCCCAAGCTTCGCGCGTTCGCGGTGTATCGAAGAAAGCAGGCTCGACGAGTTCCAACCCCTGTTCTTGTCCGAATTGCTCGGCTCCATCGCCGATAAGTAGGACGTGCCGGGTCTTGGTCATAACCAAACGGGCCAAGGAAACAGGGTTCTTCACTCGGGACACTCCCGCCACTGCCCCGCATGCCAAATTGGAGCCATCCATAATGGCGGCGTCCAATTCGTGGCTCCCCACGGAATTAAACACCGCCCCGATGCCGGCATTGAACTGCGAATCGTTCTCCATGAAAACGACGACGGCTTCGACTGCATCGAGCGCAGTACCGTCGCGCTCGAGAATCTCGACCCCAATACGCAACGCTTGTTCGAGTGCGGCGCGGCGCGTCGCGTTGGCTTCGGGTGAATACTGGCGCGGCGCCGTACCGGCGCCGCCATGCAAGACAATGGCGTACCGCACCTCGGCCGCCGGATCGGACCGGTGCTCACTGGTTTCTTGACCCATCGTCGGCAACCCCCAACCGCAGCCCATGATGACCAGCCAACAGGCGTTCCGCAAGGCGCGGGCCGCGCACCCACCAGCAGCGACGTCGTTCCGCATAGCAATCTCCTCCCGCGGCGCATTATAACGCCACATCATCGGGGAGGGGGGCTCGTTAATGCCACACGCCAGGCGAATCGGAATCGTTCAACTCTCCACGAGTAATCGGCGATCGTACCGGAGTTATCCACGTCAACGGAAGGCCCCGTGAACGGTTGCACCGCAATGAATCCAAGGCGCGCGCATTTCCGCTTGTCCCCGCCCATCACCGTTCACGCCTCGGGAAAACGGATCCGAGCCGAAACATGAGCGGTTGCAGCGAATCAATCTTCTGCCCGGCTGTCATCTCCACACATCATGACGATGCGCGGTTCGAATTGCCCGATGGGCTCGACCAAATCGGTCTGCGCCGCCATTACTTCGCGGATGTCTTTATAAACCCCAGGAACTTCATCGAGTCCACCGGCCAGCAGGCGGACCTGACGTTGGCGGAGATAGTCGCGCCATTCCCTCCACCGAAAACGTTTCCTGGCCTCGGTGCGCGACATGCGGCGGCCAGCACCGTGTGCAGCTGAATGCAAACTGCGCGCATCTCCCCGGCCGCGAACAATATAACAGGTGTCGGCCATGTTGCCCGGTATAATGCCCAAGTCCCCGGCGGCGGCCGGCGTGGCCCCCTTGCGGTGAACGTACCACGCGCGTCCACCGTGATCTTCCAACCAGGCAAAATTGTGGTGATTCTCGACGGAGGCCAATGCCGTGGCGCCCGCTAACCGCGTCACAGTGCGGTGAATGATCTCATGATTGGCTGAAGCGTAGCGCCCCATCAAGTTCATGGCCAACCAATACTCTTGCCCGGCTTCGGTTTCCATGCTCAACCAGGCCAAGAACCTCAATTGTGGATCGTCGCGGATGAAGGACGGCGCTTGCCGGCGGGCAATGTCCGTGTATCGCTGACAGACCGCGGCACCAGCGCCGCGACTTCCGCTGTGGCTCAGCAAGCCGATGTACCGGCCCGGCTCGACGCCAAGGAGCGGTTCCGGCAAAGTTACCATTCCCCATTCCACAAAATGATTGCCGCTGCCACTGGTCCCCAGTTGACTCCAGGCTCGATCCCGCATCTCGCGCGTCACGGCGGTAATTGACCAGTCCTCGTCCATCACAGGATGCGAGTGCCGATGACGATGCGCTCCGCCGATTCCAAACACGGTTCCCCGTTCCAATGCGCGATCCAATTCAACGCAGCGCGCGGCATGGTTCTCATCCAGCAATTCCGACGGTAAGTCCGTAATCGTCAGTTTCACACGGCAGGCAATATCGACGCCGACGCCGTAGGGGATTACTGCTTGTTCACACGCCAAAACGCCGCCGATCGGCAATCCGTAGCCCACATGCGCGTCCGGCATCAGCGCGGCGGCGCGGGAAATCGGCAGACGGCAGGCATTCGCCATTTGCTGCAACGCTGTGGCGTCCACATCCTCGCCCCATTTCAAATAGCCGATGGGTTCGTGTGGTTTGCGTTCAGAGTCCGCGATAACTTCCCTCGCCAATTCCGACCAAACCGGGTCCGCGAGAAATGCTTGTGGCGCGTCCAACAGCAGGGCGATCGTCTTTTTTGGGTTTTCCCGCAAACCAGATTCGGACGCTTTTTGGATACAGCGAATGGCAGTCGGGACGCAATCCGAAGCCAATCCCAGATGCAACAGTTTCTTTTTGTTCATTCAAT
>JACTND010000067.1 GCA_014584305.1 Planctomycetota bacterium | reverse complement strand
GAGGCCGGTCGCCTATCTGCAACGGGGGCGATTTTCGGAAACCAAATGCAGCATATTCGAGCTTTATCAATCCTTACTTTTAGGGTTGAACAAACACGAGTACAATCCTCGCAGCGAACCCTATTTGTCAACGGTTACCATTCGCTTGTATCCTGTGGGCTGCGTTTGATCAAAACTTCGATTTCTCAGCGAAAACAAGGAGATTCCATGACGTTCCAGAATCTGTGGACACGCATTCGCGACATCGGTGCATCCGTAACGTTGGGATTGCTTGGCCTGTTAAATGTAACCGTTTGCTGGGAAGACGATCGACTCGAATCGCAGATGTTTACCTCGGGCGCGAACAGTCTGCCCTACCGATTATTGAAACCCAAAGGGTATGAATCTGTCGACGAGGAACGCTATCCCTTGGTTATATTCCTACACGGAATTGGCGAGCGCGGAACCGATAACCGCAGGCAACTTGCGAATGGTGTGGAAGAGTTTTGCAAAGACGAATTCCGGGACAAACATCCGTGTTTTCTGATTGTGCCGCAATGCCCGCCGAATGACACTTGGTCGTCAATTCGCGATCCCAAAGGGCCTTCGTCATTCGCCGAAAATCCAAACATGCCGGGGGCTCTCGTGTTGCAATTGATCGAAGCCACGTGCACAGAGTATCGCATCGACATGGATCGCATTTACATTACAGGTATCTCGATGGGGGGCTATGGAACCTGGGATTTGATTTGCCGACAGCCAGAAATGTTTGCGGCAGCGATTCCCGTGTGTGGCGGCGGCGATCCACAACAGGCCGACAAATTGGTCGGCTTGCCGATCTGGGCTTTCCACGGCGAAAGCGACAACTTGATTCCGCCCAACCGTTCTCGAGACATGGTTGCGGCCATTCGCGATGCGGGGGGCGAACCGCGCTACACCGAACACGCTGGCGTCGGCCACGACGCCTGGACACCGACCTACAAGGATCCAGAGGTGCTGGAATGGCTATTCCAACAAAAGAAGGGCGACCGGCGGTGAACACCTGTCAATCCGGTCGTCCCAGCTTGCGCCACAATCAACGGCCATTCGGGCGAATTCCCGTCCGCCATTGATCGCCCAGTTAGTCAATCAACTCGTAGCGATTAGTGGACCAGCAGCTTATAGGCCGCCAACACTTGCTGTGCGCGGGGCAAGCTACCCACTTTATCCACGAGTTGTTTCGCTAACCGCAATTCATCAATCGCGAAAGCGTTCTTAGGCATCGCTAATGCCTGGTGGATTCCATTCACGGCCGCGGCGACTTGCCGTTTTCCCTTTTTCTTCTTTTTGGCGTTGGACAATACCATGCTGACATACTGGTTGTCCACGTCCAAACCTTGTTCTCGCAAAGCTTCGGCAATCGCCTTGGGCCGCGCCTTCTTGTGCTTGGCCTTATATTCCCGAATCGCTAGTGACTTATTGACGGAACCTTCACTCTGTCCGGCTCTTTTTTTTCGTACTGCCATAGGTATTTTCTCATTGCACTTATACGGAACCTAACTTCGATCCGCGGACTACGGTCCGTGTCGGACGCCTTACTGAGATGGCACGCTCCGCTGAGCGTACCGTGCGCCGTAAGAATCACTATTAATATGAATAGTACTACTTCGATTGTCAACAATTAAGCCGAGACCGACGCTTAGGATTCGAACATAGCGTGCACCACTTGCCCTTCATCGGTTGGGCCAATCCAACGCGCGTTTAGTCCCTGGAATGGAAAGCTCAATTGGTAGGGATTCAGCCCTAAAGCATGCAATAATGTGGCCTGCAAATCGCGAACCGTGACTTTTTTCTCCGCCACGAAATAGCCAAAATCGTCGGTAGCACCATAATCCAATCCGGCTTTGAACCCTCCGCCAGCAAAAAACATAGTAAATGCATGGGGGTGGTGGTCGCGCCCGAGATATGTAGAACCGCCACGCGCTTCATTCATCGCCGTACGCCCGAATTCTCCCCCCCAAATAACGAGCGTCTCCTCCAACAAGCCACGCCGCTTCAAATCGCTAATCAATGCCGCCACCGGGCGATCCATCTCGCGGCATTTTTTGGGAAACTGTGTGATCAGATCGTCATGCGGCCCCGTACCATGCACATCCCAGCCCCAATCGAAAATCTGCACGAAACGGACACCCTGCTCTACTAGTCGTCTGGCCAACAAACAATGATTGGCCAACGAAGTCTTACCCAACTCGGCACCATATAAATCCAGCGTCTCCTGCGTCTCGCGAGAGATGTCCATAACCTCCGGCGCGCTAATCTGCATTCGATACGCCAGCTCATATTGTTCCATACGCGTCTGCGTTTCTGGGTCGCCAAACTCTTGGAGCTGTAGTTCGTTCAGTCGTTGCAGTGCATCCAACGACGCGCGGCGCAATCCCCGACTCAATCCAGGGGGGTCGTTAAGAAACAGAATCGGATCGCCCACGGATCGACATTGCACTCCTTGGTAAATCCCTGGGAGAAATCCGCTGCCCCAAGCAGCTTTGCCACTATCCGGCGCATTGCCACCGGAGATCAATACTACAAATCCCGGCAAGTCGCGGTTCTCGCTCCCCAATCCATAGGTCACCCAACTGCCGAAACTCGGATATCCGAATCGCGCATTGCCCGTCAATAAATAGAGTTGCGCAGGCGCATGATTGAATTGATCCGTTACGCACGAGTGGACGATGGTCAATTCGTCGGCCACGCCAGCCAAATGGGGAATCAACTCGGAAAACATCCGCCCACTGTCGCCGGCCGGACGAAACTCAACCTGCGGACCGAGCAATGTCGGGTGACCTTGGATAAAAGCGAACTTCTGCCCAGCCAACAAGGAATCCGGGCAGGGCTCGCGGTGGCGTTTAGCTAGCTCCGGCTTATAGTCGAACAACTCCAGCTGCGAAGGCGAGCCGGCCATGTGCAAGTAGATCACCGATTTGACCCGGCCCCAACTCGCCGTGCGCCGCGGAGAATGACCAAGCGCGACTCGTGGCGCGGGCATGCCCCCTAACAGGGAATAGGCGATTGCCCCCAATCCCAATGCCCCTTGGTGCAGAAAATGCCGCCGTGTCAGATGGTGGACGTATTGTTCCCGCGCGCGCTGTTGGTCGTCTTGCTTCATAGCTTTTAGTGTAACCGGAATTGCACGTCATTCGCGACCGCCATCCGTCAATCATCGCTCAACGCGTTCCAAGACATTGTCCAGCAAGCAGACCAATTGTCCGGCGTTTCCCTCGCTGAACGGCATCGGCGGCCGAATCTTCAGCACATTGTGATGCAAGCCATCCCGCCCGATCAACACGCCCTGCCGCTTGAGCGATTCGACGACTTCCTCTGCCTCGTGATCCGCTGGCTCCAGCGTTTCGCGATTCCGCACTAGTTCGAGACCCCAAAACAGTCCCCTGCCCCGCACGTCGCCGATCAGGTAGTGCCGCCGTTGCAATTCGTCCAAATCGCGCCGCAGGCACGTACCGACATGGGCCGCGTGTACCATTAGCTGTTCGTCATCCAGCACGTCAAGGACCGCCATCCCCGCGGCACAAGCGACTTGGTTACCGCCGTACGTGCTGAAGAACTCCGGGCCTTGAGCGAAGGCCTCCGCAATGGCCCGCGTCGTCACCACGGCCGCTAACGGAAAGCCGTTCGCCATCGGTTTGCCCAGCACGATCACGTCGGGAACGACGCCCTCCGACTCGAAGGCAAAAAACGTGTCCCCCATCCGGCCGAAACCGGTCTGCACTTCGTCGGCAATCACCACGCCACCGGCTGCCCGAACCAATTGATAAACCTGCGTTAGGTATCCCTGCGGCAAGATAATTTGCCCGGCGACACTGGGGCAAGATTCCGCGATCCAGCCCGCCAGCGTTCGTCCCTGCGCTTGCAAGGTACCGATCGTCTCCGCTACGCTGGCCACATACACGGCGGCAGGGTTGGCGGAACCGTGCCGCGCAGGACCGCGGTAATCATCGGCCAGCGGTACCACGTGCACCCAATCGGAGGAACCGCCTGCGTGCAGCGCCGTGTGTTTATAGGGACTCAATTCGGTCAATGTCGTGGTGTTTCCATGATAGGCGCCTGCCATCACAATAAAATCCCGGCCGGCGGTCGCCGCACGCGCCAAACGCACGGCTAGTTCATTCGCCTCGCTCGCCGAGTTGAGCAAATAGCAGACCTCCAAAGGCGGCGGGCAGCGACCCACCAACCGCTCGGCATACTCGATTACCAGGGCGCTCAAGTACCTGGAGTTCGAGTTCAACAACCGGGATTGATTGGAGACGGCTTGCGCGACGCGCGGATGACAATGTCCGACATGGGGTACGTTATTGAACGCATCCAAGTACCGTCGTCCTTGGGCATCATACAAATACTGCATCCAACCGCGCACGATTTCTAATGGCTGCCGGTACGACAGCCGCACATTGCCGCCGAAACGCCGACGCCTCCGTTCGGCAAGCCCCATCGGATGCGGGGGACCTTTGTCGCAAGCATGCGCCGGCAATCGGGGCATTAGCCACTGCGGGTCGGGCGACAACTCTTTCCACACGGACCGTTGGCTGGCGCGGCAAACGCCCGGAAAATCCGCGCGCAGCTCCAGATCATCGACGATCAACTGCACATGCACATGAGGCGCCCAGCCGCCATTCTCCGATTCCGTCCCCAGTTCGGCAAATGGTTCGCCGGCGGCCAGACGCTGTTGCGGACGAACTCGCCGCACCGAGTCCCGGCTCAAGTGTCCGTACAACGTGTAAAACGGGACGCCGTCATCGGTCTGATGCCGCACGACAATCACGCCGCCATAATCAAGCGGTTTATCGATCTCCGTCGCCACCTCGACGATTCCACTCAGAGGCAATGCCACCGGCGCCCCTGCGGGGGCAAAGAGATCCAGTCCGAGGTGAATCGTGCGGCGCTCGCCAAACGGATTCCGGTTCGCTCCGTTCGTCCCCTCGTTGTCACTCGCAAACTGGTCTGCGGCATAAACCAAACGCGCTTCGTCATAAGCACCGACTCCCCAGACGGCGTGCTGCGCCGCCAGCGCTGCTGCAACAGCGTCCGTCGTTTGGTAGGCAAACGACTCCGGATCGCCCGATAACTGGTCACTGCCGACACCGAGGTCGATCCGCGCACAGTTCTCTTCCGGAGTAATCGTCGGTAGCACCCAGCGGAGTTGTTCGCGCCCAGAGGCCAGCCAATCGATGACCCTCCGCGTCTTAGGGCTGGGAGCGAAACCACTGGCACTACGCAATGCCGCCGTCGCCAAACGATGGTTGATGGCCAGTAAGCGCGGCAGGCTGCACCGCATCGCCTGACGACTGATTGCCAAATAGGAGTTGTCCGGAGACGTATGCAGCGCCGCGGCCGAGTTCGCCAAGCTAACCGCCTGCCGCAACATCGCCAAGCCCCACAGCGACTCGACTTCGCTTTCGGTCAACGCATGTTGACTGCAGTAACCCTCAGTCAACTGGCAGGCCGCGCTTAATTCATCGTTCACGTGTGTTACGGCATAAGCGATGGCAATCGCCAACTCGTTGATCGTATGGCTAAAAACCATATCGCCGAAGTCGATCAACCCGGCTACTCGCCACAGGGAGCGACGCTGAGCCTCCCGTTGGACAAGCACGTTGTAGTCGTTGGCGTCGTTGTGGATTACGCTTTGACGCAACTCGGACCGATGCGGCCGCACGAATTGGTCGAAGCGATCGCGGACCTGCTCGATCCACTCGCGTTCATCGTTATCGGTCACATAATGCAGCCGTTGGTCAATAACGTTCACTGCCGACGACAGGTCCCAGACAAAACCCGGAGATGGTTGCAATTCGCGGACGCTATTCGGCTTGCCAAATGTCTTTGCGCTCGATTCGGTCCGCTCGTAATCAGCGCCGCTCCATTGGCCGTCGAGCCACCCCAACATGGCGCCATAATCGAACAGTGCCACATCATCAGCCGGTTGAACAGCGGCCCACGGGCGACCGGGGCAATACGTGGCCACGCGAATCAAGCAGCGCTGGCCGCTGTCCGACATCCACTCGACAATCGGTTCCCCCGACAGGGTGCTGACCAGAAATCGCGGGAAAATCCAACGATGCGGCGGCAAACGGTTGAGCCATTGGACTTGTTGGCGAATCGAGGGAAACTCGTTGGCGTTGGTCGCCACCTTAAGCACGAATCGCTCGCCGGCCGGCGTTGTCAACAGAAAGTTCCAATCGCGCTCACCGGGCAATGGAACCCCGTTTCCCTGGATACCAAACAGATTCTGCGCGATGTCGGTCGCCTCGCTGGTCGAAATGCTCAGGCGTTCGGTGGCCATCTCCAATACATACTCCCGGAACCAATCCGTGGGCCTGCCGGCCCCAGACGGATCAAGAGACCTGGCTCGGTCATGTAACCGCTAATCCCTCGGCCGAAGCCTCGCGCTGCAGGTCATCAATCTGGCCGAGGAACTTGTTGTAATCTTCCGAATCGGACGCCGAGTAGTTCAAATTTTTGAACAACCCCGTCAGCCGCGTGAAGTAGTCGCGCGCTTGATCTTTGTCTCGAAAATGATAGCGGCGATCGATCAGCTTTTTGCATAACAAAAACATGGCTTTCTGCCGATCGGGCGGGACCGTTACATCGACTTTGTCGAAGGCATCTTGCTGCAAAAAAACCATGTCCAGAAAAACGGCCTTTTGGTAGGTAACGAAGTCGTCCGTCGTAATTCCTTCCTCGCCGGTCACTTGCATCATTTGCAAGACTTCATTTCCATCGCGCAACAACTCGTGCATCTCATTCACCGAGCGGGTCCAGTTCGGATCGACTTCGCGATCAAAGAACTCCTGCAACTGTTCCCGGTAGCGCGACCAGGAAATCAACGGATCGATGGCCGGATAGAATCGTTTGTAGGCCCGGTCGTAGGACAATGCCAAAAAACACTTGACCGTTGCTAAGGTGGATTGCGTCACCGGTTCCTCGAAATTACCTCCCGCGGGGGAGACGCTGCCGATTAAGGTCAAACTCCCCGTCGAGCCATCGGGCATGCGCAAGACGCCCGCCCGTTCATAAACGCTTTTGATCGCCGAATCGAGGTAGGCCGGAAATGCTTCCTCGCCGGGAATCTCTTCGAGACGGCCAGAGGTTTCCCGCATCGCTTGGGCCCAACGCGAAGTCGAATCGGCCAACAATAAGACGTTCAGCCCCATCTGCCGGTAGTATTCGCCGATCGTGATGCCGGTGTAAATCGACGCCTCGCGCGCCGCCACCGGCATCGATGACGTGTTGCAAACGATGATTGTGCGGTCCATCAGTTTGCCCCCCGTTTTCGGATCGGGCATCTGCGCGAATTCATGGATGGTTTCCACAACTTCTCCGGCGCGTTCCCCACACGCCACCACGACGACCACATCGACGGCCGAATAGCGGGCGATCAACCCTTGGGTGACGGTCTTCCCCGCACCGAAAGGCCCCGGAATACAGGCCGTCCCGCCGCGCGCAATCGGGAAAAACGTGTCGATGATGCGCATCGTGGTCACCAGCGGCTCACTGGGAAATAGCCGCTCGACGCGGCGCCGTTTGAGAAGGGCTTGCGGCACCGGACGGCGGACGGGCCAGACTTGGACCATCGTCCACGCGTGCGATCGACCGCTCGTATCGCGGACTGTGACAATCGTTTCGTTGACCGACTTCAGACCCGATTGAATGGCGACGACCTCCACGGGCGCAGGCAAGGCAAAAGGAGCCATGATCTTGTGGACCACGTTCTTTTCGCGCACGGTCCCCAAGACCTGCCCAGCGGCGACGGTCGTACCGGGTTGGACCAGCGGCGAAAACTCCCACAGCTTGGCCGCGTCGAGCGCATCCACTTCGCGCCCCCGTTTGAGGAAAAACCCGTCCTGCTCTCCCAACACCGTCAAGGGATTCTGCAAGCCGTCGAAAATTACACCCAACATTCCCGGTCCCAGACGGACGGACAACAACTCGCCGGTCAACTCCACGTCGTCGCCGAAGCGCACGCCGTGGGTTTCCTCAAAGACTTGCAGGTCCGCCACGTCGCCGTAGATGCGCAGGACTTCCGCCTTGAGCCGTTCTTGGCCTACGATCACGTGGGCAACTTCGTTCTTCATGAGCGGCCCACCGGACGTCTGAATCGTGACAATATTGCCATTGACGCCGAGTACCCGAGCGCGGGTCGGCGAACTATGTGTAGA
>JACTND010000332.1 GCA_014584305.1 Planctomycetota bacterium | reverse complement strand
TACAAGCGTATGAGGGGCTGATCTACATGGACTTTTCCTCTGCCGCTGCGCGCACGGTGGACAATCTGACGATGGGCAATTATGAACGGCTCGATGCGTACCTCGTAACTATCGTCATCGTCACCGCTGCGGAAAAGTTCGCCAGAGTAACGCTCAGGGTCTTGCCGCCATAGCCATCGGAAGGATTGCCCAACAGTCCGGCTCGAGCCCAGGCATGTGCTGTGATCATTGGTCGTTCCTGGCAACGATCACGAGGCGGGTTCGCACAAGCGGGCACGGGTTTCATCATCCAGATACGCGAGAAACGCGCGGCGATACGATTCGTAACTCCCCACGTCAAAGCGGCGCTCGTGGTCCAGCAACTTGACTCCAACCACGGGCCGTCCGGCGCGGATCAGCTGGCGAATCGCGTCGGTCAACTGGAACTCGCCACCGGCCCCACGAGGAGTGGCATCGATCGCGGAGAAAATCGATTCATCGAAAATATAGCGAGCGGCTACCGCCAACTGGCTAGGCGCATCGACAGCCGAGGGCTTCTCGACGATGTCTCGCAACAAAAAGACGTCGTCGTCAACGATCGGGTCAGCGATTCCATAGAGCGGGACTTGCTCCCGTTCCACCGTCTCGAAAGCGATGGCAACTGCTGCGCGGAATTCGCGAAATGCGGCGACCAATCGCTCCATCGGGCCGATGGATCCGGGAGGCCCAAGCAGACTGTCGCCCAAGGCCACGGCAAATGGACCTGGCCCTAATAGCGCCCTTCCACAGGCGACCGCGTGGCCCAATCCCAACTGCTGCTCCTGATACGCGACACTGATGCGTACGTTGGCATAGGGGCCATGAGGCCACAAGGTATTCAGTGTGGCGAGCGGAGGGCGGTTCTGTAAGCTGGTCAACAAACGTTCATCTGTTCGAAACAAATGGTCGATCGGCAGTTTACTTGGATTGGCCACTAAAACCAGATGATCGACACCGACCTGCGCCAGTTCCTCCGCGATCCATTGCAGTGTCGGCTTTCTGCCCACCGGCAACAGTTCTTTGGGAATGGCGTAGCTAATGGGAAACAAGCGCGTTCCCCATCCCGCTGCCGGGATGATCGCCTGTCGCACTGGCACCGTCACGGACGCTCCTTGTTCGCTCGGACATGTGCACGGCACATCCAACTGGGTTGAAGTCGGGCGATTGCGCGCGGTCCGCCGCCGTCTCGAGGCGGGCGTTCGATGGGTGCGATACTCCGCTTACGTGGTTGGGAGTGACTCGACAAACTCCAACAACAACGATTCCCACGCTTCGACTTCTTCATCCGTGTATTCCTGAAAATTATCGGCTAACAGCCAGATCGTAATCGATCCACGTTGCAATCGGCCATCCCAGCGTGTACTGATCAAGGGAATTCCCGCCCAATTGGGAAACCGACCGATCAAGGTCAAGGAATGCTTCTGCTCCGCCGGCGGCGTGCGGGACATGGCAACCAATAACAACCCGCGATGGCGAACCTCAAACGCTTCATCCAACGCCTTGTCCAATCGCAACAGCGACCATTCGAAATTATCCGCGAGGGGGCTGACTCGAAACTCCTCCACCACGGCAATCCGCCAATCGGACAACCGCAATTGATGCAACAAGTCCCGTTGGGCGGTCGGCGATTCATCGACGCCTACCACGGCATGGCCCAACGCGCCACCCACAGTCCACCGCCAGGTTCGTGTTCCCAACCGACTGCCGCGCGATAATCGTTCGAACTTTCCCTCGCCGATTGAAAACTGCGGCCGATCGGTGTGCAATTGGGTGGTCGAGATCTCGCCCGTAACAAGCGGAAAAGAACGCGCGTAAAAACCGCCGGCCCGGACGGCGAATAATGCTGACAACAACAAGATCGCACCCACGCAAACGGCAATCAAACCAAATTGTTCGCCTGCACGGCGCAATTGATAACCTTGCCGAGAGGTCAGTTCCCGGCTGGTCATACGGTTCCAATACCGCGCGATTCGACCGGCGAACGTAACGTTGTCGTCGTCGGCTTCGACCTCGCCCAAGGCGAACCGCAGAAATTGATCCGCAGACAGGAGCAACGCCAAAGCGCCGATCAAGATATAGGGCCCCGCGTCGGGCGACAGAAATGGCTCGCGAACTGCGGAACCGATCAAGCGTCTGGCCGCGAACGGACCAATCGTATGAATCACGTTCAAAATGAATGCCCAAAGGAAACCACTGATGGCCAGTGCGATACCATGCACGGCCCGGCGTCGAAATAGGGCGGCCAACAGCAGACTCAAGCCGACCACGGTCCCCCAGCTGCTCCACGGATTGCCCGAGTAATCCATGACGTACTGCTGGCTGATATCCTCCGTGGGCAAGGTCCGGAGGCCATCGTTGGGAACCGCCAACGTATCCATCAGCGTCAAGTTCAGTTCGTAAACCAACCGATCATGGATCCGGGTCAGACGGCTGTCTATTCCAAACAGCAATACCAAGGGCAAGATCAATGGCAACCAGACTCCCATCAGCGGCCAAGTGTTGTTGGCGACGACCCCGCGACACAAGACTAAAGCCAAGAGCACATTGACGACAACCAACAACAGCGGCTCGGCATACAACAGAGTACATCCAGCAACCAGCAACGCCAGCATGAGCCATACAGCGCCCCAGCCGTCCAGAGACCAGCGCCACGCGGTTCGCCACGGCCAGCGCACAACCGACAAGACCAACGACGCCAGTGGCAACCAAGGAAGCAAACTAAACTGGGTGTTCGCTGCCAAAGGGAATAACAACCACAGGCTTATTCCGGCGGTGACAACCCAACCGAAAGCCAAGCAAATAATTGGCAACAACGTTTGTTCCCGGCTGCGAATCATGAAGTTCCTATTGTTCGCTGGGAACCACGCTGTGGCGTATCATTTCGCGGAACCTCACGTAGTTTTCAAGCAAGACCTTGATGGCATCGTCGTTCAATTCTTCAACGGTATCGATAAACACTTGCACCTGGTAGGTTTGGGGCAATGGACCATATTCTTTATTCAGTCGCTTTTGCAACGCGGCCACGGATCGTTGGATAAAGTTCATGCGGCGAACATCGTCAACCACCGTTTGCACGGGCTGACCATCTTCGTCGAACATGCTGAACATCAAGAGACCATTCAGGCCCGTAGGCAGACGGAATCGACCCACGACGACATGCCAATCCGGGGCAAACTCGCTGGCTAGGATTTCTCTTTTCTCCATAACCCAACCGTTGCCGCGGTAACAGCCGGTCAACTCGTGCCAGCCGGAAAAAGGGTAATCGAGCGAGATGGTCAGCTCCATTGGCGGGGAGAAATTGGACGACTTCATCACCCAGCGCGAGGACCGCGAGCCCCACTCACTGTTGCGTTCGCGCTGCTCGACCTCGTATTTTTCGCGCGTCCAATCCATATTGCCGCCTTGGGCTAACGAGACGTTCATAGCCTCCGGCAATGCAGCGGCCGAGACTTCACGAACCACATACTTCTTGGTCAACTGCCGATAGAGTACCGCCGGACCAGCGGCAAACAATGGTATAACGGCCACTACCGCCAGCAACAAACATCCGCAGAATATCAACGGTTTCGAAACCATCAACGGCAGTATGCCGGTACTGCTGGATTCTGCGCGGTGGTGCCGCCCACCGAACAACACTATCGATAATCGACTTCGCCGCACGTTCTCAAGCGCTTCGCCGCGGCCGAACATGAACTCCAACAGAAAATCGGTGCTGATCAATAGTCCGATTGCCAAGAACATGAAGAAATACCCGGTTAAGACGTGGGGAATGCCACTCGCTAAATCGACATTCCACCAGGCATGTGAGGCACAAATTGTCAAGACCCGCGCCGAGTTGCAAATGATGGCCCAAGCCACCGCCGCCATAATCAACAGGATCGAACGCAACAATCCGCGCCGCGACCAAGCCACCCAGGCCAGGGCGCAAAATAAGAGCAAGAAAAAGGACTGAATTCCGCCGCAGGCCTCTTCGACCATAAAAGGGCGGTTCTCCATGCGAATCACATTCCCCGACAACAAATGATTGACGCCGAATAAGTCCAATACGCGGCTGGCGATCTGAGACGTCAAACGCTGTAATCCCGTGATCATACGATTATCCAAACCAAAAGGGAGTCGAACGATCAACGCGAGCGCGAACGCCAAGGGCAACATCGACTCGCCCGTCTCACGATCGCGCGTCCGCGCCAATAAACTGGCGGCAATAAAAAAGCACCCGATTCCGGCAAACTCCGGGTCAAACCGCAAATTGGCGAACAACACAAATGGAAGGGCCAACAACAAAAAGGCATTGGCCCAAACGCCACGCGCCGAAAACCGGATGCGCGAGAACTCGCTCCGCCGCACATAGATGTACATTGCAGCAAACGCCAACACGAACGGCGCGAACTGATAATGCGGTTGTTGCATGAGTTCGCGGAAATAAATCGCCAACAGCGGCAAGTTCAATAACAGGGCCGCGACATGCACCACCAGAATCCAACGATCACCCGTCAACCAGCCGCCGGGCGCAATGCCAGACGAAACAGTCTTTGTTGGTGCGCTCAACGTGCTCATGAATCTTACCTGCGATTACGCGCTATTGGATTTCCCACATGTACACTGACGTAGGTCGCCATGACTTGACGGGACGCGTTGTCAAAGGCGGTTTGCCGAAATGCAAACTGGTGTCCCTATCATACCACGACGCCCTGAATTCGCCAGTCTCGGCCGCCAAGGACACATTTGAAATCCCCTCATCTTCCCATCCGGACATTCGGCAAACTCGACATTTTGACACCCGTCGCGCGATAGAATAGGTAAGTTGGCACGGTCAGCAACGAATGTTCGCAATCCCGCCAGCGGCGCAAAAAACGAGCAACGGCGGTATTGTTCCTACCACATCCGACGGATTCTTCGCCGAAGCCCGCATCGTGAAAGCCGGGAATTTCCCGTCGGGACGGATTGTTGCGATGTCAGACACGCAATCGTTCATCTAACCAAGCGACGATTCGTTGCGCCGCGCGGCCGTCACCATAGGGGTTGCTGGCTTGACTCATTCGCTTGAACATCAGTGTGTCGGTCAACAATCGCTCGACGCCAGCCACGATCCGCGCGGCATCTGCGCCAACCAGTTGCACGGTTCCTGCGGTAACGCCCTCAGGTCGTTCCGTCGTTTCCCGCATCACCAACACGGGCTTGCCCAACCCCGGCGCTTCTTCTTGGACGCCGCCGGAATCCGTCACGACGAAACGGCAAGCGCGCAGCAGCGCCACGAACGGGCGGTAACTCAACGGAGCGGTCAATGTGATATTAGGACGATCTCCCAGCAATCGATAGACCGGTTGCTGTACATTGGGATTGAGGTGCACCGGGTAAACGAAACGGACTTGCGGGTGGCGTTCCGCCAACTCCGACAAAGCTTGGCAAATTTGCAGGAATCCATCCCCGAAGCTCTCCCGGCGATGACCGGTTACCAATATCAGTGGTTGTTGAGTCCAACCCGGTCCCAACAATGCATCCAGCTCGCGCCGTAGTTGCTGCTCGACTTCCGGATGCGATTGCCGCGCGACTTCCAAGTGCAAGGCGTCGATAACCGTGTTTCCAGTGACACAAATGGAGTTCGCGTCGATCCCTTCTCTCAACAGGTTTTGTCGGGCCAACTCCGTTGGAGCGAAATGGAACTTGACCAATGGCGATGCCAAGCGGCGATTGGCTTCTTCCGGAAAAGGAGCCGACAAATTGCCGGTGCGCAACCCCGCTTCCACATGCCCCACCGGAATGCGCTGGTAAAAACTGGCGAGCGACGCGGCCAGAACGGTCGTGGTGTCTCCCTGAACCAGCGACGCCGCCGGTCGAATGTCTGTTAACGTCTGGTCAATGACTGTGATCAATCGAGCAGTCAGCCCCGCCAACGTCTGATTGGGCTGCATGACGTCCAACTCGCGCGCGATGGGAATCTCGAACAGCTCTACCACTTGTCGCAGCATCTCGCGATGCTGGCCGGTGGCAATCACCAGTGGCTCGAGCGCCGCGGATTGTTGCAGTGCTTTAACAACGGGCGCCATTTTCACCGCTTCCGGACGGGTGCCGATGAACACTGCGATGGGGACTTTCATGACAAACTCATAGTTTGAAGATGTTCGCTGTCCTGACCAAGAACGGGTGGCGTTAATTGTGCAGAGCGTTTACCACATCGCGCGCTTGGTCAAACGCTCAAAACACGGTCCTTGATCTTCTGCGCTGGGTTTCCCGCGGCGACGACCCACGGTTCGATATCGTGGAACACCGTGGCACGGGCCCCGACCACCGCCCCTGCGCCAATCGTCACTCCTGGCCCCACAAATACGTCGGCGCAGACCCAAGCCTGGCTGCCCACGCGGATCGGCGCGGTAGTCAACGGCAATTGCGGATCGCGGTAGTCGTGGCTGGCTGTGCACAAATAACTGTACTGGCTGATCATCGCGTTCGGTTCAACGATGATGCGATCGACGCAGTACAAATCGACATCGGGTCCAACCAGCGCCTGGCTTCCCAATTCCAAGTGCGGCGGATAATAAACCCGCACGGATGGATAGACGCGAACTCCCGCTGCAATCCGCGCTCCAAAACAACGCAGCAACCACCGCCTCCAGCAAAAAGCCAAGCGCGGTGAGGGGCGAAACAGGATCACCCAAACCACGCCCCACGCCGCGCGCAACAACTTGTTGCGCCAGGACAACTGGCTGCGAAATTGACTCAAATCAACCTGCGGTTGTCCGTTCACCATTCGTACCCCAACACATGCAACGTCGGCTCGATGATGGGCCGCAACTTTTCTAACTCGCCCGGCGCATAGCTGGATCGCCACACGTCGTCGCGCGTGTCGTCCCGCGATTTGAGGAAAGCATCCACGACTCCGGCCGTGTCGTCAACTCCGCCAAACTCGGCCAGATCGCGAATAGCGTCGGCGGTAGCGCGCATCAAATCCTCATACCGGATGATTCGTCGCTGCGACTCGGGAACCTGATGGAAATCTTCGAATGCGATGCGCATGGTCGCGGCCCATTGCTTGGCAAAAAAAATATCCGGGGGATCGTGGTGAAACCAGTCGCGCCATCCGGGCGGCCGAGTTCCCCAAAAGGGATGGGTCCGACCGAGTAACTTGCTCACAAGCCAAGGCCATTTTTCCAGGTACGCGGGCCATTCGGCGGGTGTCGCTTCCCAAGCTTTTTCCCACATCCGTTTCCAGCGCGCTCCTCCCCGTTCCAGAATTTCATGCGTCGAACGGAGCACTGCTCGGCCATCGCGCACAATCAACACGTATCTGCCCTCGGGATAAACCGTCCGAACAAAGGGTATCCGCAAACAATTGCTGGGCGTCTTTTCGCAGAACACGCGTTTGCCGCGCCGTTCGGCAAAGCGCTGAAAACGGCGGCGAATATGTCGCACGATCCCCGGCCGGGCATCGGCCTCGGTCAATACGTCATCGGGGCGAAACCAGTTTCCATAGACCCAAACCTGCCGCGGCTCGGCCCAATAGGCCACATCGCGGGCCTTTGAGAAAACACTCCCCATCCACGTCGTCCCCGATCGATGCGAACCGAAGAGCATCAGCGGACGGTCGCGCCGAACACTGTTGGTATCGCTCATCGCGACACACCCGTTGATGGATGACTGGCAATCGCGGACCGGTACATTTCCAATTGACGGTGTAGGACGCGCTCGGGATCGATCCATTGGCGAACGTAGTCCGCCCCCTGACGACCGCGGCGCGCGCGTTCCACTGGATCGCTGCCCAGAGAGCGAAGTTTGCTCGCCAGATCGCCGGAGCGATGCTCCATGATCAGCGCACCCCCTTCTTCCAGTTCGCGATAGACATCTGTTCCGCGTGTCGTAATCACGGGCAAGCCAGCAGCCATCGCTTCCACGAGAACAATGCCGAAGTTCTCTTGTTGGGTCGGAAGCACAAACACATCGGCGGCGCGATAGAGCGCTGTTTTGATCGGATCGCGCACCATCCCCAGCCAAAGCACCTTGCTCGCGATGCCTAATCGCTCCGCCCGCACCTGCAGTTGGCTGACATAGTCCGCATCACCTGGTCCGGCAATCAAGGCCTGGACTGCGCCGTCCGCGGGCAACTCAGCGACCGCGTCGAGCAACCATTCCACACCCTTTTTGTAATGAATCCGACTCAAAAACAAGATTTTAAACGCGTCTC
>JACTND010000169.1 GCA_014584305.1 Planctomycetota bacterium | reverse complement strand
ATGAAATCGACGTCCAGGTCTTGGAAATCGACAAGGAAGGCGAGCAGATGTCGTTGGGCATCAAGCAAACGCAGCGCAATCCGTGGGACTATGTCCATGAAAACTATCCCATTGGTACAGTGGTTACCGGCAAAGTCCGCAATCTGACGAACTACGGCGCGTTTATCGAACTCGAGGAAGGGATCGACGGTCTCTTGCATGTTTCGGACTTGTCCTGGACCCGGAAAATCAGCCATCCCAATGAGATGCTGGAAAAGAACCAGACGGTCACCTGCCGTGTGCTGGCGGTCGATACCGATCGTCGCCGGATTGCCCTCGGTTTGAAACAACTGAACGAGGACCCTTGGCTCACCGATATTCCCGCCCGGTTCCAACCCGGTCAGGTCGTGCGGGGCAAGGTCACGAAGATCACCTCCTTCGGCGTGTTCGTCGGTTTGGAAGATGGCTTGGAGGGCTTGCTGCACATTTCCGAACTGGCCGACCACAAAGTCGAAAATCCGGAATCCGTTGTGAAGCTGAATGAGGAGATCGAAGTCAAGATCTTGAGAGTCGATACGGAAGATCGCAAGATTGGATTGTCGCGCCGTCGTTTGGGGTGGTCGCAAGAAGAAGAGGCGGCGGAAGCGCGCTCAACGGCCGAACAAGAACGGAGCAAAGCCGAGTTGCGCGGCGGTCGCGGCGCATCAGGTCCGTTGATCGACTCGGGTAACTAACCCGCAGCGCGCAAGACAGTACGGTGACCCGCCGCGTTATCCGGGAAGTCCTCAACTTCCTAACGCGACGGGTTATTGTGTTTACAACCGTCATGTCGGCAATGGTTTTGTACTCGGGTCTATCCCCACGCGTATGCTAAGAACAAGCGGCGTCCATTGGGGACCGTGCCGGATCGATTCATTGGTTTGCGCCGTGTAAGCGATGGATGGTGTTATGAATTCTCCCGCGCAATGGCTGGCCCTCGGTTGTTCGTAACCGGTAAACGATTTCCATGCCCGCCGTCGCCGCGATTTCTGGAATCTCCAGCCGCACAGTTTTGCCATCAGGCAACAGGCGGGCCGCATTCACTTCCCAAGTGCGTTGATTGAAATGTTCCGATCCATAACGAGCCGTTCGCTCGAGGTCCCAGGCGGTAATCGAATAGTTATTGGCGTCTTGGACCGCTTCTGGATCGACGTGCGATGAAAAAACAAGTTCCAGGCCCCAAGTGTGCGCGTGAAGTTGCAATGGTAATGCGTCGGGCGTTCGATTGTAGCGGACGCGGAACAGTCCACCGGGATGTGTCGCGCTGCCGGCCCAGGCAAACATGCCGCAGAGGTACAACTGTCCGTCATCGGGATGAAACCGGCCGCGCATCACGCCGGTGGGAAAGTTCGGCAGCGGCAATTCGATCATACCCCCTTGCCGGATTCCAGCGACCTCTTCGTGCAGCACCAAGAACACTTTTCCGTAACCATAGGACAGATTCAAAAGCGAGCCGTTTAAAGGTCCCCACTGCGCGCTCGTGACCCACAGCAGCTCTGCCGGGCTACGATCGAAGTCATTGGTGATCCAACAGAGCGGAGGTTCCATCGCGGAATCTGACGAATCGGTTACGTGGTGATACCCCAGCATGTTTCCATAAAACTTGGGCTGGCCCGAGGCGGAACGCGTCACCCAATTGATACGATTCTTCGGGTTCCAGAATCCTTCTTGATCCGTAACGAGAAACGATCCGTCGGGATTCAAGCAAACGCCATTGGCGGCGCGAAATCCGTTGGCCAAAATCTCCGTTCTCGAACCGTCCGGAGTAACCTTCAGCAGTGTGCCATGGTGCGGAACAATGGCTGGCTTGCCGTGGCAACCGGACTTGGCGTAATAAAAATTCCCTTCGGCGTCAGTTTGCAAACCCATGGCGAACTCGTGAAAATGCTCCGTGACTTGATGGTCATTGTTTAAATTCTCGTAAAAGTCGATTTCACCATCGCCATTCAGGTCGTGCAGGACGGCCAATAGATCGCGGCAAGTCAAATGAATCTTGTCACGTAGGATCTTCAGACCCAGCGGCTGGAACAGGCCCGAGGCAATCCGCTGCCAGTCGAGAAGCAGTTCGTCACCAACCGTTCTCGGCGTCACGACCCACACGTCGCCATCCCAAGTACATACGGCAAGGCGGCCATCGGAAAAAAAATCGAGGCCCGTGAATCGCGTTTGAGCGAGCCAAGGATTGGATTCGGGGGCCGTCAAGATGTCCACCGCCAATGGTTCGTCGCTTGCCCCAAGCACCGCGCGTGTGGTCAAAACTTGTGGCCAGCGCGGCGGTCCGCCATGTGTCAACGTCGCCAAATCGAGGTCGGCAATTTCCACTCGCGGCTCCGTTTCCACCTCCAAGTCGCTCGTCACCCAGACGGTCAGTTGCAGCCGAGAATCACCCGCCGGTATGCGGAGCCTCAATTGACCGTCCTGAAACAGCCAATGCGTTGACCGGTTGTGCGGGACAACGCCGTACGTCACGTGAGGATTCTCGGATGAATACTGCGCGACCCGCAAAGTCAAATCGCTCGCGCGCGGTCCGATATTCAACGTGCGCAGAAACAAGGGGGGCCGTCCATCCCGTTGTTGGATGCGCGGCATTTCGAGTATCTCTGTGTCGCCGATGTTGTACGCGAGTATTACCTGTTGTTCATACAGATACATCCCATGGAATCGCCCCCACGGGCGAGGCAATGGGCCGTATGGTTTGCCGTCGCGGCCGAGGACTCGTTGGTCGTCTGTGAACTGGCCATTGCGCGGGTCCGCCCACCCGGGTCCGGTCGCGTTGGCAAAGGCGACTTGACCGACAATGGTCGGGTGGATGCCGTGCTCACCGTTGAACTGAATGGCGCGCCAGTCAATGAAATTGTTGCCAACCTGGTTGCCCGCACTCCAGCCCGCGGCCATGCGCAGCGTGTCGGTGTCAAAAATCATCCAGTGACTTCCCCGTGAAACCCCTCCCGCGCCTGGATCCAACCGGACCGCAATGCCCTTGTAAGCAAAATTGTGATCAGGTCCCGGGATTTCATAGGTGTGAATCAAGCTGGGACCGTAGTCCATGGCCGACCAGGCTTCGACGGCATTCGACTCGGGGCCAAACGTGTATCCGGTTGGCAGGCTGGCCAAATAGGCTTCATCGACCGTTGTCAACGGCTCGGAACGATGCGATCGGAGATACGCCTCGCGAATATAGTGGATCACGTCGTACTTTTGCGACGGTACCATCCAGGTTTGCGGTGCCATTTGCCCGTACCCGTGGGTCAGCGTCCGGTACATGGACAGCGGATCGCTGCCATTTTTGAACTTGTCTTCCGCAAATCGCAGCGACGTAGGGAGCGAGCCCAATTGCTCGTGGGTGCCGTGACAGCTCGCGCAGACCCGCTGGTAGAGCATTTCGCCGCGACGAAAGGTATCGTCGTTCCAAGCGCGAATGAACCCCGCGTGATCGAGAATTTCGAACAGGTAGCGCATCAAATCGAAGAACTGCTGGCGACTGGCCAGTTGGTTCATTTGCCCCGCCGGCATGAGTGACAGTTCATTGCGCTTGACGTCTTCGACCTCGGCGATTTCGAACGTAACCCATTCGCCATCGCGCCCGGCGTCGCGCAGAACTATCTTGTCCGCAGTTTGCTCGACGAGTATGCCCGAGACAACCCGTCCGTCAACCGTTAGTACCAGCACGGATTCGAATCCCTGGCGGATAACCTTCGAAGGAAACAGCAACGACTCGATAAGCGATTCATCCGTGACATCGGGGGTCAAAGTAGTCAAATCCGGACCCAAGGAATTCTGTTCCGCATTACTTACTCGGTGACATTTGGCACAGGCCAAGCCGGGCTGGTGAAAAACAATCGCCCCGCGCGCCGCATCACCCAACTGCCGAACACTGTCGATCAGGTCCGAGACGTCCATGCGCTGCAATTCGGATTCCAGAGATTGGGCCCGGACCATCGCGGCCGCAGCGCAGAGCCAAGCGGTGAGGAGGATCGAGATCGGACAGATCTTTCGGGTACGACCGATCATGGTTTTCCTCCAATGTCCAATACTCGTGGGCCGATGACGTCGCTGCGCGGCGTGATTCCCAGTCCAGGTTCGGTGCTGGCTTTCATGAATCCATGCTCGCGTTGAGGAGCGCCGCTGGCGTTGCTGACCGTCACGTAGCTGTTGAAATCAGTGCTAGTAAAACGAAGTTCTTCGGGCGTGCTGTGGGCCAGGTGCGCGATAGCCGCGGTGGTAATATCGCCCCCCCAACTGTCTTCTAGCGTCATCGCGATCCCCATCGACACGCAGAGATCGCGCACTTGCTTCGTTTTGGTCAGACCGCCGAGCTTGCTGATTTTCAGATTGACCACGTCCATCGCCAAGTCGGCTTTGGCGCGGAGCAACATTTCCAAGCTGTCCACGTTTTCGTCCAGAATAAAAGGATGGTCCGTTTGACGCCGCACGGCCAGGCATTCTTCGTAGGTCAAACACGGCTGTTCGATGTAAACGTCCACATCGCGAACCGCGCGGACCACACGTTGCGCTTCATGCTGGGTCCAGCCGGTATTGGCGTCGGCCACAAGTCGATCGGTGGGCCTCAGGCACGCGCGTACCTGGTGGATGCGTTCGATGTCTTGATCGGGATCGCCGCCGACCCTCAGTTGAAAACGCGTGTATCCCTGGTCGCGGTAGCGCGCGACGTTGCGCGCCATTTCGTCGGGCGGTTGTTGAGAGATGGCGCGATACAGCCGCACATGGTCTCCGAAGCGACCGCCCATCAACACGCACACTGGCAGGCCGGTAGCCTGGCCCAACAAGTCCCAGCACGCGATATCGATTCCCGCTTTCACGTAGGGGTGACCTTTTAAGGCCGCGTCCATGCGCTGGTTGAGTTTGCTCAGCTCCAACGGATTAAGGCCGATGAGGTGAGGACCGATTTCCTTTAGGCCGGCGCGCACGCCATCCGCATACGCCGGCAAATAAAATGGGCCCAAGGGGCAGACCTCGCCGTAGCCCACCAGACCACACGCCGTCTCGACACCGACGATCGTGCTGTCGAACACCGAGACCGATTTGCCGCCTGACCACTTGTAGGATCCTTCCACCAAGGGCAATTCCACCCGATGAGCAAAAATCCGTGCGATGTTCATAGTTACGAACTCCGTCTGCAACAAAGAGTCTTGCAACTGAAACGTTTCATCCGCCGCTGACAGGTGGGATGAGTGCGATTTCGTTCGTCGCATCGATAACCAGGGAATCACCTGGCGCGTAGCGGTGATCGACGGCGATCGAACTGGATAGCAGCCACATTTGCAAAACGGGAAACTGGTCGGCCAAAGCCTGCTTGAGATCGCCGACGGTCGCCTGCGCAGGCAACTGGACTTCGACCTGAGGGGCCCCGACGGCGTCCCTTGCCCCGGCGAACATCAAGACGCGAACGATCATGACAACACCAAATCTTCACTGGTCCTGGAAAACAAATTGTCCAACTGTGGCAACAATTGATAGGCGAGTGCCAGGACCTTCAACGGATGAACGGTCGGCTTGGTCACGCCCTGCTCCATTTGCATACGACAGGCACTACATTCCGTGGCCCCGGCTGACAGCGTTCCCCGGCGCACGGCGGAAATCAAACCGCGCCCGATCCGCAAGCTGCGCAAGTAGTTCTTGCGTTTCAGTCCAAACGGCCCGGCCATCCCCGAGCAACCGGCCTCAATGAGTTCCACTTGTAAACCGGGGACCAATTGCATCAAGTTCAAACCCGGTGTCCCTATCTGCAGCGCTTTGACATGGCAAGGGGTGTGGTAACCGAGGACAGCGTTCAGCGGGTGGAAATTCAATTCGAGATTGCCCTGCAAATGCAGCTGCCAGAGATATTCGCAGGCGTCGCGGGTATGATCGGCGACGAGTCGCGCGTCGGCATCGCCGATCAACTGCATGTATTCGTGTTTCAAAGCCAATGTCGCCGAGGGTTCGGTGGTCACGATGACGTAGCCTTGGCGGACGTATTCGGACAAGTACTCGATGTTCTTGGCCGCCAGTTTCTTAGCTCGCGTCAGGATTCCCTCCGAAATCAAGGACATCCCCGAGACGGCTTGATCTGGCGGAACGACGACATCAACTCCATTGTGTTGAAAAACCCGCACCAGCGCTTGACCCAGTTCCAAATCGTTCCAATTCACAAAAGCATCAACGAAGTAAACGACCTTGCGTCCTTGTTGACGATTCGATTTGGTCAATTTGTTTTTGGTGGCCCACCGCAAGAAACTGCGTTCCGAAAATCGGGGGAGTTTGCGGCTCTGAGCAATGCCGAACAGCCGTTCGATCGCCCACCGCGCCCAGCGGCTGCGAATGAGGGCATTGGTTAGCCGCGGCATGCGCCCGATCCATTCATAGACCACATCCAATCGCGACGTTAGCCAGTCGCTGACGTTCAGGCCGTTGATTGCCACATGTTGCGCTTTGGCTTCCACCATTAATTGGGGGATGTCGGCACTGGCCGGGCATTCCAATCGGCATTGGTGACAATTAAAGCACAGATCTGTCAACGCGCGAAAATCGTCGCTCGCGATCTCTTTGGGAGAAATCTGGCCGGTTATTAAGCCGCGAAACAAATTGGCTTTCGAGCGCGGAGCGGCTTCCTCGCGGCTATCCACTCGGAACATCGGGCACATCCGCTGATCAGGGGCGACGTTGCGGCACCGCGCGCACCCATTGCAATTCCGCGCCGTCAAGGCCATCTCGTCGATTGACCATCGGAGCTGCGGCGTAATCACGGGCAATGCATGAGAATCGTTGCCACCGGTCGAGTCCGCGGACGGCGCTGGGGTGACTGCCGGTAGAACGGCCCGCAAATGGTCGGTCAATCCTGCTGGCGGATGGTCGATTTTCTTGCCCGGATTCAAGATATAATCGGGGTCAAATGCATTTTTCACATGCACCATCGCAGCGTACAGCGGGCCAAATTGCCGGCGCAGATACCAAGTGCGCGTCAGCCCATCGCCGAACGAGCCGCTGACGGTACCGCGCAACCGCAGGACTTCATCAAAGATTTCCGCAGCCAATCGTTGCAACCGCTGTTCGGCCGCCTCGCCGGTCGTATTGAGAAAGGGATGCAACCGTACAACGCCCTGCGGGACATGCGAGAAAACGGCAATCGTGACTTCATGTTTATGGCAGATGCGGTGCGCGTTGACCAGAAACTCTGGCAACCGCTCGGGTGCGACCGCGATATCGTCGATCAATGGAATGGCGCGTTGCGAGCCGCGGAGACGATACAGTGTCGGTGTGACGCGCCGCGTCAACCGCCAAAACAAGTTGCGTTCGGTGACTTGTGTCGTCGTCCGGAACTCGACCGCTAGTTTTTTCTTGCGTTGGACCTGCTGGCTGAGCCGGGCCAACTGCGCCCGCAAATCGGCATCGTCGTCTCCTTGGCACTCTACCAACAACAGGGCCTCGGCCGAGTGAGGAATCAAGCGCGCTAAGTCATCGCTGGTCTCGCGCGCTAGTGACAACAACCGCCGATCCAATAAATCGCAGGCCGAGATATCTTGTCCGCGCAGATCCACGGCCGTCTTGATCGCCGAGTCCAAGCTGTCGAAAAACATCAACGCGACACCGCGATGTTGCGGAATCGCTTCGGTTGCCAACCGCGCATGCGTGATCAAGCCCAACGTCCCTTCCGAGCCCACCAACAGCCGGGTCAAATCGATGCCACCAAATGCATCCAGGTCATAGAGGTTGTAGCCCGCTTGGTTCAGTGCCGTTTGCGGTCGGTGCTCGGCGAATAATCCGCGCCGACTGCTGACGGCTTCGGCGACTTCTCGCCGCAGTGTCGCGAGGACAGTCGAATCTCCCGGCGGCGGCCCCGGTTTCCCTCGTCCGAGAGCGGCGATCTCTAGGTGTTCGCCACTGGACAGCACGACTGACATACTCAGGACTTTGTCGCGCGGGCTACCGTAGCGAACCCAGTGGCTGCCGGTTTGATTCATAGCCAACGTACCACCGATCGTCGTAATCGACCGTGTGGCCGGGTCCGGAGCAAAGAACCGGCCCCGAGTTTGGAGTTGTCGATTGACGACCGACAAGACACACCCGGCCTGGACCGAAACCGATTCGTCGTCGGATTCCAGAACGCGGTTCAAACGGCTGGAAAAGTCGATAACCAGTCCTGGCCCCAAACACCCGCCGATGACGTTGGAGCCGCTGCCCCGCGGATGCAAGGGAATCTGATTTTCCCGAGCGTAATTGACGACCTGCACGACGTCGGCCGGATTGGCCGGGCACACGACGCCCAGCGGGCGCACTTCGTGAATACTGGCGTCACTGGCATACAGTTGACAGGTCAGATCGTCACAACGGACGCTGCCCGCTAACAGGCCGCGAAGATCGGACTCGATTTTTGATCGCTGGGCATCCATTCCCCACGATTGTAACACTGCCACGGGGACTTGCTAAGGATTCGTTGGCGACGAAAATCTGACAAAACATGGGCGGTACCGGACGCCGTCGTGAAATTGCATTATGCTTCCGAGCCAACATTACGATGAAAACGCTGTTGTTAATGCGGCACGCGAAAAGTTCTTGGGCCGATGAGAACGTCACCGACCATCAACGACCACTCAACAAAAGAGGAGTGAAAGACGCGCCGCGGATGGCGCGCCATTTGGCCGACAAAGGACTTATTCCGCAGGCCATCGCGTGCAGCACCGCGGCGCGTGCGCGGCAGACCTTGGACCTACTATTGGCCGAGTGGCATACGGCCATCAACGTCAGTATCGAAGACGACTTGTACCTGACCACGGCTGACCGTTATTTGGCGCGCGTCGCGCGGTTTGCCGACCACACGCAAACCGCCATGATTATCGCGCACAATCCCGGATTGGAAATCCTGTCCGCCCGATTCAATTCCAGAATCGACCATTTGCCGACGGCGGCCGTAGTCGTGATCCGCGCGAATTGGTCGCAATGGAGCGAAGTGGCGCACAACTCATTGGACGATTGCGAAGTGTTGTTGTTTCGCCCCAAAGCATTGTGAGACTCCACGTCGAGGCCTTTAATGGTGGGACCGCGCGCGGCGATTGTTCGGTTTCGCCGAATGATTGTCGCTTTCGTCACGATCCGATAGACGCGACTGATGGACCGGCGGGCCAATCAACTCGCCAATCTCTTCGCGGGTCAACTCCTCGCGTTCCAGCAATTCCGCGGTCAGCTTCTCCAATGCCTCGCGATGAGCGACCAGGATTTCCGTGGCTTTTTGCGAAGCTTCTTCCAGGATGCGGGTCACTTCCGCATCGATCAACTCCATCGTGTGTTCGCTGAACTGACGGGTTTGGTGCATTTCGCGTCCCAAGAAGGGGTCGTCGTCAGTGAGTTTGTAACTGACCGGCCCCAAACGAGGACTCATACCCCAGCGAGTTACCATCCGCCGGGCCATTGCGGTCGCGCGCTCCAAGTCCATTTCCACGCCGGCGGTGAATTTGTCATAAATGAGTTTTTCCGCGGCGCGTCCTCCCATCATGACGACTAACATGTCGCGGATCTCCGATTCGGACATGCTCATGCGATCTTCATCGGGGATCATTTGGGTGAAACCGCCGGCGCGGCCGCGCGGGATGATGGTCACTTTATGGACTGGCATGGCTTCGGGCAAATACCAGGCCGTGATGGTATGCCCCGCTTCGTGGTAGGCGGTTTGTTCGGTTTCATGTTCGTTGTACACTTCCTCGCTCTTGGCCCCCATCACGACTTTGTCATGGGCATAATAAAAATCCGCCATGGAAACGGATTTCTTATTGTGGCGGGCGGCCCACAGTGCGGCTTCATTCACCAGATTGCGAATATCAGCGCCCGTCATGCCCACCGTCTGCTTGGCCATCACTTCCAGATCGACATCGGCAGCGAGGGGCACATCCCGCACATGAACCTTGAAAATTTCCAACCGTCCGCGCACGGTCGGACGGGGCACAACAATATGCCGATCGAACCGCCCCGGTCGCAACAGCGCCGGATCCAAGACATCGGGGCGATTGGTGGCCGCAATTACGATCACCGAATTGTCCTTTTGAAAACCATCCATCTCGCCGAGGATTTGGTTTAGCGTTTGTTCCCGTTCATCATGCCCGCCTCCCAAGCCAGCACCTCGCTGGCGACCCACAGCGTCGATCTCGTCGATGAAAACGATCGCCGGCGCCTCCGCCTTTGCCGTTTCGAATAGGTCGCGCACGCGGCTGGCCCCCACGCCGACAAACATCTGGATGAACTCCGAGCCGTTGACGTTAAAGAAGGGAACCCCCGCTTCGCCGGCGATCGCCCGCGCCAACATCGTTTTTCCCGTCCCCGGCGGGCCGACCAACAACACGCCTTTGGGGACGCGCCCTCCGAGTTTTTGAAATTTTTCCGGTTCTTTCAGGAACTCGACGATTTCCATCAGGTCGGCTTTGACTCCCTCCAAGCCGGCCACGTCGCGGAACGTGATATGATCCGGCGAAGGTTCAAACCGTTTCGCCGGGCTGCGCGAAAAACTCGACAGAAAACCGCCGCCCCCCAGCATTTGATTCTGCGCGCGGCGCATCGACAAGATTAAGAACAAAAGCAAGCCCACCGAAACGATGAAGAACAGCGTCATCATCCAACCGGCCGTGTTCGATTGTGGCTGCACGGTCAGACGAGTCACACCCACGGCCAACAGCTCGCGTTGGATTTCGGCCAGCGTTTCACCATCGGTTGGCAAGACGACACGAAAATTCTTTTTCAGGAAATCCTCCGGTCCGGGACGTTTCAGTTCGCCGCGCACCACTACCGCTTCGCGGAGCGGTTCCTTGACAAACGTTCCGGTTGCCAATCCCGTACGGAGTTCGACGGATTCGATCATGGTCGCCACTGGTTTTTCATCGATCAGGATCGGCTGACCGAACTGGTCCCGACCCTTGATCAAATTGCGGAAATACCCAAAGCTGATTTCGTCCGTGGGTGTCGCGCCAAAGAGCGCATAGTAGATCCATGCAAACATCAAACCGATCAGCAAGAACATAATCCAGACGGCCAGTCCGCGCGGGGGCGCTTTGGATTCGGTGGGATTCGTTGGCGGCGTCACTTTCGGGTCCATTCCTGAGGGGTCTCCAGTCTCGATTACAATTCACGTTGGTCAACATTGTACTCGGCGCGCTCCTGATGGGCGATGGTACAGAAAACGAGACAGTGTCTACTCGAATGACGTCAGTTTTCGGGGGAGGATCAAGGAGCTCGACACTTCCACACAAACCGCACGGTTCCCATCCGAATGATAAGCCGGCGACTCATCGGGCCCGGTTGAAGTCGCGAAGGGGAAGTTGATGTGGCGGCTTCATTGTCGCGGCCGGAAGTTCAGCCTCGCGTACGCAAGAAGAAGGCCACTTTGGCGGGGTGGGCCTGCTGCATCAACAGCGCGTACATCTTCGATTCATCCATCTCTTCGACTTGTTGTGAAGTCTGCACCATGGCCCGCAATTCGTCGCCGTGGAGGACCCACTCGGGCTGAGTGGCCAGACCTGTTTCCGCCGCGCGCGTCAAGTGCCCGATGATGGACTCATGGTCCAGGCCGCGTATCTGGGCGACCTGATCGAGGTTGTACCCGTCGGCAAACAACCGCCACGTCCAAAAGAACGATGGTCATTGCGGCGCCGTCGGTAGCGCGCGATTGCTGTGGCGGCGGAGGATGCGCGGTCGGATGTTCGGATTTCGGTCCTGCCGTTCCACTAGGTCTGTCCACGGAATGAGATTTCGACCTCATCGGACGAGTAGATTCCCTTCGTGGAAGCGCTCCGAATGTCGGAGCGGACGGCACGACCGTTTCGGGATGGGCGACCGGCGTCCGGGAGTCGGGAAGCAGACTTTCCTGCGCGGCAGCCGGCGCGGGCTCCGACGACGCAACAGGGCGCTTACCCGCCAGCGCGCTGCGCAACGTAGCGGCCAGAGTCTGTGGACACGTTGCCACGTCCAATCCTTCCCAGGCACCCCACGCAACAGCTTGACCTGAAGCCGACAGCGCAACGGTTGGCCGAAATCGAACGGGTTCATCAACCCGGATTAGTCCACTTGCGATCAACCAATCGAGCAAGTGCACGATGTCCGTTTGATGAACCGTGGCCAGCAAGCCGAACGTCTTATGCTTCTTCAGGCCCGCGCGCTGCACACGCTGCGATTCGGACCCCGCCAACATTTGGGCGATCAACTGTTTGCCCACGCGCCCCTGCGCACGCCCTACCCCGCTCAAGGCCACTTGTACCGCATACCGAATAGGATCATCGTTGGAGGACGTGACTCCAGCAGAATTGGGCGGACCGTCCGCTGGTATAATCTTCGGCGGACTGCAGCGGTCGCAGCGACCGCAGCGCTGGCGATCGGGGTCGCCGAAATATTCGAGAATGGCCAATTGGCGGCACGATCGCCCCGTCGCGTATTGGATCATTTGTTCCAATCGCTCAAACTCCGCGCGCCTCCGCGCGTCGTGGGCCACGAAATCGATCGCCAACTCATGGAACTTGACCCGCCGCACGATGTGAATTGCTCGACCTCGGAAGGGAGGGACATACTCTACTCCCGGCAAATCACACAACTGCCGCAGCGCGCGGGAAACGCTTTCCCAGGTCATGTCGAGTTGTGCCGCAAAACGAACGGGATGAAACATCACCATTTCGCCGCGCAGCGAGCCGACGATAAACTCCAAGTGCCGAAGCACTTTTCGCCGCGTTTTCGATTCTTTGGGGAGCAGATCGACCAGCGTCGGCAAGTTCGAATCGATACGGATGGCCGCCATGTTTTCGTTGGAATCCAGGCGTTCGATCGCACCTGCTTTCTCTAGCAAGTGTTCACAATTGGCGATGCCGGTCGTGCCGATCGATAGTCCCATCGCGTCCTTGATTTGCTGCAATGTTATCTCGATGGGATCTACATCGAACGAACACAAGAATTCATACACGTCGCGGACAATCTCGCGAGGCGGGTAGGAGTTCTCAATGAAAAACTCGTGAATAAATCGATCTTGAAAGGAGTACAGCAGCCAACAATCCGATGGCTGACCATCGCGCCCGGCCCGTCCGACTTCCTGGTAATAGGCCTCCAAACTTCCCGGTATGTTGTAATGCACGACGAACCGCAAATCGGCTTTGTCGATTCCCATGCCAAAAGCGTTCGTGGCCACGACGATCGGTGTGCGGCCGGTCATGAACTCTTCTTGCACGCGGCGGCGTTCGTCGTGATCCAGGCCAGCATGGTAAAACTCGATCGGACGGTCGATGCGTTGGCGCAACAACTCCACCAGGTGCTCACAATTCTTGCGCGTGGAGGCATAGACAATCCCCGCGCCGGGTGTCCGTTCCAGATAAGCCACCAGCCGTTTGTCTTTGTCGCCGTTGCTGCTGGGCATATCGACCCGCAGCGATAAGTTCGCGCGAGCGAATCCGGAGATAAATGTTTTCGGATCGCGGAGCATCAGCACGCGGACAATATCGTCGCGCACCGTGGCGGTCGCCGTCGCCGTCAGAGCGACCGTTTGGGGGTTCCCCAGGCGATC
>JACTND010000328.1 GCA_014584305.1 Planctomycetota bacterium | reverse complement strand
AAAGCCAACATGTTGGGAAGTGGCGCCGTCCGTTTCCATACACTATACAAGCTCCGGCGATATATGTCTGGTGCAGCGCTTGGCTGATAGGCGGGCGAAAATGAGTTGTTTTCCGTCCATAATCCTTCCGGTTGATAGGGGCTTACCGGCGGCCCGCCCCGACGTTCGTGCAGCAGACCGGAGACAAATAGCGCTAGATCGCGCAGCATTTCGCCGCTCATCCGCGCAGCCGGACCGCGCGCCAAGGCCACGTTCCGCGGATCGCGCCGACGCGATTCCAAATCGACCTGCGATGTTTGGCGGTACGTCGCGCTCAAAGCAATCTGGCGGCACAGTCGTTTGACATCCCAGCCGTGATCGACAAAGTCGCGCGCCAGCCAATCGAGCAATTCCGGATGCGTTGGGCGCGTCCCCTGAAGGCCAAAATCCTCAGCCGTTTCCACCAACCCCACGCCAAAAAAATGCTGCCACATTCGGTTGACGGCCACACGCGCCGTCAGCGGATGATCGGGGGCGGTTAGCCAATCGGCCAAGCCCAAGCGATCGCGCGGCGCTCCTTCGGGAAATGCCGGTAAAGACGCTGGTGTGTCCCGCTCAACGCGGCGATCTGGAGTGCGCGGCGAATCATACGCTCCCCGATCGAGTACGAACGTCTCCGTTGGCGTCGCTAGCTCGCGCATCACCATCAACTCTTGGCACGTATCGAGCAGGGAGAACCGCCGGGCCAATTGTTCCCGCCGAAGTGACAGGGCGCGCAGGGTACCATCATGCACGCGGTTCAGAAAATGGTCGAACAACCGGTCGTCAGCGATTTCGGAGGCGGTCAAGTTGCGTTCCAAGCGGATGCAATCCAATTCGACGTCAGAGAGACACGAATCGAACAATTCGATCTGATCAATCGCACCTCCCTGCGGTCCACGCGTCCGAAAACGCGAACCGAACCCAAGCTGCTGTCCCGCGGCAGGCGTCTTGTAAAGATGATTCCGCACCACGACCTGACTCGGACGCGAGTCGATGAACAACGTCATGCCTTGTGCGGTTCCGCTGCCATCATACTTGGCCGCGACGAACACCCAGCGGTCACGCGGCAGCGGCTCGGCACTATCGATAGCCAACGAATTCCCTGGCCAAAACCGGTTCATCGCCAATCGTAGTCGGCCTTCATGCAATATCAACTCGGTCCCGGAGAAACCAGTATCTGTTCCTGTTGTCTGATGCCATAGGATCGCGTCCCGAGTCGTCGCCGGGATATGCAACCAACAACTGATGGTAAACGGCTGCCACGGGCGCAATTCAAACGCGGGAACGTTGAGCGGATCATCGCCGGAAAACTGTAGCGCGTTCCCCCGGTAACCCGGAATAGGGCGATTGTCCGCGGCGGTGGTTGCCGGGCGGGCGCCTTCGATGGCGTCGATATAACTGGTACCGTCCACGATTTCATCCAATGCATAACGTGCCCGGGCCCGCGGCATCGCAATCGTCCGTTCCGTTTTCCAGGCTTCGTACTCAGCCCGGGCCAGAGTGTGCCATGACAACAGTTCGTCGTCCAACGCGCGCAACTCCGCATCGATGGAAGCCAAATGGGCCCGCTGGTCGTCCGTGGGCAACAAAATCGTTGGTGTCGGGATATGCACCGCGTCGTTGTACGTGCCCGCTTCGTCGATGGAATTGAAGAAGGCCATCAATTGATAGTAGTCGCGCTGCGTGATCGGGTCGAACTTGTGATCGTGGCAGCGAGCACATTCCAGCGTCAATCCTAGAAACGCCAGGCCGAACGTTTGCACGCGATCGGCGGCATACTCGATCCGCCATTCCAGATCGATACTACCTCCTTCATTCGTTTGCCGATGCAACCGATTGAACGCCGTGGCGACGATCTCTTCCGTCGTCGCATTCGGCAATAGGTCCCCGGCCAATTGGTTGCGAAGGAATTGATCGTAGGGCAGGTTGTCGTTTAACGCCTTGACAATCCAATCGCGATAAGGCCACACCTGGCATATCAAGTCCGACTGATAACCGTACGAATCGGCGTAGCGGGCCACGTCCAACCAATCGACCGCCCAGTGCTCGCCAAATCGGGGCGAATCCAACAACCGTTGGACGACGACGTCGTAGGCGTCGGGCGAAGTGTCATTTTCAAACGCGTCCAACTCCTCAATCGTCGGCGGCAGGCCCGTTAGGTCCAACGAAACGCGCCGCAGCCAACGCCACCGTTCGGCTTCCGGCGCAGGGGTCAGGCCTTGCCGAGCCAATGCCGCTAGGACAAACCGATCGATCGTATTGTGCCCCCAGCCATCGGTGGGAACTTCCGGTACTTCCACAGTTGCCGGCAACGATTCGAAGGACCAATGTTGTTGATAGGGCGCTCCGGCGGCGATCCACGCTTCTAACTTCGCCAATTCCTCGGCCGATATCGGCTGGCGATGGGCATCCGCCGGAGGCATGACCAGGTCGGGATCGGTGCTCTTGATTCGACGAATCATCTCGCTCCGTTGGGGGCGACCAGGAACGATGGCGCGTCCGTCCCCGCTGGGAAGCTCACCGATGGCCGCCGCACGAGTGTCCAGCCGCAAGCCGGAAATATTGGCACCTTCATCCGGGCCATGGCATGAAAAACACCGATCGGACAGCACTGGCAATATCTCGCGCTGAAAATCAAATTCGTCGTCTCGATCGAGCTCATCGCGCTGTTCGTTCGCCGCCAAGACTGCTGGACAAGGCCCACCGGGGATGGCTGCCGCCATCAGTGCCAGGCAGATCACTGCGACCACAGCGCGCTTGCCGATTGGCACGGCCAATTCAGTTTCATCGTGTTTATCGATAGCAGCGGGATTCATTGGGCAATCTCAAATCTCCACAGTGGTCGATCGAATGCCATCGCAGCTTCGTCGCTTCGTCCGAAATGTTCTATCCGAAAGGAATAATGGTCGGCGAACCAAGGTTTGAATGATTCTTCCCAGCCGTCGTCCACTGATGGCGCCACCGCCATTGTCTTGCCGCGCGACAAGGCGCGGAATTCGCCTCCTTCGACAACCACCTGGCCATCTTTGATCACCAACCAAGGAAACTGGAACATCGTTTCCCGGTTGGCTTCGGGAGAATAAACCGTTACGTCGGCGTCGCAGCCGGGAGCAAGGGAACCTTTGTGCGCAATTCCCAGCAGGCGGGCCGGACCCGATCGGGTCACGATTGCGATTTCCGCCAACGTGTACTCCCGATCCAGTTCGCGCAATGGCGACTGATCGCGGACTTTCCGCGGCAGCCGTTGGAATTCTGCGCGGCGGTAATCGCGATCCATCAACAACCGGATAATGCGGGGATAGCTCAGGAAACTCCCGCCGTTGGGATGATCGGTCGTCACGGCGATTTGCCAAGGGTTGCGCACGCGCAACAACCATTCCAAACCGATCGTCCATTGCCAGGCGTGTACGGAGACTTTGTTCTTGTACTCGATGGGCGAAATCCCGCAACCCGTTTCCACTTCGATATCGTGCGAGAACCAGGCATTGCCGGTCAATTGGCTGAGCGCGTAACCCAACGGCGCGTCGGCCGTCATGGTCATCGTCTTGCCAAACATGACTTGTCCGACATCGACGCTCAATTCCGGATGCGCATTGACCCATTCGGCCAGCGGCTCCACGTGCGATGAGTAATTCTCGGCGTGATCACCGGCGCCACCATAGCTGTGAAATTGGACATGCGCCAGATGGCTGCGCAAGCCGTCGAGCAGTTTCATGGTTTCCAACGTCGTTTGCCAATTGCCGGGGACGCCTAAATTCAATCCATGCACATGGAGCGGATGTGGCAATTTTAATTCGTTTGCGGCGCGGGCCAAAGTTAGGATCACGTCCGCGGGCGTAGCATCGAACCCAGAAATAGTTTCGTGGAGATCGCGCACGTTGCCTTGGGCGCGTTGTTTCCACACGGCGACGCCGCCGGGGTTGGCCAGTTTGGGCGCCCACGCGCCACAACGGCGCAGCATCCAAGCCAAAAAATACCGCACAGCGCGTGGATCGCGCCGGGCGTTTTCCAACACGTACTCATGGTTTCCGAGCAAGGCAAAAAAACCGGTGTCGAGCCCTGCCATCTGTTCCAATTCGCGATGAACCAGGCGACTGGCCGAGGGGGCGATCGCGGCGTCAAACACCGTGGTGTAACCCATCGCCAGGTACTTCGCCGCGACCTCATAAATCGTCGGCACAATCTCGTCACTACGGAATCGGGATTCGGCGGAGACAGCGATTGTTTCGGTCGGCCCCGTCGTACGGGGAATAAGTTGGCGCGCCGCGTTGACTTTGGGGCCGACTATGTGCGAATGCATGTCGATGCCACCCGGCATTACCACGCGCCCCCTGCAGTCGATCGTCCGAATCTCCTCAACTGTTTCGCCCGGCGGGTCCGCGATGCGGCCCTTATGTATCCAGAGATCGCCAACTGCGCCAACTATTTCGCTGGTCGGATCGATGATTAGCCCGCCGATGAGCCCTAAATAAGCCATCGATCCATCACCTAGGTTTGGGTGCAACCTGAGTGTTGTCGGTGGGCTCAGCGAGTGGCCGGGCTTGGTCGGGCAATTTGGATTCGATCGATGCAAACACCGTATCGAATTCCTGATAGTGTTCGGCGATCCGCTGCAATCGCTGGCGAGTTTCAGGGCTGTCGCCCTGAGGGCCATTCGGATCGATTCGGATCGTAATCGGACGATGGTGCTGGAACATACAACCATTGTGGCCCGGATGGCCGCTAAAATCCAGACGTCTCGTATATTCCATAGGATTTCGCGGCGCGCCCCGTTACAGGCACTATCGCGGTTCCATTCGTGACGGTCGTCGAAAGCCTGTTGATTGCGAGCGGACGCAGTCCATTCTGAGCGGCGCCAACGTCGATAATAGGGGCGACACGTGTTGCATTTCGACAGTCGGCGAACTTCCAATATGCAGCGAGCCACCTCGGTCGCGGACAATTGCGCTGGAGCCTTGCGCGCGGCAACGCGCCAGGTAATGGTTGCGCTCGTGGTCTGGTTGCTTGCAACCGTGGGCCAAGTCCAAGGACAACTGCCAGATTCGGCGAATCAGCCGTTTGACTTTGCCGTCCCGCCCGCCAAGAACTCCGATCATCCCGCGCCGATGAGTCCCATTGTCGCGAAACGCCCGGCCGGTCCGGTAACCTTAGAAAACTTCTTGGTACCATTGGACGGCCAAACCGATCGGGACGGCACCGTTACGCAGGCCGAGGCCAACGCGACGCTTCCGTTCAGCAACGCCGCGTTTCGTCGCCCAGTGCAAGACGACGCCGAAGAAGTGGACTTGGGCAGCGCGCCATTGCGGCGCGTCCCGTTATCCAACCAAACCGAAACGATTCAACAGCGCTATCCAGACGGCAAAGTGCAAGTGGAACGTCAAGTGGCGCAGGATGCTGACGGGAACTACTACAATCATGGTCCCTGGAAATTCTTCTCTCCGTCCGGTCAGGTCGTGGCGGAGGGTGTGTTTCAACTCGGGTTGATGGAGGGGACGTGGCAGCGTTGGCATTCTGGTGGCGAGCAGACGATCTTCTCGTTGCGCCCCTTCAACCTGTTCCGCGCACCCTTTCTTTCCCATGGCACCTTCCGCAACGGGAAACTGCACGGCGTCTGGGTGATCCATGACCAACAACAACGTAAAGTGATGGACATCACCTATCGCCATGGGCAACGGCACGGCACGGCAACTTGGTGGTACCCCAACGGAACCAAGATGCGCGAGGCCGCATTTAATAATGGGTTGCTCGACGGACCGCTGCGAGAATTCGACGAGCGCGGCGAAGCCACTCGAAACGAGGAATACGTTCGCGGTCGAAAGGTTGTTGTGGAAACGTCCAACTATCCGTCCGGCAAAAAGTTTATCGAGGCGTATTTTCTCGATCCTGTTTTGGAGTTGGAACACGATGACAATTGGTGGGAAGCCGCACCGGCAGCATTTCGCCCGCGCGGAGAGCGCGAACAACATGGTCCCGTCAATTTGTGGTATGAGAACGGCCAGCCACTGATGCAAGGTCAATTCGTCGATGGCGAAAGGGAGGGAACTTTCACATGGTATCACCCGAACGGCCAGCGGCAACTGTCGGGGACATACCATGCGGGAAAACAGGTCGGCCAATGGGTCTGGTGGCATGAGAACGGGTTGAAGGCCACCCAAGGCGCTTACGACAATGAACAGCCGATTGGTCCTTGGACCTGGTGGGACACCAATGGGTTGGTGGTGGACACGCAGACGTATTCGTTGGAAACCAACCGCGAACGCCTGATGTCACCGGTCAAAGAAGAACCCCTTCCCGCGCCGAACAAAAAGTTGCCGGTGATCGATCTCGAAGAATTGGAAGGGCTCGATCGCGACCTAAAAATAGAAGGCAGTCTGCCCCCCAATCCTAAGACCTAAAGTTTTCTCGACCGTTCCCCGGCCAGTTCCTCCCGCCCCAACGCCGGGTTCGCGCAGGCGTTCCGGGGAAACCCTTTTCCTCGATCACGCCAATCAGGTGGCATCATCGCATGCCCGCGAACGGACATCGATCGTCCTCTTTAACGGGGTGGAGCCAAGTAATCGATCCCAGCGCGCAACGACGGCTCGTGAAGCTCCACCTGCAAACGGCTGCGGGGAGTGCCGGCGCGGAGCGTTCGCAATGCGCTCCACAACGCCGACAAACGAGATCGTTTCTCCGCGACGAACGCCACGAACGCATCTTCGGAAATGCCCATAACGGCGAAAAATCCGCGCAGCATCGGACTCAGTTCACGTTGAACGAAGCGCCGCTCGGCCATCATCCGCGCCCAAAACGCTGATGGAAACAAGGCGATTAACAATGCGATGGCCATTGGCCAGTTCACAATTATAGCTAATAAGACAATGGAACCGAACAACATGGCGGTCATCATGACTTTGTCCACAATGCGCTTGCGTTCAACGACAACGTCGTGCAGGGCAAACGCTGCTCCGGTCATGGCAGTGATTTGTCGTTGGCGCTTTTGAGAGTGCTCAGTCAATTCGCGTTCGATCTCGGCTACAGACGTTCGCGCTCGTTCATCGCTGGACGTCTGCTCCCAGAGTTGCTCGATCGACATGTTCTCTGCCGTCAACGGGTCAACGAATCGGTCGCGGCGACGATGAGGCGAGCGCGATTGGCAAACCGGGCAGACTTGATACCGCGCCCAATCGCGGAAATCGGAACCGACGGCCCGACGCCAGTTCAGCGATGGATTGTCGTAGATTCGATGTTTGCTCAGGCACAGGCAATAGGAACAGAACGCGGCGCGAACGCCCAAGGGCAACCGCGGCCGCCACAACTCGACGATCTCCAACAGCGGGTGCATCATGCCTGCGCGTCAGTCGGCGAACGGAGGGCGACGTCATCGTCATTCAAGGGACAGCGGTACCCGACTGGCGAGACTTGGTCCAAAGCAAACTCCGCGCGACTGACCGAAACATAATTGTGGCCAATACAGACTTGTTCACCTTCAACCACGCGCTGGCCCTGTTCGTTGACGCGCGCGTTCATCGTGGCTTTTTTGCCCGTGTGGCAAATGGTTTTGATCTCGACCAGTTCGTCGGCCCAGGCCAGCAGGTACTTGCTCCCCTCAAACGGCTCGCCTCGGAAATCGGTGCGCAAACCATAACACAAGACGGGAATGCGCAATCGATCGCAAACCAATGTCAGTTGCAACACTTGGCGCGGCGTAAGGAATTGGGCTTCATCCACCAGAACGCAATGCAACCTGGCCGCGCGGTGCTCACGCCAAATATGCAGCAACAGGTCGTTGTCCGCCGTGAACGCGAACGCGGGGCGCTGCAACCCAATCCGCGAGCCGATCACACCGACCGCGACCCGTTCATCCAGCCGAGGCGTCAGCAGCAACACCCGCATCCCCCGCTCCTCATAGTTGTGGGCCGATTGCAGTAATGTCGTGCTTTTCCCCGCGTTCATGGCGGAATAGTAAAAATAGAGCTTCGCCATGTTACCCCCGTGGCCAAACAATGCTCAACGTCACGCCAATCACCGACAAGAGCAGCCCCACCATCGCCAGCGTCCTGCGACGAGAGGTCAGCCCCCACAATCCAAAGAGGATTCCCAATACGCCATTAAAAATACTCCAGGGAGTCAGGATGGCGCCGACGATTGACCAGGCTCCCAACAAGAGAGCGGTCCACGCGCCACCCTGCGCGGGCAAGTTCTCGGTTTCGCCTGGCACGTCCGTTGCCGCAGACGCCAATTCCGCAACGAGATTCCGTTCGGCCGAGGATTCCAGCGATGCACCGCCTGCCACTGCTTCCGCTGGTGTCCACACCAAACTGGACGATACCGTAAATTCCTGGGGAAGTTGGTGTTGCCCCGGGCCCAGCCCGTTCTGTTCGTTCACTCTCCCNNTCCCTCCATCGAACAATGGACGTTGACCGTTTTCGTGTTGTTTGACAATCCGCTCGTTATTTCCTGTTCCTTCGCCGACGGCTATCAAAAATATCTTACTCTGTTTTCTGGCGTTCACCTACCGACATGCCCCGGTTGTCCAAACGTGCAAACGAGCGTTAGCATGGACTTCCGTGGGGCCCTGATCGTCTCAACGCCAATACGGACCGCGGATGAGAATCACCAGTAAACACAATCCGAGGTTTCGCGCGGCGCTCAAATTGAAAGCCTCGCGGGGGCGGCGGCGTGCCGACCAGTTTCTTGTCTATGGTTGGCGCGAAGTCCAGCGCCTACTTCAGTCACAGTATGCCACGCATATGGCCGACGTGTTTTTCTGTCGCGAGCGGTTATCGGCGGAGCAAGTGCGGGAACTGGAGGTCAAGTCAGCCCAGGCGGCGGCACGTTTGTTGGAACTGGATCGGCAGCTGTTCGAGCAATTGGCGTTTGGCGACCGGCTGGACGGCGTTGTCGCGGTGGCGGATATGCCGCGCTGTCCCTTGGAGAGTTTGACTATCCCCGCGGAGGGGTTGGTCGTTGTCGTCGAGTCGTTGGAAAAACCAGGGAATTTAGGGGCAGTGGTGCGGGTCTGCGATGGCGGTGGCGCCGCGGCGCTGATCGCCGCGTCACCGCGTGCGGATTTCTTTCATCCCCACGCGATTCGCAACAGCTTAGGTGCGGTGTTTTCCTTGCCGCTCGCGGCCGATTCGAGCGACCATGTC
>JACTND010000045.1 GCA_014584305.1 Planctomycetota bacterium | reverse complement strand
CCGGTGAAATGACGCCACAGCAAGCGAACCAGATGGTTTCGATGTGCCAATAAGACTCCACACAGAACCGAAAGAAGTCGCTTAGCCACGACTAAGCCGTGACCGGGAAACCGGATAATTCCAAGTAAAAAGCCACATTTTTGCTTAGTCACGTGACTAGACCCTAGAGGAAATGGACCCGTTTTCCGTTTCCTCAAGGGAGTATCTGATGACTAATGCGGTTCCCACGCTACTGACACCCGGTCGGCTGGCTGCCGAGTTGGGGATCGTCCTCCCCAAAGTCCGCATTCGCGACAATCTGCGGCTACCTACCCGGGTTTTTCAGTTCCAACTATACGGCGAAGTCGTCCTGCGCGGCGAAGCTCATCCCGACTTGGTCTTGGCGATCGGCAGTGTCCCACCGCAAATCTCGCGTGTCCCCAGCGATTTACCCTGGGCACCGCGCGGCGGGTGGATTCACGAATCGGACAGCGACATTTTGCCCGCCGGGCACGTTTTTTCCGCCACGCAAGCCATCACCGAGAGCCTCTTATGGGTCGCCCGCAAACACGCGGCGGACTTGCTTAGCCGCGATGCCACTGCCGAACTCCTGGACGAAGCGCGGAAACATCATCCGGCCGCCGCCCGTGAACTGAGCGAGCGCGATGTCTCCTTGGCCCGTGTCCAGCGCATACTCGGTGGACTCGTCCGCGAGGGAATCTCTATTCGGCATCTGGGCCGCATCGTCGAGATGATCGGCGACTTGGCTCCGGAGCAATCCGACTGGGCCGTTGTCGAGCGGTTGCGGCTGGCGCTGAAGCGGCAAACCAGCCAGCGGCTGCGCAACGAACTGGGCGTCATCCGCGCGATGGGGATCAGCGACGAGATCGCCGCCGCATTCCGCGCGGAGCCGTCGGCTTTGACCGGTCCAGAACCGCCACGCAGCCTCCTCACGGCCGAACAACTCCAGCACCTACACCACTCCATCGCTTCGGGCATCCGGCACATGCACCAAGCGCAGATGCTCCCCGTGTTGGTCGTCCCGACGGCGATCCGCAGCACGGTCGCAGCGGCGCTTGAGCAATTCTTGGGTGAGCTGTTTGTGATTGGCGATGAAGAGATCGACGCGGAGACGACATGTCAAACCATCGCCCGCATCACCGCCGCCGACCTGGCTCCGCCCACCGGCCAAGCCGCCTAATTGTGTGATTGCGCATTCAGAAGTGACCCACTAATGCGCATTGAGAATTGACCCACCTGGAAAGATAAGGGAAAAAACAGCCCCATGCTGCTGTGCAGCAGCATGGGGCGACGCAAATTGCGGGGCTTGCCTAGCTTGCCATCCAAGAGTGGCCAATTGTTGCCCGGCAGCGAATGGTCCCGGTGCACCGGGACGGTTTTCCCAACTCGTACATCGCCCCTTGGTTGCCAACTAACAGGACGTTCCAAGGGGGATACTTAGGTGATCAACAAGGATCAATTTATGGATATCAATCATCTCAAACAACTAGGTCAGTCCATTCGAAAAATCGCTCGCGCAACAGGACTGTCGCGCAACTCCGTCCGCAAAGCCCTCCGCGGCGGGCAACCCGATTCATTTCAAACGCCGCCGCCCAACTCGATGCTGTAACCCTTTCACGGCTATTTGCGGGAACGCCTCGAGCAGTACGCACTGTCCGCCGTCCGGCTGCATGAAGAGATCAAAGCAATGGGCTATCGAGGATCCGCACCGACCGTACCGCGCTCGCACCAAAGGGAAAGTGGAACGCCTCATCGATTACGTCAAGGACAACTTTCTTGCGGGGCGCACGTTCACCGGTCTCGACGATCTCAACGCCCAAGTCTTGCATTGGCTCGAGCACACGGCCAACGCGCGCGTTCACGGAGCCACCGACCCAGCGGAATGCGGCGCCGACGATTGCTTTGGATGTTCAACCCGTCGTGCCCTCCAGGGCCACGGCGCATTGATTATTGGTCATCCACGGCACCGGGAATCTCCTGTTCCAACCACTCTTCCAGCGGTGGATGAGCCAGCGGGCCGATCATGCGTTGACACGCGGCGGCGACCGCTAACAACCGCGATTCGTCGAACAGGCGCCCGGTCATGGTCACCATTTGCGGGCGGAAGCGGCCATCGCGTTGTTCCACAGACGCCGGGAAGATCACCGAAGGATGCCCCGTCAAATTGGTTTGCATGAGGTCCGAACAGTTGACGAGAATATCGACGCCGGACATCAATGATTCGAATGCCTCCATCAATTGACGCCTGACGCGCATGGCGCGCACGTAATCGACGGCCGAAATGAATTGGGCCGCGCGAAAGCTGCCCGGCCACGTGTTCCAACCATCAGTTTGCCGCGCGCGCAACAGGCTATCAAATACGGCAGCACCCTCGATGCTGATGGTTTGAATCAGGGCCAATACCGGGAACCCGCTGGGCAATTCCACCTCGACGAACTGGCAGCCGAGGTCTCGCAGTACTGTCCACGGTGGTCGCTCGAACTGCTCGGCGTGCCGCGCCAAGTGACCGATCCGCAGACGGCGAAAATCAATTTCGCATGGCCATTCAAACGGACGATTTACAGCCGTCGGGTCCCGCCCGTCGGCCCCGTGAATGGCATCCAATACCAACGCGCAATCCTCTACCGAACGGCAGATCGGACCCAATTTGTCCATGGTCCAGGACAAAGGCATACAGCCATCGCGACTGATACGGCCAAACGTCGGTCGCAAGCCGGTGGCGGCACAGCGACCGGACGGGGTCAATATGCTTCCCAACGTCTCACTCCCGATCGCAAACCCGAGCAAGCCGGCCACGGTGGCGGCGACCGAACCGGCGCTGGATCCGCTGGAACCCTGTCTGGGGTTCCAGGGATTTCGCGTCGTGCCGCCATACCACTTGTCGCCCATCGCCAAAGCGCCCAGCGATGTCTTGGCGACAAGTACCGCTCCCGCTTCGCGCAGGCGTTCCACAACCGTAGCGTTGCCGGGCAAGCAACGATCGGCGAAACCGGGGATGCCCCAGGTAGTCGGATAGTCCGCGACACGAATGAGATCTTTGGCGCCCCATGGGATTCCATGCAGCGGACCACGGTACAATCCGGCAGCGATTTCGCGATCTGCTTGTTCGGCTTGGCGCTGCGCCAGATCTTCGGTCAGCGTGACGACACAATGCAAAATGGGGTCATAGCGTTTAAGGCGTTCCAAATATAGTTGCGTCAATTCAACACTGGAAATCTGACGCGAGCGCAGCAGCGATCCCAGTTCCGTGATCGGCAACATCGCCAACTGCGCGTCATCTTGAGGTCGTTGCGGCGGGTGCGATTCGCGCGGAACCGCTCCGCGGCGCGGCGCCTCCCCGGCTCCGCCTTGGTGTGCCAACGTCTGAAAGACCACTGCCGGTGCGACATCGTAGTCTATCGAGCATTGACGCAGCTCGCCCAGTTGATTTTTATCGCGGTTGACCTGGGCCAGAATTGCGGATTGCTCTTCGTCCGTCAAATCGTAGCCGCTGATCCATTGGGCTTGCTGAAGATTTTCGATTGTGACCGCACCGTCGTCTTGGGCCAATTGTGCCAAGGCACGTTGAAACGTCGCCGTTCCGACGCCTAACCCGGCCAACGTCGTCAACAAAGCTCGCCTGGATATCATAACGGTCTTCTCCCGATTCTGAGGACTAATCCATCTTGCCCGCAAAGGCGTCACGATACCACTGGTCGCGCGTTGAAATAAGTCAACCGGCGTCGAAAAAAAGCAACGCGCGCGGCAGTCAAGCTGTATGTTTTGGTGAATCTGCGCCGTCTCCACAACGCGCCGCTGGAGGTCGCTGCGCCGCTCAATGGAATTTGCAAACGGATGGGAAGTTATGGCCACGACGCAGCTGAATTGGCAATCGCTCTGGGTGACAGCTTGCTGCTGGTTCGTCAGTTTCTGCGCCGCCCATTCGGCAGCATATAGTCAAATACGCTTGCCGGCGATCGATCCCTCCGGAGAGCGCATCTTCTTGCCGCCGCCAAACTACACGACGATCATGACCCCATTTTCCACCTCCGGCGGAGTGCTCGGGCGTCACGCGCCTGCCGATTCGTGGCACCCCTGGCGGCGACTTCACGAACCAGTACATCAGCCGCCAGTGACTCCCGCCTTTCAGCAGCCGCCGGCTCCGCCACATTGCACGGACCCCAATTGCCAACAGTGCCTGGGTAGCAAAAGCCAAGGGCACGTTCGGCAGCATCCCACTCGCGGCAAGGCGGGAGAGATCATTCTGACCCCCGCGCGGATCATCGCGCCGGTCGGGAGCGAAGTCGTCGTCCTGGCCGGCATATGTGGTGAAGATGGATACTTCATGCTCAACCAGCCCCTAGAGTGGATGGTCTCGAATGACAGTGTGGGTCAGATCATCGAGGTCGGCGGCATGGAGCATCCCAACTTCAATCGAGCTGTCCCGCCAAGTTCCAAGAAATTCGACGGTCAATATGCTTGGGGCCGCACCGGACTGAAAGAAAAACTTCTCACGCGCGGCACGCCGACACCAGCGGATGACATTCACGTGCTGAAAGGCCAAACCTATTTGAGCTTATCTTCCGCGTCGACGGGAACAACCTATTTAACCTGTGTGGCGCCGCAATGTTCTGCTTGGGACAAGCGGCGCGCGACAACTATCATTCATTGGGTTGATGGGCTGTGGTCGATTCCGCTGCCGGTTGTGGCAACCAACGGTTCCACGCAAACGTTGACCACGTTGGTAACTCGCGTCGCGGACGGAACGGGCATTGCAGGCTGGAAAGTGCGCTATTCGATCATCGGCGGCGCCCCGGCGGAGTTCTTTCCCACCGGCTCGCAGACCGCGGAGGTCGAAACGAACACCGAAGGCCAGGCGCTGGTGCAGGTCCGACAACAAGCCGGTCAAGCGCTCCCCGGAACGACACAAATCCGAGTGGATGTCATTCGCCCGGCGATGCTGGGCGAAGCGGAGTTGGTCGTCGAAAGCGGTTGCACCAGTATTACTTGGAGTGCCCCCGCGCTGACGATTCGCGCCCTCGGTCCACGCACGGCGGACTTGAATCAACCGTTTAACTACCGTCTGGAAATCACCAACCCCGGTGATCAAATCGCCCGCGATGTTGTCGTTCGCAGCGATGACTTCGCCGGCAACGTGCAATACATTTCCAGCAATCCGAAACCGGCCGAGTTCGGCAGCCGATTGGAATGGCGCTTGGGCGATATTCCCCCGGGCAGCGGGCCGCGAGTGATCGATATCAACCTCAAGAGCGATCAACGCGGCATGCGGCGCGTTTGTTTCGAAGTCGCCAGTGCGGCCGACCGTTTGACGACGACGGCCTGCGCCGAAACCGAAATTTCGACGTGCCTGGAAGTGCGTATCTCTGGTCCGGATCGAGCGCGGGTTGGCGATCAAGTGACCTTCCAAATCGAATTGATCAACCACTGCGATAACGAATTGCAAGAGGTGATGCTGCAAGCCGCGCTGGAACCGGGCCTGACGGCGTTGGGCTTGGGAAACCCGATCCAAGCCCCCATCGGTACGCTCCGTTTCGGTCAAAAGATGACGTTGCCACTGACGTTACAAGTTATAGACGGCGGCGTGCAATGCTTCAATATTTCCGTCGTGGCCCAAGGAGGCCATACAGCGGCGGCACGGCACTGCTTGGAAGCCACGGCACTGGTGCAGGGGCAAGCGACCATTGGATTGACGGGCCAGCAGATTCTGCGCGTCGGCCAAACAACCATCATTCGCGCCACGTTGACGAACACGGGGAACGTGCCGTTGACCAACATCACGGTCACGAATCGTTTTTCACCTTCCTTGGCCCCCACTCAAGCCACGCAAAGGTTCCCGCATCATTGGTTGGGAAATGATTTGGCGTTTACCATTGCGCGGCTCGAACCCGGACAACAAGAAGTGATCGAAGTCGAATATCAAGCGGAACGCGCCGATCGAGAAGCATTTACTCAATTCTCATTGACGACCCCCTCGGGTGCACAGGCCGTGCAACGCTTGGGATTGCAAATCGACAACGGAGCCGGTCCTCCCGCTGGCGACGGTGGCATCCGAGTCCCAGCTGACCCGGCCGGCGGTCTGCAAGTTCAAGCCGAGGTGTTAACACCGACCGTGACGCGCGGCCAACCAGCTCGGATCCGATTGCTGGTGCGCAACAACCGCAACTTCGCGGACAATCGAGTCGATATTTCGTTCTTAGTTCCGCCTGGATTGGAATTGACGGAATTCGACAATTCGCAAGGCCACTTGCCGATCGTCGAACGGAGTCCTGACAATACTCAATTTCGCCTGCAGCGCCGCGAATCGCTGTTGGCGGGTGAGACTCTGGAGTTCATTTTAACGGTAGTGGGTCGCCAACCTGGCCAAATGTCGGTCGAGTTCCAAGTGACGAGCGACAATACATTGGGAGCCGCCACGCAACGCGCGACGCTTTCGGTTACGCCATAGGCTGGCGAGAATGACTAACTGCGTTCACGAGTTTACCTCGGTGATGCAGTAACGAGAAAAAACAACCTCTCCCCGCCGCCTATGGTCGGCCGACACCTGTCCCCTTGGATAGGTTACTTTTTTCCTTTTATCCCGTGTTTGGGGATGCGGAGCCTTCAAGACAGTGCGTACCCAGTCGAAGCCTGGGTGAGTGATTGACTGTGGTTTACTCGGCGCGCACCGGTCGCGCACCGGTAAACCGAAATTGGAAGCCCGCCGCCGGCTAAGCTGAGATGTGTGCTCCGCGACGGCTGAGAAGCTCTTCCGTCAGCGTCAACAGTTTGCCGGATTCCGCAAATTGGCGCGCCAAGAGTCGGCGCCCTTTTTCCGTGTGGACGCTGATCGTGCGCAAACAGACGTTTGTTTCCGGGCAATAAATAGAAACCTTGAGGGGAGTGACTTGAACGACCTCAACGTTTCCGTTCGCCGTGCGGAACTCGACGGCGAACTGAATGTTCCGATTCGTTTCCTCGTCCTCCCATGATGCCATGACAGTACCGTTCATTCGTCACTCCTCTACTTTGTGCTAAAACCAAGCGCTCGATCTTGCCAAAATCGGCAGATCGAAATCATCGAATGCATCATTCTTTTTCAAATTCCCCGAAAATCAAGGGCATTTTTCGCCACTCAAGCCATCCGTCTTTGGGACGCGGATTGGCAATCCAGACTCCAATCTTGGTTAAAGTCACACTAGCGGGGTGTAGGGTGACAATGCCTCCCCGTGCCGACCCTGAAAAGGAACCTTTTCTGGAATCAATTTCGAAAAAAGTGCTCCAAAGCCAAGTGAAAAGTGTTCGAGACCGGTTCGGTGGGGGTGGCTCTGCGCGTGCCGCGTTACGGAAACAAATGAAAGAAATGCTTAACAGAGCCCCCATCTCCGTTTCGCGCTCGAACGGTTTGATGGCTGACAAAAGTGAACAGCCAACTAAAGCAAACGGCGACGGCAAATGGCGGCAGTTAGCTTCGGATGGGAAGGGAAAACCTTGAGTAGAGACCCATCGCCAGCAACGAAGGCAAACGGCGGCAGTCAGCTATTGAAGGCACGGGAACGAATGCGCGGAAACGGTCGATCGAGCGAGGTATTTCAAGGAGTGATTGATCGCCTCCCGTTGAAGGGAAACACGAACCGGACTCCCGTCGTATAGTTTGTCGTGGTAAAAAATTAAAGAAACTCCAAAAACGCCAATCTCATTGGATGAGCAATGAACCAAGAAAAGTCACCGGTCAGGATGGACAACCATTGGAAATGGGTGGTCTCCCTGCTCGTCGGAGCAGGTTTACTAACATCATTTGGTTGCCCGCAATCCAAAACTCCCACCGTGCCCACGCAAAACACGAATGCCCAATCGGTCACGCTAAAAGTGTTTGTCGTGGACGATCGCGAGGTCGGCGAGGCGGCGCAGCGACGCTGGCAAACGGACGGACTCGGCGAACTTCGTCTGACCCACCAAACGGTGGCGGAATTCATTGCCGGCGACTTTGCCGTGCCCCCTGATTTCGACCTGATTATTTATCCCGAACGGTTTCAAGCTGATCTGTCCCAACGGCAAATGCTGTTGGAGATTCCGAGCGACATCTGGAATTCGGAAACTGTGAACAAAAACGACATCTTGACCCATTTTCGTGGGTCGTTGATCCGCCAAGGGGACCGTTATTTTGCGCTCCCCTTGGCCGGCGTGTCGTTGATGTTGATGTATCGCCAGGATGTTCTGGACGCGATCGGCGCTCTTCCCCCGGCTACTTGGGAAGAATTGGAACTCGTCCTGGAACAGTTGGCGGCCGCCGAACACTTGGTCAATGCGGACGGTAAGTCGCTCCCGCGCGGAATCGCCTTGCCGTTGGCCGATGACTGGGCGGCCCATGTGTTGCTCGCCCGTTCCGCGGCCAGTGTCCGCAGCGTGGCGCCGCGTTGGAATCGCTGCGCCGATTGGCGCTTCATCATCCTGGAACGCTTGGACAGCAGACACCCAGCGATACGTTTGCGGCTCTGGCGCGCGGTGATGTCGCGCTGGCCATCGGGTGGCCAACGGGAGTAGTCACCGACGGTGCCACGGATGTCTCGGCCACGATACGCATCCAACGATTACCAGGGACCCGCCGGGTTTACGATCAGGGGCGCGCGGCGTGGTCGGAACGTCCGGCCGAAGATTCACCGCAGATCGATTATTTGGGAATCGAAACGCGAGTTGTCTCGGTCTTGCGCAATTCGCTCAACGCCACGGAAGCTCTGCGATTCGCCGCATGGCTGAGCAGCAAACGAACCAGCCAACAGGTGTCTCCGTTTTCGATGGCCAACGGACCGTATCGCAATTCTCAATTGAGTGACCTTGGCCGGTGGACTGGGGAGTCAATCTCCCCGGATGCTGCCGAGGATTATGCGCAAGCGATCGCCGCGAGCCATCAGGCGAAACTGATATTGTCGTTCCCGCGGATCGTGGAGCAATACAAATACTTGGAAATCCTGGCGCAATCTGTGCGCAGTTTTTTAGGCAATGGCGATTCGGCGGCCATCACCTTGCAGATGGTCAGTGATCGTTGGCATGAACTGACCACGCGCATCGGTCCCAGGGTCCAGCGCGATTTCTTGCGCCGCGGCGAAGGGTTTTGAGTTGCCGGAGTGCAGGCCCGGTCGTCAAATCGTTGAATTTTTCGCTGCCTGGGCAAGGACTGCTGGGACACAACAAGATTCCAGCAATCGTGTTTTGGGAATGCGCATTGGCAACCCACGAGAAGATCTCGATCGCACCATCGCGGCGTGAGTCAAACGCCCCCGAGCAATCAACGCCGTTCGGCGAGTTCAGCGCCTTGTTCATCAGCGCCAAACCAAGTTGCCGAAGGTTGTTTTGGCATTGAGTGGAGCGGGCGGAATTGCGTACCGCCAACGCCGCCGAAAACAGCAAGGCCACAAGTATTCCGATGATCATGATGACCACCTATAATTCGATTAGCGTAAATCCCTTTTTCCTCAATGACCTTGGAACCTCCCAGAATTCTCGAGCGAAACTTACAATCTTGGCCGCACACCTGAATTTGGCGGCACCCGGGCCGCCGCCGAAAGTCACAGCATTCAGAGTCCCCGTGACCGGCGGCTTCGGTTCACCGCTTTGATACTCATCATGGCCCCTTGAGCTTGGCTACTGTCCACAAAGGATTAACCTTTAACGAGCTCTGGGCTCAAACGTATTTGGCTCAAGTCACACAAGCCCAAGGAGACTCATGATGAATGTTTACATTCAACAACATTCACTCTACGCCGGAATCGATCTGCACGCAAAGACCTTGCACGTCTGCGTTCTCGATCACAACGGCGAAAAACGCCTCCATAAAAACTTCCAGTGCCAAGACACCAAGTCCTTCCTCGAGGAACTTTAATTGTTCCGAGTCAACCTGCAACTGGTACTGGTTGGCGGACCTGATGAGCCAAGACAAAATGACACTTCTCGCTGATCGCCAGTAATTCTGACTTCGATCGATCACGATCCTGTAGGCTTGTCCTGCGGATTGTCCGGTTATTTGCTACACGAAAGCGAATCTTACCTCCTCCCTCCTTCAGATTTGCCTTCGGCAAATCTGAAGGAGGGAGGGGAAGAGGTAGGGACACTGGATCTAGCAGAAAACCAAACGATCCGCAGGACAAGCCTGCGGGATTCTAACCCGCATTTCTCACAACCCGAAACGTTTGTGAGGGATAACTCAGCAATTCCCTCACTTACGTTTCGGGTTGTAAAAACACTGTGTTATGACCGGTACTG
>JACTND010000107.1 GCA_014584305.1 Planctomycetota bacterium | reverse complement strand
AAAGAAGTCCAAGTCGCAGGTAGCGACGTTGACGCCGTTAGAGCCCGTTTGATGCTCGGCGCGAAGCACAATCAGGCAATCGCCGCGAATTTTTCGGCGGAGTAGGGGGCCCTCATAGGTTCCTTCACCGAGAAAGATCTGCATCTGTTCACTGGCATAAATGAGATCGATGGCACTGAGTGTTCCTTCACCGTCACTGCATTGGAGTGTAAACGGGGCTGTGCGGAGGGCGGACATGTTGCTGACCTCCATCAAACGCCAGATCTCGACAATCACTTCCGGATAGCAACTGAGAAACGTTAAATAATCCGGATCGATCTGCAAAGCCGTGCGCGGCAGATGCCGGTAGAGACTGGACTTGTGAGCAATGTCCACTACTCGTTGTTGAACCGCTGGGTTCAATTGATGGTAGGGAATTGCGGCCATTACTTCCTCGCGCTGCAGACGACCGCTGGAACCTGAGGTCAGTTGTTGCGCAAACAAAGAATGTGCCGCCAGCAGATTCCATCCGACAACGGCAACCAGGAGAATTCGCGACATAATCGTTGGGTCATGGCATCGGTGTGCGGAACACGGCCCTCGTTGGGAGGGTTCCCCGTTTGGCGGGAAATCCAAACGGCGCGCGGTGTCACTCTGTAAGGTGTTAATTCGGAATTTGTTCGCAATGCGCCCGCAGAAAATTGCCGCGCACATGGACAAACTGCCTGAATTACCTCAGTTCCTTCAATTCTCGCCGAAGCAATTGCTAGCATTCGACGCGACACATTACTGACCTGCGGGTCACGCCAACGATAAACAAGTGTTGACAAGCATTATCCGCGCCGCCGCGTCAGCTCGTACAAGCCAATCGCCGCGGCCGCAGCAACGTTGATCGAATCGACGTCGGACGACATTTCGATTTCGACGCGATAGTCAGCGAGTTGCAGCCACCGATTATCTAGTCCCCGCGCTTCGTTTCCGAATACTAGCACCCACTGGGGGGGAATGCGTCGAACAAACTCGCCCAACGCTATCGTGCCCGTGCCGCGTCCCATGGCCACGATTGCGAAACCGTGTGCCGATTTCAGTCGGTGAAGCTCGTCAACCAAGTCGTGCGGTTCAATCACTGGCAATCGAAAAACGGCCCCCATCGAGACGCGAACCGCGCGTCGCGAGAAAGGATCGGCACTGCCGGGACCGACGAGGAGCCCAGCAGTTTCAAAAGCGGCGGCCAAGCGCATGATCGATCCCAGATTGTCGGGCAAGCTGGTTTCGGGACAACAAACCAGGCCACAGTGCATTCCCGCGACAAACTGCGCGGGGACTTGTCGCAGGGGCGCGCGATTGACTGAGGCCATGACTCCGGCGTGAAAATCGAAGCCGACCAAGCGACTGCACAGTTCGTGGGAAACACGCAGCACGCGCGTACCTTCTGGGATATACGGCGAGAACGCTGACCACCGTTTGTCGCTGAGGAGAACGGCACGCACCGAAAAATGGCTAGCGAGCAGGCGCGCGACGACCAATCGGCCTTCGGCAATAAAGTAGGCTGAATGCCGCGTCGCATTGGTCCGTTTCAGTTCTCGAAACTCGTCCAGGCGAGAATCATCCAGACTGTGAATGGACTCCACAATCACTTGATAACAACCATCTCTAACGTGTTAGTTCGTCCAATGACTTGCGCACGGAAAGCAATTGTTCCTCTAGTTGGCGCAATCCTTCGCGTTCTCTTTCGACAATGTCGATTGGGGCGCCGTGGACAAATTTCTCATTGGCCAACTTATTTCGCTTGGCGGCCAACGACGATTCGATACGCGACACTTCCTTTTCCAACCGTTTGATTTCAGCGGCCTTGTCGATATGACCGGACAAATCCACGGACAGTTCCATCGTCGGCAAGGTGACCGTTGCCGCCGGCCGCGGTGGCGGCACATCTGGGCCGAGCGCGGTCAACACCGCGCCGGCCAACGAGGGGAAATAGGTCGCCAACGGTTGCAATTGTTCGGCCACGTGCCGATCGGCACGAATGCAGAACTGGACTTCTTTTTTCGGTGGAATATGCTGGCGCGCCCTAATTTCGCGCACGGTGCCCAAAGCGCTTTGAAACAAAGCAAACTGCGACTCGATTTCTTCGTTCTGCCATGCGCTATCGACCTGTGGCCAAGGCGCCGAAATTAGCGACTCGCTGGAAACCTGCGGATGGGGAAATCCTCGTTGGGGCGCAATCCCTCTGAGGATCTGCCAAATTTCTTCCGTCACAAACGGCATCAGCGGGTGCAACAAACGCGCGATAACGTCCAAGACATACGCCAACATATTCTGCGCGACTGGCCGCGCATCCGGCTGCTGCAATCGATCCTTGAGAATCTCTACGTAGAAACTGCAAAACTCCTGCCAGACAAAATCATACAACAGTCGAGCCACTTCGGCGAAGGCAAATCGATCCAGTCCGGCAGTCACTTGTTGTGTCACCGTGCTGAGGCGGCTCAAAATCCAACGATCCTCCACCGCCAATTCGCGCGGATCGATGGAATGCGGAGCGAAGTCCTCCATGCGCAGCAAGGCAAACCGCGCGGCATTCCACAATTTGTTCATGAAGTTTCGCGCCACTTCGAAACGCTCGGACAATACCGGACCGCGCGGCAACGCTTTGTCCTCGGGCGATTCCGCCCATTGCGTCGCAAACGGTCGCTGGCAGGACGGGCAATTCACGCGCGGCAACAGACGGTTTTTCTTGGTCTGTTCGATCGCCGCCTGGCAGTGGGGACATTCGAATTGAACAGGCAGACGCACATCTTGCGTCTCCGTCGTCAGGTGGACCATGGAAAAGCGCAACGAGTCGGCACCGAACTTGTCGATCACGTCCAACGGGTCAATCCCGTTGCCTTTCGATTTCGACATCGTCTCGCCGAATCCGTCCAGGATTTTTGGATGGATATAAACTTGGTGGAACGGCACCACGGCTAGGTTATTGAGGCTCATCAAAACCATGCGCGCCACCCACAACGTGATGATATCGCGACTGGTGATGAGCAAACTCGTCGGATAGAAATACTGTAAGTCTGCTGTTTGCTCCGGCCAGCCCAATGTGCTGTGCGGCCAAAGTGCCGAACTAAACCAAGTGTCGAGCACATCTTCCTCGCGCTGGAAACCGGCGTCTGCCAGGCGCGATTCCCAGGGGCTTCCCTCGTCGCGGATCGCTACATGTACAAACCAATTGCCGGACGCGTGCGATTCGATTTGGCAAGCACATTCATCCGCCGCGAGCTGCGCATCGGATTGCCAGCGTTCTTGTTCCGCTCTTGCCTCAGATTCGCTCGTGAAGGCTTTCGACCAGACGGGAATCTGATGCCCCCACCACAGTTGCCGCGACACAGGCCAATCGCGTTTTTCCGACAACCAGTCCAAGTACGATTGCGCATACCGTGGAGGGAGCAATTGCACGCGGCCATCGATCACCGCGTCCATCGCCGATTGCGCAAGATCTTGCATCCGCACGAACCATTGGTCTGCGAGATAGGGCTCGATCGGTGTCTTGCTGCGATCCGACATGGGCAGCTCAATTTCGCGATCTTCAATGCGCTCGATCAAGTCCAGGGCTTCCAGGTCGGCGACAATTCGCGCCCGTCCTTGCTTGAGATTCAGTCCTTGATAAACGCCGGCCGCATCGTTCAGCGTACCATTGGGATTCAGGACGTTGATCATCGGCAAACCGTGGCGCATCCCCACCTCATAATCGTTGGGATCATGTGCCGGAGTGATTTTCACGCATCCAGAACCCAACTCCGGCTTGGCCCAGCAATCGACAATCAAGGGGATCTCGCGATCCATCAGGGGCAACCGGACCTTCCGTCCAGAGCGTGCGGCCGCCGCGAGTTTCACCAACATCGGCAGGACGGTGACCCGACGTTCCGCAATCTCCTCCAGTTGGCGCTGCAGCGGGAATTGTTCGTTTTGAGGTGCTTCGCGGAGCCGGGTGCGCACCTCTCGCTCTAGCTCATCAAGGGCCGCCGCGGGTTCGGGATGCACGGCGACCGCTGTGTCGCCCAGCATGGTTTCGGGGCGAGTCGTCGCGACCACGACAAAATCGGGTTCCCCCGGTTGGGGATTGATCAGCGGGTACCGCAAATGCCAAAAATGCCCCTGGATCGTTTCGTTATTGACCTCGTCGTCGCTGACGGCAGTTTGCAGATAGGTGTCCCAGTTCACCAATCGTTTGCCGCGATAGATTAAACTCTTGCGAAACAAATCAAAGAACGTGACCCGGACCGCCCGTGCGCAAACTGCGTCCAACGTAAATCGTGTCCGCTGCCAATCGCAACTGCAACCCAGTTTCCGCAATTGACCGAGGATGCGATTCTCGTATTCTTCCTTCCATTGCCAAATCCGCGCGACGAGCGCTTCGCGCCCCAGATCGTGGCGCGATTTTTTTTCCGTTTCCAGCAAGCGTCGTTCCACCACGGCCTGCGTGGCGATCCCGGCGTGGTCGGTGCCCGGCATCCACAAGGTGACAAACCCTTGCATCCTTTTGAAGCGAACGATGACGTCTTGCAATGTATTGTTCAGCGCGTGGCCCAAATGGAGTGCGCCGGTCACATTCGGCGGCGGGATGACGATGGTAAAAGGTCGTTTATTGGCATCCGGCTCGGCGTGAAACGCGCCCGAATCGATCCAGTATTGATAGATCCTCGCTTGTGCCGACTGGAAATCAAATCGATTGGGAATCTCGGTAGTAATAGAACTCATATTATTGGGTACAACGACTTATCCGTTTCTCAAGTCAACAGGGCGCTCGAATAACCGTCGCACAGTTACCGAACGCAGGGTAAGGGAGTACGGAATCACCGCCCCCTCCGGTCGGGACGATTGCACCGACCAGTCAACACGAAATCGTACCAAGCGGCCGCCCTGCGGTCGTCTCGGACTCTGTGATGGTAACGAATCCCCTGCTATGATTGAAAGGTCACTGAGATGGCGGGTTCGCGGAAAACCACCGAGTTCCGTTGATTGGGCGCGGCTGGACAAGGCACCGCATCGCCGCGGCTCAGTTTCAGCGGGTGATCCACAAAGGAACTAAGCGGCACGAAGTTGCCGCGCGCGGAAAGGAACTAGCGATGCCCAAATGGTGTCCTGCCCAGGTAATCCAAAAACAGGTTTGGTGTGAGGGCTTATTCACCCTCAAGCTACATGCTCCCGACGTCCTCCCCTTTGAACCGGGTCAATTTCTCCATCTAGCCGCTGAAGTTGGCGGTGAATTGGTCAACCGACCCTATTCCGTTGCCAGTCCGCACGGCGCCGAGCTGGAATTCTATATCGTGAAAGTCGATGACGGAAAATTGACACCGCATCTTTGGAATTTGACCGCGGGGGATGCCATCCACGTCAGCGAAAAAGCGGCTGGCGGATTTACCTTATCGAAGACACCCGCGGCCGAGAATCTGTGGATGATCGGCACGGGGACCGGTTTGGCCCCGTATATCGCCATGCTGCAAACGCATACACCATGGGAAAAGTTTCAGCGCATCATTGTCGTTCATGGGGTGCGTCACGCGCGCGAATTGGCCTATCGCGACTGGTTGCGCGCGTTGGCCGCGCGTCACGACGGGCGTTTGACCTATATCCCCTCGGCGACACGCGATCAAGCCGATGGTGTGTTGACGGGGCGAACCACGGATTTATTGGCCCGAGGCGCGCTGGAGGCCGCCGCTCAATGCACCATCCGTCCGGACAATTCAGCGTTTCTGTTGTGCGGCAATCCAGCCATGCTCGATGATATGGAGGCCACGTTGGGCCAGCGTGGTTTGACGCGCCATCGCGCAAAATCGCCGGGGCAAATCGTCGTCGAGCGCTATTGGTGACCGAGCGCCTGCAGGTAATATCGGTCAAAGGCAGCGACGACACTTTCCAGATTCGACATTGGACCAGGCGCAAACACAGTGGACCGGGCACCGCGTTGTACCAATTCACAGACATGCCAGTCTTGTCGATTCGTCTGATCCCAGAATTCGACCGCCGGTGCCGGATCAAAATCGTCGCGAGCCATGGCCGCTGGCTCGACGTAGAAATCGCACACCACCCGCGTCCGATCGACGTCTTGCGGCGACAGGCGATGGACCATCACATAGTCGGGGTGCAGGCTGAGGAAGAATCCCGGAAAGACCGTGAAATACCAGACTTGGCGCCTCGCTTCCGAGGACAAGTCGGCGATTGGCGGCGCAATGGCGCTGCCGGTCATGCTCATCGTCTCGACGCCCTCCGCCAACGCCATGGGGCCACCCAGCACGCAGCCCTGCGACAACACATTCTCGCTGTCCGTATAGGGTGTTAAACGATTAAGATTGGGATGCACCAACGGGCAATGGTAACACTCGCTGTAATTTTCAAAAATGATCTTCCAGTTGGCAGCGACGTCATATTGCAAGCTCGCCGCCTTCACCAGATCTGAACAGCGCCACGCGGCAGTCCGCAGCGCAAGTTGCTCCAGGGCCGCTTGCTGTTCCGGCGCCGGCCGGTCACTACATCCGAGAATCCAACCGTTCCATTCGATGACCGAGATGGTCGTCAATCCCCATGCGCTCCGATCAAAATGCGCGACGTCCGCCATATTGGGCGCACCGACCAAGCGACCGTGCCCATCGTAGGACCAGCCGTGGTAGGGGCAGACGATGGCTTCGCGCTCGAGTCGGCCTCGGCAGCGTTCTTCGAGTAATGCCCCGCGGTGACGGCAAACGTTGTGAAAGCCTCGCAACGCTCCGTCGCGGTCGCGAATTACCAACACGGGGTTCCCCGCCAAGTCGGCCGTCACAAACCCGCGCGGTTCCTGCACTTCGGAGCGGTGCGCCAACATGGTCCAATAGCGCGAAAAAATCTGCCGACGTTCGCCGTCCAACAATTCTGGCTTGGTGTAATATTCTCGGGCCAACGTCTGCGCTCCGCCGGAGGTTCGGCGAGAGGATGTTGCACTGCGATTCATAACCTTGAACTATATCAATGACTCGCCTGTCGCGGGATTCACCAACGCCATCCGCTCCAAACGCGGCGGCAACTCGCCGATCACTTCGCCGGCGTTGATCAACTGTAATCCGCCATCCGCGGTCTCCAAGATGGCCGATTGGTGTTGAATCCAATCGCCGCAATTGCCACAAACGATCCCCGACTCGATCGCCAGGCGCGGATGGTGGGTGTGCCCATAGATCAATCCCTCCACTTCGCGGCCTAGTGCATGTGACGTGATCCGCTGATGGAGTCGATCCGGTTTGCTGAAGATCCGTTTGGACGAGCGGCGAATCCACAGTAGCCCTTTTCGAGGAAGGACTCGCGTGAATTGATCGAAAACGCGCGCCCCAAACATACTTAATCGGCGACCGCCAACTTCCATTGCATCGAATAGATCACCGTGGGTCACCCAAAGGCGCCCCCCGCACGCCGTTTCATGGATGAACTCTTCAGCCATTTCAAATTGGTCGATTAACGGCAACGGCCGGCGCAAAAAATCATCATGGTTTCCCGGGGTGATGCGAATGACCGTACCGCGCCGGCGCAAATCGAGAATACGATCGATGATACGCGTATTCTCGGGCGGCCAATAAAACTTTTTGGTCAGGCTCCAGCCGTCCAGAATGTCACCGACCAAATAGAGATATTCGGGTTCGACGGTTTCAAGAAATGCCAAGAAGGCCGGCGCATTGGAAAGTCGCGTCCCCAAATGAACATCGCTAACGAAGACCGAGCGGGCGGGTCGCAATTTGAAGTTGAGATTTGTCATTACGTGACTTCCGGGCGTTCACATCTCCAATGGGCGAGCAAGCATCACCGCCGAGACAGACGTTTGGGCTTCGCGCCCTTGTTCAGCCACGCCGTGAATCGCTCGCGTTTGGGCGGGTCCGCCGCCCACGACATGTCGGGATGCGGCAATTCCAACGATTCTCGCACAGTCAGCCAACCGTTGGCTAATGGCATTGTGCCCATGGTACCTTTTCGTGTGGTCCAGGCGAAACTGCGCCGGGCCTCCGACGTCTCGGCCACCGCCAACGTTGTCCTCACGTCTTGGGCCACATATTCAAGAACCGTCTCATGTTGGCCTGCTTGCCATAAGCGGGGTGCGTCGATTCCCTCGACCCCCGCCAATTTTCCGGGAAGTTTGAGTCCTGTCGCCGCATTCTTGAGTGCCACGGGGAACCCTTTTTCGCATACGATATGGAACATCATGTCGATGTGGTTCATGGCCAAATGTCTGCATGCATCGAATTTACCTGTTTCCTCGGCCAACACGTCGAAATCAAAAGCCAGACCGTTCCAACTCAAGGGAACAACACCTCGGTCCATTTGGTCGGCGAGAAATGCGACAAATTCACACAAATCTGCGCGCGCCATTTGTGGCGCCGGTCTTCCGTCAGCCCCCAGGGAGCACCAAACACGGGGCTCTTCACCGCTAATCTGCGATCCGATGCACGTGATCCCTAATGGGCGATGCGCGTACCAATTGAAGGTCTCGCCGGGCACAATTTTGGCAGTTTCTATA
>JACTND010000272.1:8551-14902 GCA_014584305.1 Planctomycetota bacterium | reverse complement strand
CTGGATTCGTCGCCATCGGGTGTTGTCCATGGCTATCGGCGCCACTGTTGCCGCCAGCCTGATTGGCACCAGCCTGTTCTCGGTGATCGTTACCGGTCATAACCGCCAGCTTCGAATCGCCAATGAACATGTACAAGCCGCTCGCACACTTGCCGATCAACAGGGTGCCTTGGCTCTGGAAACTTTGCGATCCGTTGTTGGCGATATCCAGAAGAAGCTGCAACATATCCCCGCTGCCCAGCGAGTACGTCAAGGATTGTTGGAGACTTCATTGGCAGGATTGGAAAAGTTGGCCGTCAATCTCGCGAACTCGACCGAAATCGACCAGAGTACAGTACTCGCTCATCGCGAATTGGGGGACTTGTTTTTGGAAATCGGCAATATCGGCGCATACCAAGGACTTGAGCGCGCACGATGGGAATTTCAAGCCGCCCACTCCATCGCGCAAGCGTTGGTCGATGCCAATCCGTCGGATATCGAGGCGGGACGGCAATGGGCACTCACCGTGCAGCGCCTCGCCGATGTGGAATCCCGAATCGGGTCGGTTTCTGCAGCGATGGCCCATCGTGTTCTGGCGCTGGAAACGCTCGAATCACTGCACATCATCGATCCGAACAACGAACAAGTGGTACGAAGTATCGGCGTTGCTCACAATTTACTCGGGGACTTGTACGTTCAAACAGGTGATTATCAGAATGCTGGCGATCATTATTTGGAAGCTTTTCGGTTACGCGAAGAGCAAGCTGCGCGAAATGTGTATTTCCCCGAGTCTGATCGAGACCTGATCGTGTCCTTAAACAAAGTTGCCGGACACTACAGCCGGATCGGCAATGACCAGGCGGCTGCGGAGATGTTTCAAAGATCCTTGCGGGCCACCGAAGCATTGGTGGATGCACATCCCGGTGACTTTAACGCTCTGCGCGACTTATCGGTCGTTCATTATCAACTGGGCAAGCACTTTCTCAAACTCAGGCAAATGGAACAAGCACTTGAGCATCTTGAGGCTTCTCGGGGATTAGACGTGGCGCGATTGGCACTTGATCCCGATAATTTATCGGCTCAACGTGACGCACTCGAATCGACCTTGCACTTGGCGGATGCCTTGCGGACTGCTGGCTTGCGAGAGGCGGCCATCATTCGATCGCACGAAGCCATCGAATTGGGTGACCGAATACTGATGACGAATCCGGATGACCTCCGGGCGATGCGCTACCTGGCGTACGCGCTCGGGGACTTGGGAACGATGCTCTGCGACGAAGAGCACGTTGCGCCAGACCTCGCAGACTACCTGCCCCTTTTCGAGCGCTGTTTGGCTCTCATGACGCGCGCGGCAGAACTCGATTCTGACAATCCGCGCGGGCAATACGATATTGCGTTTGCCAAAGTCCAACTATCGAGAGGACTCATGGTTGCCGAGCGCCCGTCGGATTCGCTGACACACGTCGATCAAGCCCTGACCATCCAGCGCCACCGATGCCAGAATCAACCGGAAAATCTCGTCGCATTACACGACCTCGTGGAAACGCTGCTGTTAGCCGCAAAGGTTCGTCAGGAACTGGAACAAGGCGATTCGGCCCGTAATTTATTCGCGGAAGCCGAAGAGGCCGTCATCCACCTGACTGAAAGGGAACCGGCCAACGCAGCCTACAGAGATACGCAGATTCACGTTTTATATGAATTTGGAAAGCACCTTCAATCCTGCGGAGTCATCGATCTAGCCCGGGGAAAATTCGAAGAAGCGCTTCAAATCGCTAACGACCTGTTCCAGTCAGGCAACGCGACTGATGCTGCGCGAAAGTGGATCGACAAGTTAAATTGGGAATTGGGATTGTCCCAAAGTTGAATCTGTTTTTTGACAAGCCTCGAATTTCAGAAGGCGAGGGTTCTGACTCGTCCCCGCCTCAGAGTCAGTCTGATTGAGTGGCCGACACGGCACACTGGACTATCGCTGGAACGCCGTCGCTGGAAAACACAATTGCCTGGTTTTGTCCGAAATTCAAAATTTCGGCTCACGCAGGCGCCCCACCCGCATCCTTTTAATCATCGGCAAAGACCGAGTGGTTAAGTGCTTTTCATCCTTAGATCCGGAGACACCTTTATGTACGTTCGCACAAGTGCGGTTATCTTGTTCTGGCTGATCAACGGCCATTTCATCTGGGCAGACGTGATTACCCATCCATCGCAGTTGCATCCAAACAGCCAAATCCAAACGTTTGAGTCGTATTCCGTTGGCACAGCGACTCCACTAACCTTTGGAATCGCCACGTTATCGACGAATTTTCCAGCAAGTGTCAAAGCGCAGCAATACACGCAACATCCAGGTATTTATGAAGGAAAATATGTTGGATCTTCCTTTGGCATCGGGGAGAATTTTTTCATTGATTTTTCAACGCCCGTAAGTCAGTTTGGAATGGGAATATTGGACGTCAATTATGATGGCAATGTTTTCCGCGCACTGGACGCAAATAACAATGTGTTGGAGTCAGTTGTATCTTCGAGTACCAACCCAGATTTCTTGACAGGTCCAACGGGCGGATCGTACTCGCTCTTTATTGGGTTTAAGCGTCCTACCAATGACATCTCGCGGATCGAACTGTTACCAATCTCACTCGATTTCATGGCCATCGACACGGTCACCTACTATGCCAAGGCTATTCCTGAGCCGTCAGCTGCCCTGTTTTGTCTGACTGCCCTCGGATTGTACGTGGCCACAAGGCGACGTCGAGTCTGCAGAGGGTAAGTTCATTTGTTGGAGGCGTTTTCCATTCCCGCCGATCGTTTCGGCGTCCGGGATCAACTTGGAACCAAAAAGGGGACAACCAACGAAAAGGGGACACCCAACGTTTGGGCGATCCGTGCTCAAAGGTGGGTGTCCCATTTTCTGTCTCCCCTTTTTCGCGTCTTTCCGGGACAAACCGGGAAACCTCTTGAGGACGTAATTGTCGGGCGAAAGGCCGCCAAATCGCTTACTTTCGCTGGCCGTAATAGGTGGGTGGCACCTATTGCCGATAGGTGGGTGGCACCTATTGCCGCACCTATTGCCATGGCATGAACCTGGTGCGGTTTTGCTTGTCCAACAGGCAATCCGGGCATCAGAAACCGGACTCGCCATAAGACGTTTGAATGGATTGGCCACGACCGTCCGTTAAGACCGTCGCAATGGCGTTGACTCGTACCGTTGGCCGTGCGTCGCGACACGGTTCGAGCCGAAAATTCGGATTGGCCCTTTCACTCAGTCTATAATTCAATACCCTGTTGGAGATCGTCCCGCGTGGGGGCGGTTTTCGTGTTGTCAACGTCCACTGGAAGGAATGCCCATGTCGCGCAGTAAATTGGAATACATTTGGCTCGATGGCTATAAGCCGACGCAGAATCTTCGCAGCAAGACCAAGATCGTCTCGGATTTCACGGGCCAGGTCGAAGATGCGCCGATCTGGGCCTTCGACGGTTCCAGCACGCGGCAGGCTCCCGGCGGTTCGTCTGATTGTCTGTTGCGCCCCGTCGCGTGTTATCCTGACCCTGATCGGAAGGACGCTTTCCTCGTGATGTGCGAAGTCCTCAACCCCGACAGCACGCCCCACGAATCCAACGCCCGGTGCTTAATTGACGATGACGATAACGATTTCTGGTTCGGATTCGAACAAGAGTATGTGCTGTGGGATCCGGAGACGAACAAACCGCTCGGCTTCCCCAAAGGGGGGTTCCCACTGCCACAAGGACCCTATTACTGCTCGGTGGGGACGGGCAAGGCGGTCGGCCGTCCGTTGATCGAAGAGCACCTCAATCTGTGCCTTGCCGCAGGGATTAACATTGAAGGTATCAACGCCGAAGTCATGATGGGCCAATGGGAGTTCCAAGTCTTCGCCAAAGGGGCCAAGTTGGCTGGAGATCAAACATGGATCGCGCGCTTCTTGCTGGAACGGACGGCCGAGAAGTACGGTCTGGCAATCAACTGGCATTGCAAGCCGGTCTCGGGCGATTGGAATGGCTCGGGAATGCACGCCAATTTCTCGAACTCGCTGTTGCGCACCTGCGGCAGCCGCGAGGTTTATGAACAAATCTGCCGCGCGTTTGAGCCACGCATGAAGGACCACATCGACGTGTATGGACCGGACAATCACTTGCGACTGACGGGACTGCACGAAACTCAGTCGATCGACAAATTTAGCTTTGGCATTTCCGATCGCGGGGCGTCGATCCGCATTCCGATTGGGACGGTTGAAAGCGGTTGGAAGGGATGGCTGGAAGACCGCCGCCCGGCATCCAGCGCGGATCCATATCGAGTGGCCGCCGCCATCATCAAAACGGTGAAATCGGCCAAAATCGCTGTTCCGGCGTAACTCTGTCGCGACCAGTCCGAATTTCAGGCCGGGACTATGGCCCCGGCCTTTTTTTGTTGGCAATCCCATTCTTGATTTGGTCGGCCACCCTCAGGAAAATGTGTTTCGATTGTTCGGGTCAAACGAATCACAGCTCTGCCGGAATATGCCATGCCCTTTACGATCAAAGGAATCGGTACTCGCTACTATGGCAAACGCAATGTCCGCAAGGAAATGGGCACATGCCAGAACTGTCGGAAGTTTGTACAGTTAGAAAACTACGACATCGGTTTGTATTTCGTGATTCTGTACATTCCGATCATTCCTTTGGGTCGCAGGCAAATCACCGATAAGTGCTTTTATTGTTTACATCATCGGGTCATGCCGCTGGCCAAATGGCGCGACCTCAAATCCTCAGCGATCGAAACTTCGTTGCAGGCCCTGGTCAACGATATGCACAATCCAGCGCGAGCCTTTGAGTATCTGTTTACATTGACACGCTTTAACGAAATGGATGACGCGCGCGAGTTGGCTGCGACGATCGAGGCCCAATACCCTGACAACGCCGACGCTCATTACGTTCTGGCTGGTTGGCATATGAGCACTGGGATGTCCAAGGAAGTAAAACGACTATTTCAGCGCGCATTTGAATTGAACCCTGACAATCCGGACTATCGCCGCACGCAGGCGATGATGCTCGTCGAACAAGGCCGTTTGGATGAAGCGCGGGAATTGGTGCGCTGCTTGGAACCGCCCGCCGAGGGCTTCCAACCCGAGGAATTCGTTGCTCTCGGCGAGGCCTTCCAGAAGCAGGGGAACCATGTGGCGGCAACGGAGATGTTCCGGATTGCGAAGACGGATCCGACCGTTTGCCAAGACAAAAAGTTCCTCAAGATGAGCAAGCGATCCGAGAAACGCGCGGCGCAGTACGCGCCTCGCGATTTCACACTGCCGCGCGGCGGTTTTCCACAACAGGCAAGTGGTTCGATCCGTTCCTTCACCCAATAACTCTAGGTTTCCATATACGAACGTGGCGCAGTCGGAATCGTATTGGCTCTCATGTTGATGGTGTCGTGTCCTAAGGCATCCTCAAGGATCACCGATCGGGATCACAAGGCGTTCATTCTGAACGGACTCAACCAGTTTCTTGTGGTTCAGATTAACGGCGAGACTCCGATCGGTATGGGCTCGCGCGCAGGAAGGCCCGTATGGTCACTCTTGGATCGAGCCTGCGGAACATCAAAATGCGCAGGCAATATCCCTCCCACCGAATTTCGAATCGCTCAGGCTTCTTTGTTCAGCGCCTTCTCGTCTTCCCTCGCAGGACCAGCATGTCATCCACGATCTCGAGTATCTCGAATTCCCACCGCCCAAATTCGGTCGTGGTCATGCTCTCGGGGAATCGCAGGACCAGAGTGGGATTGGCGCCGGAATCAATCCATTGCGTGCCAATCCCTCGTGACCGGATGGCGTCATCGAGCCAACGGCGCCAATAGGATACAGAAACAGGCAACCATCCGATGCTTGACTGGCGGATTTCAACGATCAGTTCGTCGAGTTGATCGCCCACCTGTGGTCGAACGCGCAAAACAGGAACGGTCCGGACGAACCCGATATCGAGAGTAAACGCCAAGGCGAGTTCTTCATCGATAAATGCCACGCGCGGGTCGCGGATCGAGCTTGGCAGCGTACCCGGGAATTTAGTGGGTAGGTCAGCGGCGAGCCAGCCATTGACCATCGCATCGGTCAGTTCGAGTTGCCATGGTCTAGGACGGCGCACGTTGTTCGCCAGGTCCAACGTGCGGCGCTCGAATTCAAAAGCCAGGTCGGACCAACCTGATAATGGTGGCGGCAACCGCTCGCGATAAAATGCGGGGATTCTCGTGGCCAACCAGAAAACCAACAGGAGCGCGAAGGTCAAACAGAGTACACATCCGACCATCCACTTTGCCAGCCTTCGACACGGAGCGCTGTTCCGTTTGGGGGTCGTCGAATGCGGGTTTATTGTGGAGTTTTTCTTCATTGAGTGGCC
>JACTND010000272.1:0-8541 GCA_014584305.1 Planctomycetota bacterium | reverse complement strand
GCCCCCGTATTGTTAGCTTGTCTGGCCGAATTTATGCGAATTTCACCCTGACACCCGGTGACCGATCTGCAATTCGTCAAAAAATGTTGCAATTCCCCTGGCGTTTATCTATCCTAAAAGCTGGGAAATGTCACCCTTAGATCGGTGTCTCTACTGGTTTGCGGCCTGCGCGGTTCGATCAGCGTTGGCTCGAACGGAAAAATTGGGGTGGCCTCACAAACTGGGAGACGAAGAGCGCTCGCGCCGTGGCGAGCGGAACGAGAACTGGAGGGAAAACTGCGATGTTCAACAGGTGGATAGCTTGCGGCGCACTAGTCGCATGGGGATTGCTGGGTAATGCTTCGACGGTGCGTGCCGACGTGATGAATTTGGATCTGACCAATGTCGATCCAGTGTTCCACGCCGAGTTCCGGAATGCTGAGCGGTTTTGGGAGAATCGACTGATCGGATTTAGCGGTGCACTTCCAGGCGTCGTCAAAAGCCAGTTGCAAAAGGTGCGTATTGTTTGCAATGTCGAAACGATCGACGGTTTAGGTGGCATCTTGGGTCAGGCGGGCGTAACACGAGCGCTGTCCTACACTCGGACGTCGTACAACCCGCTACGCGGCAGCCAAACGATAGTGATCGCGCAGGAGTCCACACTCCAGCTGGACCAAGACGACGTGGCGGCCATGATGGGCGACGGCTCATTGCAATGGGTGTTGCGGCACGAAATCGGCCACGCCCTGGGTTTTGGCAGCCTGTGGAACCAAAATGGTTTATTAAACGCGAACGCCGATTACATTGGAACGTATGCCCTGCAACGTTATCGTCAAGAAGCGAATAAGCAGTTCGCGCAGTTCATTCCAGTTCAGAAAACCGGTGGTCCGGGGACTGCCGGTTCCCACTGGGATTTCAACGACCCGTTCTTTAATCAATTAAATACGACAGGTCGTTTGGAATTCATGGGCCCCTTTTCTGTGCCCGGCGCAATTGAATTCGCGTCCGAAACGACATTTGGGGCTATGGCCGACCTCTGGTTCGCCGTGCGTGGAATCAATCAGGGCAACGTCGCTGTCATTGGACCGCGCGGATGGCCGAAGTGGATCAATAACGGAACTGTCGGAGGTGGTGGCCCGATCTTCATGCGGGCGATTCCGGAGCCCTCTAGCTTGACGTTCATCTGCCTGTTTGGCTTGGCCGTCGGACTGCGACGTCGAAAAGTCGTCGGATAACCCAAACGTCCAGGTTTTCCATTGAATTCGGCCCAGGCGTCGTCGATGCCTGGGCCATTCTCTTTTAATGATCGCTTATCGCAAGGCGCGGCGGAATTTGTCGCGAAGCCGCCCGACGCCCCGTTCACCGGCGGTGCCGTCCACCACGGCATTCACCCGAACTTCGCTCGTATTCACCATCTCCAGGCCAATTTGACTCTCTGCCAACGTCTGAAACATGCCGATTGCCGTCCCGGTATGACTTCGCAATCCGATACCGGACACTGTCAACTTCCCGATTGCTGCCTTCGACAGGACGCGGCACGTTGCAAATCCAGCGGCCAGCCGTTGCGCAACCGCCAAGGCTTCCTCAAACTGCCGGCGCGGCACCGTAAACGACAAATCCGCATACGCGTCGCTGACATAGCTTTGCACAATCATATCCACGAGAATGGAATTAGCTGCAATCTCTCCGAAAATCTGCGCGGCAATCCCTGGCCGATTGGGAACGTGCAGCAACGTGATCCGCGATTGCGTTTCGTCCAGGTAAATCTGGTCGATCGTCAATCCTTCCATCTCTAGCTCGTGATCCACGCCCTGCAAACGGCGAATGACATCGACAGCCGAAACCGAACGTCGCCGCGCTCCAATCTGGTCCCACGGATTGGTCACCGCTTGATGAGGAGCAAGGTGGAGCCCGAACTCTTCGTGTACGGTGCGCAGGGCTCTCAGGGCCTGACTCCGTTCGACCAGAACGGAAATCTTGATTTCACTGGTTGTGATCATCTGCAGGTTGATGTCTTCACGGGCCAATGCAGCGAACATCCGCGCGGCTACGCCTGTCTGTTGGGGCATCCCCAATCCGACCACCGAGACCTTGGAAACATCTGCGCTACAGTCTCCCAAGGCGCCTCCCAACCGCGCAACGATCGGCTCGACGGTCTGTCGCGTCAAATCAAACTCATGGCGGGGGACCGTGAAACTGATGTCGATCGCACCGGCCCGAGAAGGACTTTGCACGATCATATCCACCGTTACGCGTTGCCCGGCAATCGGCTCAAAAATCTGTTGATGCGTATCCGGCGCGTCGGGAACACCCAGAATCGCGATGCGCGCTTCGTCCTTAGTCAACGTCGCCCCACTGACGGGCAAGTCCGGGGCTTCGGGTTCGTCAACGATCAGCGAGCCAGGGCTGTCGGAGAGGCTGCTGCGCACGTGAATCGGAACATGAAACTTCTTACCGAACTCAATCGAGCGGCTGTGCATCACGCCCGCCCCCAGACTAGCCAACTCCAACATCTCGTCGTAACTGATTTGGCGGGTGAGGCGTGCCTCCGGCAGGATGCGCGGGTCGGTGGTGTACACGCCGTCCACATCGGTGTAGATCTCACAGGCGTCGGCGTCGAGAACGGCCGCCAGGGCTACGGCCGTCGTGTCACTGCCGCCACGGCCCAACGTCGTAATGTTGAGATTCTCATCGATGCCCTGAAAGCCGGCGGCGATGACAATATTCCCCTCGTTCAATAGTTGACGCACGCGATCGGTGGAGATCGACCGAATACGCGCCTTGGTGTGGGAACTATCGGTGCGGATACCGATCTGCGCTCCGGTCAGACTGACCGCTTTATGACCTAAGCTATCTACGGCCATGGCCATCAGCGCCACGCTGACCTGTTCACCCGTGGACAGCAGCATATCCATTTCGCGGGCCGGAGGTCGCTCGTTGATTTCCAAGGCCAGTTCGATGAGATGGTCGGTATTCTTGCCCATCGCGCTGACGACCACGACCACTTGATTGCCTTCCTGCTGCGCGCGAATCGCCTTGCGGGCCGCAGCCAATATCATCTGCGTGTTGGCGACGCTCGTACCGCCGAATTTTTGAACAATCAACGCCATGGATTTCCGTTCTCACCTGCACTCGGATACACCGAATCCATGAATGTATCGAAAACAGCCGATTTGGATAGGCCCGCGCGCATTGGATACCCGAGCCTTGTTCCGCGGATCGATCCCGCTATTGAATGCCGCGATTGGCCGCGCTAGTCAATCGGCTTGAGTTGGCAATCCAGAATTGGCTAATTCGATTCCACGGCTTCGCCAATCGAGTGGATGACTTGCAGAGTGCATTGCAAGGCGATCATCAAATCGGTGGTTGTGAGAATACCGGCGATCGATGAGTTGGTGATAATCGGAACACACGAGATGCGGCGGCGCATCATCATCGTGACGATACCGCTGATCGGCGCATCTGGCGCTGCCGTAACCGGATTAGGAGTCATGATATCCTCGGCCGTACCCGTGGATGCTTTGGCCAGATCGCGATCGCTGATGACTCCACATAGGCGTGCCCCGTCGTCGCTTACCAACAGATGCCGGACCCCTTGTGCCATCAATTCGCGGACGTCGGCGATCGATGTTGCCGAGGAAACACATTGCACATCTTTGGACATTAGATGCTGGGCCTGCATAGCGCCAAAACCAGCCATTCCCAGCTGGTTGTTAAGAATGGCCAATGTTGCTTGCCTTTTTGCAAAGATGCAACGGCGCGTGGCCGGAGCGATTACCTCTGCATTTTCAGCATCTACATCCATTCCTTCGTGGACGGTCGCCCGACGGCGGTGGTAGTACCACGTGTACCCAACCACAGCCGCCGCACCTAAGCCCAAGGCCATCCATGCAAGCGGCCAGCCCCAGTTCGACATGGCCCCGGAATCCTCCTGTATTTGCAATTGCTCCGTTGCTGTATGCATCATCGTGGAATGCGGGCGACACCCCACAGCGACCGAGGTACGCGCCAATTTCTTTTCCACCAATTGCCCGACGCCCCAGCCGACACCAGCTAGGGTGCAGACAATCACGGCTAAAAATACCGCTGATTCCGTGGCAGAGACGCCACGCCTGACACTACCGGCATTTCGTTTGGAAGTTATCATTGCGATGATTTGGATGGTGGACAGTCGATTGCTGGGAACCCGATCCGTTTGGGAACTGAAAACACCGGAACAGATTGAGTTCGCGCATGAAATGAATACAGAACCATCCTACATCTCTGAAACGGCGGGGATGAGACTGGTCGCAGCCCGGCGCCTCACTTTGTTATCGTGAAGGTTACATTTTAATGACTTGGTGCAGTCACAACGATTGAATTGACTAAACGGCCGCAACGCAACCGCTTGGCGCCCGGCCCAAAGCCCAGGCGTCATCCGAGTATTTCCCGCTTGCGCTGCACATAGTCCCAGACCACAAAGCGGTCCAAATCGTTACCGCCGGTGAAAAACACGCGGCCACGTGTCGCTTGTGCAACTCGCTGGGCAAATTGCACATCGGCTTCGCTCTGCGACCAATTGGGGACCAGAAACATGTTGATCGTGATTCCCTCCCGCGCGCATGCCTGCGCTTCGCGCATCGTCCATTGCTCGGTCCGCGGTTGCGGCGGATATATCAAATACAGCTTCTGTTCCTCGAAATGGGCCGTGGGTAAGCCGTCGGTTATTAAAATCACTTGTTTATTGGGTGTGTCCTGATTTGCTAACAGTCGCCGCGCCAGATTTAATGCGTGCTGAATATTGGTGAAATGTTGGTGGATCATGTGCTCACTGATATCGGTGCGACTCATGTCGATTTGGTATCCAACCAACGAATCGAAGAGCGTTACCGGCTTGGGCATTAACTGCGGAACTTCACCCGGTTGGCGGACCTTGGCAAACGTAAACATCTCCACGAAACCTAAGTAATCACCGGGATACTCAGTGCGAATCAATCCTTCCAAAGCCAAGGCCATGCGTTTGACGTTGATGTATTGGCCGTCGTAACGCATCGAACCGCTCATATCCAGCACGACGACCGTAGCGCACTTGGGCGAATTGCGCGTGCGGTGGACGACCAAGTCGTCGCTGTTCATGCGTATCGGCAAGCCCGGTCCATACCGAACCAGGGAATTGACCAACGATTGAGGAATATCGAGGTTGGTCAACGAGTCGCCAAATTCGTATGGTTTGGTCACAGGTAATTCGACGGCTCCTTCGCCTTGAATCGCCCCGCCATGTCGTCCCGTGCGGCTGGCGTGCAAGTCGCTGAAGATGCGCGCCAACAGTTTGCCTTGAAACACGCGGTACGCTTGTGGTGTCAGTTGAAATTTCCCCTGAGCGTTCAACAGCCCTTGTTGGGCGGCGATTTCGCGCACATAGTTGTCGATCGTGCGTCGCAGTTCCTCCAAGGCTTGCATGTCATGCGGCTCGATAAATTCAGCTAATTCGTCCAAATCAATGACCGCCAACTGGGCCGTTTCCGCTGCTTCGTCCAGTTGTTTGAGCAACTCGTCGATCTTTTCCAGCTCTTCCTTGATGGCAATCGCTTGGACAATCGTAAGCGATTGGCGCCCCGTAAAGGCGTACTTGGCAGCCAATTCATCGACCTGATACTTCTCGCCTATCTGTTGGACCAAATGCACCAAGTGTTTTGCAAACTCGGGATGATCGTCCTCGGCCCGATACCACATTTCCTCCAAGTCATAGATTTGTTCTTCGGCCAGGGCTTGGCGATATTCCTGGCGCATCTCCGCGGGAGGCTGCGGACCGCGTCGAACCATTTGTGCGATTTGGCGTTTTGTTTTCGCCTGTACCGTGTCCGTTTCGTAGGTCTCCAATATCTTCCGCTTCCGTTCCAACAGAATGGCGCGCAAGTAGTCGAGACTCGGTCCAAGGTTTGCCAGTTGGCCAGGGTCGAGGTGAATCGCCCGCGCCAACTCTTCCTCCGTCAGCTGCCGAATACTCCCGTAGGCCAGCAACCTGTCCATCAAGGGAGTCACCAAATCGGGTTGCTCGGTCAGTGGGCCCGGCAGGCGGACGGGATCGTACTTCTGATAGGTGTGGATGACGCCGCCGATAGTTCGATTAGGTCTCATAGCTTACCCGACCATGGGATTGAGAACGGCTGATCAAGTCCAATGCGTACATGCCCGCCAAAATGAACTCGACGCAGGAAGCCCGCACGGCTTCGTCGTTGGACGCGTTGACCTCAAACGCTTTGTTCCAGATTTCCGGTACTCGGCGCACCAAAGAAGCGTACTTGCCGGAGGGAACCAAGTCGCCAACCTCAATTTTGACGCCTTTCGCAAAGACGCTCGTAATGGCCTCTAATCCATGCGCCGAAACGTATTCTTCAAACACTCCTTTGATCGCGGACGCCGTCACTGCATCGAGCACTTGCCGCTCGCTGACCTGGTGTGTTCCCATCAAGTCCAATTCCAGCTTTCCCAACGACGACGCATAAATGTGCCCCAAATCGCTGATGCGCGGGACAGCAGGGCGTTCCCCCAGCAAGACGCCGCGATGTCGGGCACTGGCCACCATCGTACGAAAGTTGGCCGTGCTAAATCGGGCACTGACTCCGCTATGTTGATCGACGTACTTGCTGCGTCGCGCTTCGATCGTGATCTGCTCGCAAATCTCCTTCATGAATAACGGGACGCGCACTGGATATTCGCCATCCAAATTAATATTGGCCTCCTGCTCCATGATCTGAATTCCCAATTCTCGATCGCGCGGATAATGCGTCTGAATCAGCGAGCCAATCCGGTCTTTGAGCTGCGGGATGACTTTACCGCTGCGGTTAAAGGTAGAAGGATTAGCGGAAAACAGTATTAACACGTCGATGTCAAACTGCACTGGATAACCGCGAATCTGAACATCGCGTTCTTCCAAGATATTGAACAGCCCCACCTGAACCAACTCGTCCAACTCAGGCAACTCGTTCACCGCAAAAATCCCTCGATGCATGCGCGGGATTAAACCGAAATGGAGTGCCTCCTCGGCCGCCATGCTCGCCCCTGCCGCCAGTTTCGCGGGATCGATCTCGCCGATGATGTCCGCAAATTTGGTGCCGGGGGCCAGACGCTCGACGTAACGGTCTTCGCGCCGCCACCATCGGATCGGAATCTCACGGGGTTCGCGATCGGATACAAACCGCCGGGCAACGGAACTGATCGGGCGCAAAGGATCCTCATGAAACGGCGCACCCGGTATATCCACATAGGGCAACTCCTCATCCAGAAACCGGACCAAGGACCGCATGAGCCGACTCTTCGCCTGACCCTTTTCCCCCATGAACAACATGTCATGGCCGGACAACAGCGCAATATTGATTTCTGGGATCACCGTATCTTCATAGCCGACGATTCCGGGAAATAACTCTTCTCCTTGTTCCAACATCCGAAGAAAATTGTCGCGGATCTCCTGTTTGACAGGCTTCGATTGCCATCCCGTGTCGATGAGCTCCTGCAAATTGGCTGGTTTCACTTGGGTCGTCGTTTTCATGTAGTCTCCACTGCACGATTGCTATTTACGAGATGACATTATATCACTGGTAATTGTGTAAAAAGACAATCGCCGGCGGCGACTGGCTCTCCTCGGTCCGCCTGGACGGATGGACTGACAATATGTGGATGCTCCGCTCCGATCGGGCGGAACCAGTGCATGCTATGGCTGGACTTTCGGACCTAACATCGTCACTGGACACTTGGAATAGGACGAACGGTGATCGAGTTTTTCTACTTCGACTTGGGCAATGTGTTGATCAATTTCGACCATCGGCGTGCATGCCGCCAAGTAGCCGAGTTGGCCCAACTGTCGGCCGAACGTGTCTGGTCCGTGCTGTTTGAGGGGGAGTTGCAAGCGCGGTATGAAATCGGTCACTTGACCACCGAAGAGGTGTGCGCGGAGTTCTGTCGGCGCACCGGGTCGAACGTGGACGTCGCGGCGTTTGCCCTGGCAGCGAGCGATATATTTTGGGCGAACGAAGCTATCTGGCCCTTGATCGACCGATTGCATCGCGAAGGGCGGCGCATGGGCGTCTTGTCGAACACGTGTGACGCCCATTGGTCATTCGTGACCAATGACCGTTTTCCACAACTCCGCGAGCGTTTCTCGGAATTCGTTTTGAGTTTTGAGGCAGGCGTCGCCAAACCCGAACCACAAATATACGAACTGGCCACGGTCCGCGCCGGTGTGCCCGCCAACCACATTTTTTTCACCGACGATCGCTGGGAGAATGTCGCCGCTGCCCAAGAAGCTGGCTGGCAAGCGTTCTTGTTCGAATCGGCCGAGACAACCGCGGAACAGCTCTGGCGTCTCGGCGTTTGGGAATGCCCTTTCGCTGCCGAAGGAACTAACGCCATGCCACGCCGCAAACGGAAACGCGACGCACAACGAACGACGGAATCACAACCAGAATCGCTGAACTTGCTTTGGTCGCCACGTTGGTATGGGTTGGACCCATCACTAGCCATTGGCGCCGACGTTGAATTGCAGCCACCGCAAGTCCCAGTCGATAAAGCACCCGCTTCCCTGGG
>JACTND010000130.1 GCA_014584305.1 Planctomycetota bacterium | reverse complement strand
AAGTTCCGCTTGGTAGTTCGCAACATTGGCCGCGTTGTTGCCGACGACGTCGTCGTCGATGATCACGTTCCGGAAGCAACGGAATTCGTCTCTTCTACCCCTCAACCCCGACAACGAACAGCGAACGGCCAAGTTCAATGGCATCTGGGAACGTTACAACCCGGCGAAGAACGGCTCATTGAATTCGACCTCCGCCCGACCCGGCCAGGCGAAATCGGTTCGGTAGCTCAAATCAGTTTCGCCACCAGGGCGTCGATGCGAACCACGGTTACCCAACCGATCCTAACCATCGAACACACGGCACCAGGTCGCGTATTAATCGGTGACAAGGTAACCCTCGACATTACTGTCAAGAATACGGGGAACGGTGCGGCGAAGGACGTTGTCATCCAAGAAAATGTTCCTTCGCAATTGAGCTATTCCGATCAGTTTCGCGATCTCGAATACAGCCTCGGCACGTTGGCACCGGGCCAATCGCGCCGTGTTCAATTGACACTGCAAGCGGTCCAAGTCGGCTTGGTGCGGAATGTCATTCAAGCGGTCGCCGAAGGCCTGGCTCCAGTCCAACACACTACGGAAATAGAAGTGACTGCGCCGCAATTGCAGGTGACCAGCAATGGTCCCAATAAACGTTATCTCAAACGAGATGCGAATTTCGAGTTCACGATTTCCAATCGCGGAACAGCGCCAGCTACCAACATCGACTTGATTGCCAAACTGCCGCGCGGACTCAAGTTCACCAACGCCAATAACCAAGGTCAATATGATCCCGGCTCTCATGCTGTGTATTGGAGTTTGGCGCAATTGAACGCCGGCCAGTCGGCCAGTGTCCGCCTCGACATTCAACCGGGCGAAACTGGTGCCCAAGACATTGAATTCATCGCCACATCCGACTTGCGCCAAAAGGAATCGCTGTTGCATAAGTTGGCGGTGGAACACTTGGTGGACGTCCACTTCGAGATCGACGATGTCGATGACCATATCGAAGTGGGAAGCCAAACGGATTATCGCATTCGGATCATCAATCAGGGGACTAAACCAGCAAGCAACGTACGCCTCGTGGTCAATTTTGAACAAGGAATCAAACCGACGCGCGTCAATGGCGGGCTATCCGCGGAAATTCGCGGAACTCAAGTCGTATTCCCCTCCATTGCCAATTTGAATCCGAGTGAAGAGGTGGTCGTCTCTATCACTGGCCAAGGCCTCGCGCCCGGCGACCACCGTATTTCCGCCAACCTCCAGGCCGACGGCCGCGAAATCGATCTCACCAAAGAAGAAAGCACCCGCGTCTACTCCGACCGCTAACCCCCCAAATAAAAGGACAGGCATTAAAAACAACTCCCCTTTTTCCGGGAAAATGCGGCTTTTCTGGCCGTTTGTCGTATCCGAAACACCGCAAGCGATTAGCTCGCCTCCCGATTAGCGGCGCGTGCGCGTGAGCCAGAACAGCAACAGAGACCTCGGTAGAAAGACGGCCTTGGAAGAAAAGCGAGGCAAACTCCCTCAGTAACTCTTGCCACCAACCAGAGTCAAAATGGAAAATCTGCGTAATTTAGCGGGTTTGGTGAAAATAATAGGTTTGCAGGCGCGCATGTTTTCCCAAGCGCGGTTGCCGTTTACCAAATCTAGTCGAATTTAGGTTCGTCAACCAATTGTAGACCGTTTTTCCCACGGTTTTTCAACTTTACAATTATGCCTGTCCTTTTTGTTGGACTTGAAGGGAGGCGGTAAAGTTTGCGCAAAGTTGCTAGTTGACGTAACCGATAATGTTTATAGGGAGGTGATGCGCGCGGTGGATTGAGCCAGGGAACGGTATGAAACGATGCAAGGTTTCACTTGGGGTGGACGAGTGTTGCCGTCGAATGGCATTCACCCTGCTCATGATCCTCGCACTACTCTCCCTGTGTGGTTGCGGGCGGCAGTACTACCGCCAGCGCGCTGATCGGGCCGCGTACCAATTGATCGAATCCCGCCTGATTGACCCACGATGGGAATTGCCCCCCCGAATGGTCGAACCGGATGCTCGTTCGCGCCATAGCCTTCCGGTTGCCCCCGATTGCCAAGTTTTGCCCTGTGACGATCCGGCGGCCAATCTCTGGATGCGGCACCCGTATCGATTCCATAACCACCGGTACTGGGATCAGCTACCAACTGCTGAGGTGACGGAAAACGAAGCTTGGGTTACTTACCTACCGAGAGATAGTCAGGGCAGGGTACCGTTGTCCCTCGATTTGTCCCTCGATTTAGCTCTATTGCACAGCCGGGAATTCCAAACGCAGTACGAACACGTTTACCTGACGGCGTTGGCGTTGACCGGCAATCGGTTTGAGTTCGACACGCAATGGGCTGGCGGAACGGAGGCTGACTTTTCGGCTACAGGTGACGGTGCATCCGCTTCGCGACTATTGACGCTGTCCGACCGTCTGGGGTTCGAGCGGCAAATGGCGGCCGGGGGGCAATTTGCGACCAACATTGTCAACGCATTTGCATTCGAACTGGGCCCCAACGGATTTCAACAAGCCGGCGGGGCAATCGTGGCTGCATTTACGATGCCGCTTTTGCGCGGCGCCTGCCGCCATGTTCGGTTGGAAGGCCTGACCCAAGCCGAACGAGACTTGCTGTATCAAGTTCGGCAATTTGCGCGATTTCGACGCGAGTTCTATTTCGAAGTGGTCAGCCGGTACTACAACTTGTTGGCACAAGTGCAATCGATCAAAAACCTGCGGGCCAATTTGGACAGCCTAGAATTGAACCTACAAGAGCACGAAGAACTCTTCGAGCGCAAAATGGTGGCTCAGATCCAGGTCGATCAGGTGTTTCAGGACTATCAATCCGGGCGCATCAATCTCTTTTCTGCCGAACAAGCGCTGGCCAACGCTTTGGATTCATTCAAGTTCCTACTAGGCCTCCCACCATGGCTGGACTTGGAACTGGACGAGTCGTTGCTGACTGCATTCGAATTCGCCGGGTCTGACGTCCAGCGACTCGATGCCGAGGTCCAAGCATTGTATACGGATATGCTCAACTTTCTGCCACCGGACGACCTCCCGGATCGGGAGATCATGCTTCGATGGATCGAGGATGCGGAAGCGTTGGCTGCCACCGTTTCCACCTTGCTTCCCAACATGCGCGCCGAGTTGGATCGATGGTCATCCGATTTGCAGCAACGACCAGCCGCGCATCTCTCGGTGGATGATCGCTTCGATGTGGCGTTGCAAAAGCGCGTGCGGGACGATTTGCAATTACGGTTGGATGAGGTGCACGAGGCGATTCAGGATTGGTCCACGAAAACGTGGAAGCAGGATATTCTGCGACTAGTGGACCACGGCGACATGGCGCTGGCCTGGCGTCAGTTACTTGAGCGGATCGGGCGCGAACTTCAAGAGCATGTCAACGATTTGTATTTGGCGCAATCGCAGGTGCGTCTGTTTTCGATCGAACTGGAGTCCTTAGAGGTGCAACCAGCCGAAGCTGTGCGATTCGCGCAGGCCAATCGTTTGGACATCATGAACGAGCGGGCGCGGGTGGTGGACGCCTTTCGCCGCGTGGAAGTTACCGCCAACGCCTTGCAGAGCCAGTTGGACCTATCCGGACAAGCGACGATAGCGACGGATCCAACCAAGGACAACGCGTTTCGGATTGATTCGTCGGCCAACAGCTATCGGCTGGGTGTTCGCTTGGACGGTCCGCTCAATCGATTGAATGAACGAAATGCTTTTCGAGCGGCAGAGATTGCCTATCAGCAATCCCGGCGGCAGTTGCTGTCGATCGAAGACTCCGTCGCGGCCGCCGTCCGCGCCGATTTGCGCGCCTTGGATATCAGCCGCTTGAATTTCCAGATTGCCCGGCAACAGTACGTCGCGGTGACGCGGCAGGTCGATGAAGCCAAGTTTAATTTGCGAACATCCAATCAGGCGAACTCCAACTTGACCCGTGACTTGTTGACTTCATTACAAGGTTTATTGGCCGCGAAAAACAACTTGATCAGCAACTGGATTGATTACAAAACAGCCAAAATACGCCTGTTTGTCGATTTAGAGTTGCTCTATTTGGATGATCGAGGAAAATGGATTAATGAGAAATCAGGACTGGATCAACTGGACAGCGGCCGCGTCACACTCGACGCCGGGCGGCTGAATCCATCCATGCCGCAGTTTTGGTCGTCGCCGTCCGGCGAAGCCATGGAAACGGAAACAGACGAAGGCAATTGGGATGATGATCATCCGACGGAAATTTCAATTCGTGGCCCGCAAAAGGCATTCCCTGGCAGAGATGAGCAATGGGTAAGGGACTCGCGCGAGCCGGCCTGTGGATGGTGCTATTGGCGGTGGCCGCTGGCGGTGGCTATCTGACTTGGCGCTGGCTGCGCCCCGCGTCTGCTTTGTCTGTGAATTCTTTGACTTATCTAGTATCGCGCCGGGCGATTGAAGACACCGTTGTGGACCGCGGAACAGTGGCCAGTCAGAACACCGTCGAGGGCCGCTGTGAACTGCCGGGTTACACGAACAAGATCATTTTCATCGTGCCCGAAGGAACATTCGTCGAGGCCGGCGAAGTGGTGGTGCGATTCGACAGCGCCGAAGTCGATCGCATGATCAATGAGAAGTCGATCGCATTAAACGAAGCACACGGCAAGCTGGCTCAAGCTAAGGAAGACCTGGACATTCAAAAGAACAAAAACGAGAGCGACATCGCGGCGGCCGAACTGGAATTGAATCTGGCCGAGCTGGATTTAGACAAATACGAGCACGGGGATTTTATTGCGGAAAAGACCGATTTGGAGCGTCAGATTTTGGAAGGCGAGGCCGAGCTGGAAAAGACGCGGGACGAACTCAACAACATGCGGTCCTTAGTCAAGAAGGGATTCCGATCGCCAGAACAATTGCGCGAGTTGGAGCTGCGATTCAACAGTATGCAGTATCGCGTCGATCGCGACAAACAGAAAATGCGCGTTCTGGAGGACTTTGATTACAAACGGAAAATGACCGAGTATCGAGCCAAAGCCTTCGAAGCGCGGCGCAAACACGAACGAGCCCTCACGACGGCGTCGGCCGAACTGCGGAAAGCAGAGGCCAATATTCAAAATGCGGAAGCGGCAGTGCAGTTATTGACCGCCGAAATGGAAACACTGCAACAGACGAAAGAGTTGTGCGAACTGAAAGCGCCCCAAGCCGGTACGGTGGCCTATGCCAACCAGCCTTGGTACGACGACGAACGGCGGATTCGAGAAGGGGCCACCGTTTTTCGTGAGCAGTCCATTTTTATACTGCCCGATTTGACACGCATGCAGGTCAAACTTCAGATCCACGAATCGGTCGTCAACAAGATTAAACCGGGATTGCCGGCGGTCATGCGCATCGACGCGTTCCCGGACGTGCAGTTGCAGGGGACAGTAAAATTTGTCGCCGAATTGGCCGCCAGCAGCTTCTTGGACGCCAAAAAGTATGAAGTCATCGTGCATATCAACGAGTTTCCTGCCGGAATGAACCTCAAACCGGGAATGACCGCGCAAGTAACCATTCACGCAGGTCGCTATGAGAACGTGTTGGCTGTACCGATCAATGCTGTGACCGAGCATTTGGGGCAAACTTACGTTTATCAGATCGAGGGAGGATCCGTCCGCCGACAGGCGGTGCAGGTCGGTCGCTCGACCCATGCGTTCGTCGAGATTGTCGATGGTCTGGCCGGAGGTGAGCGCGTGGTGTTGGACGCCTATCAACGCGGCCTGGCCGATTTCGGTGAACAAGAACGATCGGAATTTCCTGGTGCGGCTCCCGCTCCCCCTGCCGCCACCGACGACGGCGCGTTGGCGAATACTGCCACGGCGGACGGTGGCCCATGAGTTGGTGGTACCGCATTCAGGGCCTAGTCAAGACGGCGATTCGCAGCTTGCAAATGCACAAACTCCGTTCGCTGCTGACGGTATTGGGCTTGGTGTTCGGCGTAGCCAGCGTGATCGTTATGTTGGCGGTCGCCGAAGGAGCGAGTTATCAGGCGCAGCAACAGATTGCGTCGCTGGGGGTCAAGAACGTGATTGTGCGCAGCGTGAAACCGCTTGATCGATCAACTACCGCCGGACAAGGCGGCAACCGCGACGAAATTCGCTATGGGCTGACCTACGAAGACTTGCGATGCGTAACAGATACGATCCCTGCCCTGCAATCCGTGACACCGATGCGCGACTATCCGCAGGAGCTGCGCAGCGGACCGTATGCCGTTCAAGGGCGCGTAGTCGCCGTTATGCCCAGCTATTTCATCAGCAATCGCCTGGATTTAGCCCGCGGCCGGTTCATAGAGGACAATGATAATCGGACAGCGGCGAACGTCTGCGTGCTGGGAGAAGAGCTCGCCAACACGTTGTTCCGGTACCAAGATCCGGTTGGGAAAACGGTACAAGTGGGTGAATTAAGTCTCTGCCGCGTAGTGGGAGTAACTCGATACAAAAACCCGTCCGCCGGCATTGGTTCCAGCCTGTCCGCCCAAGACTACAACCGCGATTTGTACTTGCCGTTAGCCACCGACCGCAGTTTGCACGGAGATCTACTGTTCAAATTCGATCAACGCAATCAGTCTTTTGAACGGATGCAGTTGAGTCAGATTACCGTGCAGGTCCGCGAAATCAACGACGTCAAGCAAACGGCGGCGGCACTAGAGAGCCTCCTGGTCAAAAACCATCCCCAGCGCGACTTTGCCATTACGATTCCCTTGGATCTGCTAGAACAAGCCGCCGCCACTCAGCGCATCTTCAATTTTGTTTTAGGTGCGACGGCCGCCATTTCGTTGCTAGTCGGCGGGATCGGCATCATGAATATCATGTTGGCCAGCGTCAGCGAACGCACTCAAGAAATCGGCATCCGTCGGGCCTTGGGCGCACGGCAAAGCGACATTGTCATACAGTTTTTGTTCGAAACCGCCACACTGTCGCTGATCGGAACGCTGTTAGGTTTGTGCGTCGGACTATTCGCGCCAGCCTTGGTAGCGCAACTATCGGGTATGGAAACCCGGATAACCGCTTGGGCACCGATGGTCGCGGCCGGCGTCGCTTTGAGCGTTGGACTCATCTTTGGTATTTATCCCGCGCGACAAGCGGCCAAGCTCGATCCCATCGAAGCCTTACGGCGCGTGTAGCCCGCCATTCGCCCAAACGGCATCCAGTCATCAGCCAGGGCACAACAACTCCGCGTCGCCTATGCAATCGGAAGTTGCGCGCTTGCTGTTCCCAATTTGAACGCGATCTCATTGAATGGGTACTCGCACTCGATCCGAATGAATCGAATGCGAATACCGGAGTTGGCAAAATACTCGCCAGTTTCGCTGGCAACCGCAATTGCCTACTGGACGATTTCCAATGAATCAAAGAACCGTTGCGTTTCCTTCGCCAAATCTAACGTCGGATAGCGAACGACCATGATTTGATACAACTGGTCGCGAACGATGAAGTATCGGCAGGCCATCTCCAGGTCTTGCCCTTCGATCGACACATTCAATGTGAACTGCAAACCAACCAGGCCTTTAAAATCGATTTCTTTGCTGCCGCTGACTTTGGCTTCAAAACTTTCGGCGACACCATCGCGGATGCGGTGCATCAGCGCCACGGTTTCTTCGCGGTTGGTCGGCGGTTCAGCGACGTCGCTTACGCCGACTCGAAAATCGGTATCAGTTCCGGGGAGTGCGGCAAAGAAATGCTTCGCATTCTCGGTATCCTGCGATTGAACGTCGGCCTGGGGAAACTCGACCGAGAACTTGTATTCTTTGGACTCAAACTTTTTCCAATCAGCCGCCTCCTGCCCAAGTGCCGCGTTGGACGCGATTGCAAGAATGAACCACGAAACACTGTACACACGAACACACATCGACGACATATCAACCATTCCTTTCCAAACGTACGCGACTCTCACGCACCAAAAAACGCCACAGCTACCCATTGTATGGCTGGGCTGGACGGTTTTGATAGATGGCCTTTGATGCCATTCTCACGAAAATAATCAACGCCGCTACCGGCGCAGAGAGGTGGCGCTGGTTTTGAGGGCTGCGGGGGAGTTCTTTCCCGTCTTGCTGTGCAAAGGAACGGACGAAAGGTTCATCCCGCTGGGTGTGGGGTCAATCACAAACCCGCGATAAAGCGGCGACAGATAGCAGTCGTGATGGTAAAGCCAGGCAGGTTCTATCGCCTGTGTGGCGTTGTCGCAGGAGCCCGCATCTGGCTCCGGCCAGACGTCGTACGAAGGCGTGAGGTCTTGATAACCGCCACCACCGTATTGACGCGCGTAACCGCTACGATGCTCGGTGTTGTGTTTCTGACCCCTGACGTGATTGTCCATCACGCGTCTGTACTGTTTGACGAACCGCGGCCGACTGGTATGGTCGGGATCAAGTTCCACACCGTAAGACAACGACTCGACCAGAGTCCCGTTAAAATGGTCTTCGGTATCGTGCGCATATTTCGCGAAACGCCATGGGTCGTAATAGGCCGCGCCGCCTGTGGGGTTGTCCAGCGGCTGGCCATCCGATCCGAACGCCAACTGCACGCCGAACGATTTGGCTAATGGCGGCAAGC